>JBGTGK010000361.1:0-9528 GCA_041746795.1 Phormidesmis sp.
ATTTCTTCCGTGGGCATTTTTTCTGTAAACGCTTCTTCCACAGACGTTTCTTCTATTTCCTCTATAGGCGTTTCTTCTACGGACGCGTCTTCTATGAGCGCGTCTTCCGCAGACGCTTCTCCTGTCAAAGCCTGAGGTAAATCTGGAATCAGCGAAGATTCCAAGGAGTGAGCGTCATGGGTCAAAACTTCTGGCAAGGGAGCGTCTTCTACAAAAACAGTTGCCTCTTCTAAATCTGAAGCCACATTTAAAGACGGTTCATCTAATCCGCTGAGAACAGACTCTCTCGCAATGCGGTCAGCAGCTCGGTTATTCGCCTCTAGCTCGGCGGCTAAATGATCTAAAACTTCGTCACCACTGCGAGCTTCATCCCTGCTAGCTTCATCCTCAGCAACTGCCGAGACGTCTAGCGAGTCGCTCAGGTCGGTTGCAATCTCATCTTCTGTCTCCGGGATATCAGGCACAAGAGCCGATTCGGGGATGTCGATAGCGGTTGCGATCGCTGGTTCTGGCTCTGGTTCTGGCTCTGGTTCTGGCTCCGGTTCTGGCTCCGGTTCTGGCTCCGGTTCTGCTTCTGGTTCTGCCTCTGGCGCACCCGTCGTACCCAAAGCCGCCGCCGCTAAAATAGCCGCCATGCTCTCTTCAGATACCGCATCTTCAAAGGCAGAATCTATCCCAGCAGCGGCCTCGTCGTCGGCCCTGTCAATAGGCTCCTCAGGGGATACATCGATAGACGCCTCAAGGGGCTCCTTAGGGGATGCCTCGACAGACTCTTCAACAGGCTCACCAAAATCCGGCAAAATGTCTGCTAGCTCAGTCTCATCGGCGGGCTGAAAATTCAGGGCTGAGTTGCTATCTAAATCGCTGCTTAAATCGCTGTCTGAATCGCTACTTGATTCACCAAACGACGGCGTTTCAACCAGCGGATCATCGCTCGTATCAACCGTTAAATCATCTATAGTCAAATCTGCCAGGTAGGCGGCGTCTGCTGTCGGCGTCACTTTAGCCTCTATTTCTGCATCTTCCGCTTCAGTCGCCGCGACTTGCGCATCCGCGATCGCCGAATCAACCATCAAATCATCAACCGTCAGCTCATCATCTTCGTCACTGCGGTCAATATCCAGCTTCAGCAGGTCTAAATCAATCGTGCCGTCTTCCTGAATGCAGTCCTCTGGCTCCTGAACGGAGTCCTCTGGCTCCTGAACGGAGTCCTCTGATAAGTCCTCTGGCAAATCTTCTGGCAGATCCTCTGGCAAAATGTCATCCAGCGAAGCGACTGTATCAGTAGTTTCTGTTGCTATGGACGCTGCCGAACGAGGCGGATAAAAAGCGGGCTCAGGGTGAGCACTTTGGCCGAGCTGCTGCGTCAGATGATCGACGAGCGATCGCACAATTACCTCACCCTGACGGCCCAGGCTTTGCATACTTTCAATTCCCTCATTCAAAGAATACTGATAGCTATCAATATTCTTTTGCAGCGTTTCATACATGCCTTGCAGCGTCGATTCGATATTTACCAGCAGCTGATCCGATCGAGACTGTAGCTGGCGCATCTCCTCTAGCGAGTCATCCTGACCGCTGGATCTGAGCTGAAGCACTTCAGCGTCTGTCGCCGCAGACAGCCTGGTGACTGCCGCCGCATGGTCACTCTCTAGCTGGCCCAGCGTTTGAGTCACCTGCGCAGAAAGCCGCTCCTGCAAACGCTCCATCAGGGCCGCCAAAAATTGATTAAGCTGCTCCTCACTCACCGCAGAACTCATAGCAGAATGCTGATCGCGGGTAGAGCGCTCCGCATCCAGTCCTTTTACTTCTTGACGCAGGCGATCGCGCTGCTCTCGAAGGCTATTCATCTCCAGGCGCAGCGGTTCTAGCGCACTAGAGCGCAAAAACTTCATCTCAGTCAGCAGCGCCTGCAACACATCTTCCGCCGAGCGCTCCGACGCATCCGCTGGATCAAATAGATCAGACGGATCAGAGGCCTGCCTAGCAGATAGACCCGGAAAAATGCCCGCGATCCCTCGTGAAGCGCGGGGTGAGGCAACGGCACGGCCTGTGTCTTCTTCTAATCCAGCTACCTGCCCCGTACTCGGATCTACTGGCCCCCAGCCGCCCGGCGCATCAAACGCCTGCTGTAAAGACACCAAATAGGCTTGGGCCTTAGCAAGCGCCTGCCGCTGCCGCTCAGTATCGCTCGCTCTAATCCAGCCTTTTCGGGGCTGAGTCGAGCCCAAGACCTGTTCTATATCAGCGATAAGCGATTGAATCTGATCCTTCTGGGAAGTCACAATGAATGCCTGTGATAGTCAGCGAGTACTGGTGTTCATGAGTTGCACAAAGTTTAAGCTAGCAACGCAAAAAAGCACAGCTTAAAAAAAATTGCTAAGCAGTTTTTGACGAGACTTGTCAATATTCAAGAGCGAAATTTGACAGGTATAAGCTAAGTAGTCTATACGACAGCTTCGATGCTAAAGTTAGCGTGCTTCGAAACAATTGACAAAGCTTGGCGATACAGTAGGTGTACACCTGAGCAGAACGCAGCCATAAAGCGAACCCAACACAGCCAAAACTTTAAAGCCAAACTTTGGTGACGCATTAGCTAGTAGACATCTATCAACACACAGCTTTCGTCTATTGACTTCATCTATTAACTAGATGCCGAAAGTTAGCATACGGTCAATTCACCCGTTTGTCTGCTGCAATCTTGTACTCTTTTCCGCATCTGCCTATTACCAATGGATGTACGCCCTTTCGACAAAAGCGAACTGATCCGGATGACGCCTTTTTTCTCAGAGCTGACCCCTGAAGCTGCTCAGGAGGCAGCCGCTCAAGTAGTTACAAGACGACATCCGGCCAATCAGGTCATTTTGTTAGAAAATGATTGGGGCACCTCTGTCTACTTCATTCTGGAAGGCTGGGTCAAAATTCGTACCTACAACCTAGATGGTAAAGAGGTCACGCTTAATATTCTAGGCAAGGGCGAAGTCTTCGGTGAGATGGCTCCCCTCGAAGAAATTCCCCGCTCTACCGATGTTATTACTCTAGTGCCTACCGTAATTGGCAACATGCCTGCTCAGCATTTTGTTAAGCTACTTAATACTGAGCCGTTAGCCGGACTGTACCTGGCTAGGCTAATGGCAAAGCTGCTGCGTCAGGTCAATCGGCGGCTACGGCTGCGCGAGTCTGATAGTCAGTCGCGGGTGGCCGATATCCTGCTATTTTTAGCCGATGGGCAGGGTACAGTTGCAGGTCAGGGGATGGAAATTCCTAACCTGCCTCATCGAGAACTTAGCGGCCTCAGCGGCCTCGCTCGTGAAACCGTGACGCGGGTGCTGAGTAAGCTAGAGAAAAAGGGCTTGATTGAGCGTGATCGCGACATCCTCAAAATTATCGACCTCGAAGCCCTAGAAAATCTTCTGGTATAGCCTGCTGCCCATCATCCCTACACATGAGCATCCCCCCCAAGCATTCCGACGAATCAACTTCAGAAGATTGGATTCCTGACGATTGGATTCCACCAGAGTACGCTGATGGAGATCAAAAGCCTGAAGGTCTGAAGTCTGAGGATCAGAAGTCTGAAAATCGTAATTTTAAGGATCAAAAATCGACGCAGCACTCGGCTCAGCTCTTTCCCATTCCACTGGCCTCAAAGACCGCTACAGACGTCGAAGCACCGGTTGAAACAGGCCTACACAGACAGGCCGTAGGGCCACTTCCGCTTGTAGAAACGGCCTTTCTCGCCAGCGCTGCTAGCCTGATGTGGCTGATCAACACCTATTTTCCACCCGGCCCGCTGCTGCGAATTTTGTTTCCACTGCCCATTGCCCTGGTTTATCTGCGGTGGAACCTGCGCGCTGCCTGGATGGCAGCAGCCGTGTCGGGGCTGCTGCTCACCATTTTGCTCGGCCCCACCCGCAGCATCTTCTTTGTAATGCCCTATGGACTGTTGGGCGTACAGCTCGGTTGTCTATGGCGACGGCAGGCAAGCTGGGAGTTCTCTATTTTCACAGGTGGTGTGCTGGTGGCGCTAGGATCGTTCTTTCGCATCTGGCTACTATCACTGCTAGCCGGTGAAGACCTTTGGGGCTATCTGGTCGCTCAAATCACCCAGTTTATTGACTGGGCCGTCCGGCTGCTGACCAACTGGGGCTGGATTGGCCTGGGCGCATTGAGCCAGCCCAGTATGGAATTTGTGGCAATAGTCGCTGTCCTCATGGTGCTGCTCTCAAGCATCGTTTACCTTTTCACGGTGCATTTAGCAGCTTGGCTCGTGCTAGAGCGATTGGGCGTTGCCATGCCTGAGCCCCCCGGCTGGGTGCAGGCGCTGATAGAAGATTAAAGCCAGAAGATTAAAGCCTGCGCCCCTATGATCCGTATTTGCGCTGGAGACCCGAGCGAATGGCTGCGTCAGCACCGGGGAAAAAGGCCCCTATTTGCCTGCATTCTCAGCTTCACGGACACGGGCCTGATTCCTCATATTTCAGCAGCGGGGATGACTCCCCAAGCCCGGCAGTACACCGCGTTCGCCGATGGCGAACTTCTCGCCAACAGTAGCCCTCCCCAGCATTTGTCCTTAAGAGCAGGCATCTCTCCAGCCGTTATCTCACGGGCAATTCTCACCCAGCAAGGCATTCCCTTTCAGCTGCTGAGTACAGGCCTACCTAATCGGCTCGCAGCACCGCATATAGCCCTCCCCCAGGTCATGGCAAAAGCTCTGCACACAGGTCAGGCAATGACCCACAGCCAGGTCAAAGCTCTATTCGAGAGCGGGCTTAGCTGGGGTGAGAAGCTAGCTCGGCAGTGCTCAGGCAGCTACCTGATTTTGGGCGAATGCGTGGTCGGTGGCACGACAACAGCCCAGGCAGTGCTCACGGCGCTAGGATATGACGTAGCCGAACGCATGAGCAGCAGTCATAACAGCCCTTGCGTTAGTCACCGCGAGCTAAAGCTAAAGCTGGTGAATCAGGGGCTACAGCAATGGTATCAGCACAGGTTAACCCCTCCGGTAAATCTTGCAGCAATCTCTCTGCCCATCCCTCTATCGGCCATCGCTGCTTGTGGTGATCCTATGCAGGCTGTGGCCGCAGGCATCACGCTAGCCGCCAGTCGCCAGGTTGGCGTCCTGCTAGCAGGCGGCTCTCAAATGCTAGCCGTTTATGCGATCGCCAAGGCTCTAACCCTAGAAATGGCAGATATCGTATCAACAGAAAAAGCGCTCCCATGGAAAAACCAGCGAGTCGTCGTGGGCACAACCCGCTGGGTAATCGAAGATGCAAGTGCCGACACTCAGGCGATCGCCCGCGAAATTGGTGCGCCCTACCTAGCCAGCGAAATAAGCTTCGCCCGGTCATCTTACTTTCAGCTGAGAGCCTACGAACAGGGCTTTGTGAAAGAAGGCGTTGGAGCAGGAGGATGCGCGATCGCAGCTCACCTCTATAAAGGATGGAACCGCTCACAGCTACGCCATGCCGTCGAAGCCGAACTCAGACGCTGCCTTTAAAGAGAACCCACGTAGGGAAATAAGGCCTTGCGCCCCTACTGAAATCGGCAGGCCAAAATTTGCTCCTCAAGCGCAGCCATGCGATTGTAAGCAGCCGTTAGCTGTGCCGTTAGCCGCTGAATCTGAATCTCGGATGAAAGAGAATGAGACGAAGACCCCGACCTATCACCTTCGAGAGGCTCGTCGCTTAATACATCTTTATGCATCATCGATGGATCGACCGGGCGACGGATAGCTACTGGCGACAAATTGTTCACCCTAGCATCAGCGATTAAGCCGCTGCCAGACGAATTGCTCTGTAGGGTTGCAAGACTACTCACCTTGTCGGTTAACTGCTCCATCAACCCGTGAAGCGTATCAACCTTATTACTGAGTTCAAGTACTTGCTTTTGTACAACATCCATAGCCATAAGCACAGTTGTGTCATTGATTTTCCTAATCCTAAAGACAAATTCTGCTTTCGGCCAGTTACGCACCTAATCATTTAACGTTTGCCAATAAATATTCGCAAAACCTCCTAACGAAAATGACAGGTCGTCAAATCCGAACCTCGCAGACCGCCAAAACCTTCACACAGCGGTTTATAATCGTTGCTGAAGTGCAAGAAACTGTATTACGTTTAGCCGCCAGAGGTCTTATGAAATTGATTGCTAAAGCTTTCCGCAAACTCGGCACCGCATTAGTGGTTGCCCTACTCGTCGTTAGCAGCTGTGCCCTTTTGGCATCCCCTGCTTTCGCTGCCGATCACACCGTAAAAATGGGCTCTGACGGCGGCCTGCTGGTCTTTGAACCGGCTACCATCACTATTGACAAAGGCGATACCGTCACCTGGGAAAATAACAAAATGGCTCCTCACAACGTTGTATTCGACGCAAACAGCGTTCCCGGCGGCAAATCCACTGCTGACAAGCTAACCCACTCTCAGCTCACGTTCTCCCCTGGAGAATCTTACGGTAGCAAATTTGACGTTGAGCCCGGCGAATACACTTACTACTGTGCCCCTCACCGTGGCGCTGGTATGGTAGGCAAAATCATCGTCAAGTAAGTCACAACTCGCAAAACAAAAGGAATTACTAGCTGAACAAAGCGCGCTCAATCTAGTTGCTTTAACAGCCGAGTACTCACCCTAAATACTAGAACAAGGCGCAGTGAAACTCTTTTTTACTGCGCCTTACTTATTTGTCAAAAAATCGCTACAGCAGTTGCTAGACGGGTGTTATACTTTGCCAGCAGGTGCCTTCCTCACACTAAAAGAAGATTACCCATTCCTATGGTAGCCTTTAGCGGAGAATCGCTAGGGGGCAGACAGCCTATGAGCGACACAACTGCATATCTGGCGGGCTGCGCGACCACTGGAGTCGCCGCTTTAGTACTGTTAGTCGCTCGAGTTGGCATGGTTTCTGCTGGCCCAGGGGGGAACTTGGCTCACCAGCAAGGCGACCGGCTCGCCCGGACTGAAGCCGCTACGCCAGGCTCACAAGCCGCTCCAGGTGAAGCAGCCCCGACCTCACACAACCTGGACTACGAAGTCCGCAGCGAGCTAGACAAGCAGCAAGAACTGACCAAAAAACTAGAGGCCCAGCCAGCTCAGCAGGAAACGCTTTCAGACAGTTTGTAAGATCAGCTCGCATCGCAAGAAGAAAAAACCCAGAGCCTGGTCGCAAAAATTCAGGACTATCAGCACTCTGTCGATAACATCGAAATAGATGGCAAAATTGCCGCTGCCAGTCGTCCTGCTGAGGCCTCAGGTTCTGCCACGCCTACCTCGCTCATTTTGCTGGGCGCTGGTGTGGTAGTTGTCCTAATGATAGGCGGCGGCGGCCTGATCTTATGCGCGGTGCTGTTAGTTTTGCAGTCTCAAAGGCGATCGCGCTCTGCACCGATGCCGCCACCAATGCCGATGCCCCCAGCAGCGCCCTATCGCTACTACGATCAGACCTTTCTACCGCCTGCTCAGCTACGCCCTCGCCGCCCTACCTACTACGACTATCCCCCTGGCCCTTACGACTGCACGCCGTGATCTGCATCACGCGAAGCTACATCCCCTGCAATCAGAAGGTTTTAACCTTAATTAGTCGGGGCTTAATTTAACTATATTTGTTAGATGAGGAAGGTAGCTGCGCACTGTACGGACTGGGCAACACCAATATACTCAAGACTTCTATAAAACCGACTGGCCGGGGGTTTAAGAAGCCTACTTGTAAGTTTCTTAAATCAATTATTGGGCTAGCACTTATACCGACCATCACTATGAAAGCAGCCGCCCGCAGTTATCCTCTAGGATCTGCGGGCGATTGCGTTGATGGAATGTCTCGTATTATCCCAAGGCATACGTACTATATTTTTTCAGCAGCTTAGACACCGGTATAGGTGAAGGCAGCCCAATAGAAGGGGTGAGCAAAGGGGCGCTGGCCATACGATTGATCAAGCTTTTGGGCTAAGTCAGGACGAGCGGGTTTTAGGTAAGGTGCGAGTGCTGGCCCTGTACTGTCTCGCAGCCAGATTTGGGCCTGTCGTAGGGCTTCGGGTGGGTCGAGGTGTTCACTACGCCATAGCTCATAGAAGAGACTGAGCAGAACCATGGTGCTGAGTTCGGCAACAGACCAAAGGGAGGACACTACGCCAGCGGCTCCGGCCTGTAGTAGTCCGGTGGGCAGGCTAACCACTTCGTCGGGAAGATCGGTGCCGGGGATGCCCGTTTCACAGGCTGAGAGGATTGCAAGACGAAGACCTTGGAGGTTGAGATCGAGTAAATCTCGCAGGCTGAGGGTTTCGTCATGAGCCATCAGCAGACCGCTATTGAGGGGAGTGCGGAAATTTGCGGAGCCGTGGCAGGAGAAGTGAACAACGCTGTATTGAGGTAGGTTTTCTAGCACGGCAGCGCGAGTAGCGTTCTCATGCTGGAGGGCTTTCCAATTGCCTTTTTCAGGAAATGTAGAGATGGCTCCAGCAAAGCCCCATACACCTGAGCCGCCTGCACCATCCATTGATATGCCAGCCACGCTGCCACCACACCCAAAGCCAACGGCCACCACACCCGAAACACAGGAGCCCACAGCCCAAACAATAGCCCCCAACACCACAACCGCGCCGTCAAATTCAAAGCATCCCGCGCCGCCGAGAGTTCCGTCTTCACCGAATCCGGCAGCAACAGCCACAACCTGGGCCAGCAAATAACGGCATCCAGCCCATACTTCACCGCATAGCGATCCTCCGCTGAGCGCAAAATATTCCCCAATCGCGTTGGCAACAGTCGCCCCGTCTCCGGAAACGCCGAAAGCTGCAAATCTGTCTGAATATAGTCCTGTCGCTCTTCTGAAGTGAGCGACTTCACTCCCCGACGATTAAAATCTTGCAACTGCTTGTCAATCGCGATAAATCGCCGCTTTTGCCGCTTTACCAGCCGCCTAGTCAAAAGCCGACACCAACTCGGCCAATACCCCTCCAACAGCCGCAGCACCGAAAACTCAAACTGCTGAACCGCAAACCCAGAAGCCGCTACCAGCAGCAGCACCAAAACGCCCAACCCAATCGGCAAGGGCTCCGGCAGAGTGCCAAAGAAATCTACAAAAGCTTTCCAGCCAAAGCGCTGTAACGCTGCCAATCCACCCCCCAACCAAAACACAAACGCAGGCGTAAATAAGGTGCTGACCCATTGGTTCGCCAGACCGCCACTAAACCCTTCTACAAACTTGGCGCTGCTCATGACCTAGCCTTCATTTGCTGGCACCATCACCACACCGTGCTCTTCACACAGCTTTGGCGATCGCAACCCCACCCGAAACCACTCTTCAGCACAGTCAGGCACCGGACAGATATATTTCTTGCCTGCAACCACCGTTTGCGGCAAACCTGGAAGCCCTTCATAAATCGACTTACCCCGCGTCAGGTCATCAAGCCCGTAACGCTCAACCGCATCGCCCCGCGCCTCTCTACTGCTCTCCCTTAACTCAAATTCATCTATCTGTTTCTGTGAATCGAGCATCTGCTGCAACGGCTCAGTGATCGCTGGATAAGCTGACAATACTTGC
>JBGTGK010000362.1:0-5047 GCA_041746795.1 Phormidesmis sp.
CGTACATTTTGCCTCAACGAGGAACGAAGTTACTGGGTTGCAGCCGTTCAGACCTGCTAGTCGAGTTTGACCATGATCAGAAGCGAACGGTAGATCAAGGGTTTTGAGTGTCCGTAGTCTGGAATTTGGAATTGCTGCTGCTATGGGTTTATTGTGGGCGCTCAGTGCCTGCACGCCGACAACATCTCTAGAAACGGCTCCAGTGGTTAATTTAACTCTAGAAGGTGGTAAAGGCGATGTCTCTTCGTCCTCTAAAACCAAAGCGTCGGCCCCGTCTGCCAGCACGAACATTGCTACTAATCCTGATTTACCACCAGCGCTGAAGAACTGTAGACGGGCTGAAAACACATCGCAGCCACTTTCTAATGCCGAAAATACGCCTATTTTCGACCAGTTCAACTTTCGCCCTGAAAGCGTCACCGTTTTTGAACAGACGGTTGCGGTTAAAACGCCCCGTTACACGTTTTATTTTTGCAAAGGCAACCAGAAATGGGTCGTTGTATCCAATGGCTTGGCGAATGGCGAAAAGCCCTATGACTATAAGCGTTATCTCTCTGAGATAGCCGATCCTAAGTACGAAACTATTGAATTAGATGGAACAACTTACAAATATCGAATCCGGCTACAGGCTGATTGGCTAACCGACGCGCTAGCTGGACAAACGGACAATAAGCCAGTGCTTGAGCCGCCGAATACAACAGCATCAGAAGACGCCGTGTATTTTGAGCTGAAAAAGGCGGATGGTGAAGTGATTAGCCGTGAGCTGTACAACACTTCGGATGTACAGGAGGCGCATTTGGGCGCGAGCTTAGGGGTGCCTAGCATTGCCGGGGCAGCGATCGCAGGCAGTGATATTTGGTTTGCGGCAACGACGAGTCAGGGCGAGGGCGATAACGGCTTCGCGAGCCTGTTGCACTACGATTCAAAGACGCAGGAACTGAGCGTTCAGCGGCCTGAAAAGCTTCAGGGCGACCAGATTACGGATTTGGTGGCGACTGAACGTAAGGGGAGCACAACGCTGTGGATGGGAACACAGCGCAGCGGCGAGGGTAATCCTTTTGCTCCAGCGAGTGGACTTGTTGCTTATCGGCCTGAGAGTGAAACTTTAGAGAGCTTTACGGTAACCAACAGTCCGTTAGTAGGCGCGATTCCTGGTCAGCTAGCGGTAGAGAACAAATCGCTGTGGGTGGCGACAGGTGACGGGACTTGCCGGGTGCAGTGGCAGGCTATCAGCAAGGCAGATAGCTGGAAATGCTGGCAGCTAATAACCACGGCAAAGCTGCCAAAGGATGGCGTGGATGTGTATTCCAATTTTCTAGCGACTGAGCCTGAGGCTAGGCTGACTGAGCCAGAAGCAGAGGTGTTATGGATTTCGCAGGCAATACCAGCGACGGAGCCGGTTGAAGCGCCCAACATAACGCGCTATGAGGTTGTGTACCAGCCTGGATTTGAAACAACGCTATCGCAGGGGGGCGATCGAATCGCCGATGCAGCGGCTCAGCGGGCGGCGGGCGGCGATTCGATTTTTTGGCCGGGTCGGCAGTGGCATTGGGGGGGCGATCGCTTCAAACGCGGCCTGGATGAAGTCTCGCTCAACCTAGTTGGCGGTGGCCCCTACGGCTTAGTGTCATCGAGTGCTCGTAGCGGGCTGACGATCAATAACAACGCCATTCGAGGAGACTTTGATCTATTGGGATTAACCTCAGAGGGCACAAAAGTTCGCTACTACTCAGGCTGGGTAAACAGCGATAAGCTAGAGGTGTATCCAAGCCTGAGCCCGGTAATGCCACCCCAGCAAATAAAGCCTAATCCTTTGACTGAAATGGCAAGTGACCTGTCTACTTCGGGGCCTTAAAACAAGTTTGTCATGTCTCCTTTAGATGATGCTGTCAATTCAGATCCGCTGGTATCCGCTGAGCTAGATCCTGGACTAAACCTTGAGCTAGACCTTGAATCAGACAGTACCGAGGCTATCTTTCAAGCCGAACTTAACGGTTCACGGCTCACCCGTCCCATGTGGATGCTGTGGATTCTCTCAGCCGGGTTGATTGCGCTAGATGGGTTTGACTTTTTTATTATCGGCGTGGCGATGCCGTTTATTCAAAAGGACTTTGGCCTTAGTGCGGGGTGGGTAGGGGCGATCGCGACTGCCGCATTAGCCGGTGCCCTCATCGGCTCACTCACCCTCGGCCCCGTTACCGACAAAGTAGGCCGACAGCTCATGCTCATGGTCGATATTGGCCTGTTCATCGTGGCCTCACTGGGTACGGCGCTAGCGTGGAATGCCTGGTCTCTGCTATGCTTTCGCTTTGCAGTGGGCATTGGCATCGGCGCAGACTATCCTATCAGCGTGTCTTATATTACTGAAAATATGCCCGCCAGAGTGCGCGGACGCATGGTCATTGGAGCCTTTAGCTTTCAGTCAGTGGGTGCTTTACTCGGAGCGCTCGTTGGCTGGGCAACTATTCTAGCCTTTCAACAGATTGCCCCAGAGCTGGCAGTCGGCTATGCGTGGCGCTGTATGCTAGGCGTGGGCATCGTGCTTTCTGTTTTAGTCGGTGGGCTGAGACTGTTGTTTCTTTTAGAAAGTCCTAGTTACTATATCGCTAAAGGAGACTATGAAGCAGCTTCTAAAGCGGCCTCTCAGCTTCTAGAAAAAACAATTCACTTAAAGCCGGTTGGAGTCTCTACGGTATCCGCTGAGCCCAGCGAATCTACTCGACTAGGCTACACCGATCTGTTCTCACCTGCCTACATCAAACAGACCGCCTTGGCCTCTATCCCCTGGTTTCTGCAAGATATTGCAACCTACGGTATTGGCATCTTTACGCCAACGATTATTGCAACGTTAGCTTTTGCCGATAGCGACAGCTTCTTAATGCGAGAAATGGCTTCGGCCAGAGGAGCCGCCATCGTCAACGTATTTTTGGTCGTCGGCTTTTTATTCGCCGTTCTACTCATCGACCGAGTGGGCCGCATTCCGCTACAGCTCATCGGGTTTGTTGGCATGGCCGCTGGGCTGTTCGTCTTGGCTCTCTCTGGCTCAAATTTGGCACTGCTCTTCACCGGATTCATTATATTCAACCTGATGATGAACCTTGGCCCAAACTCTACAACGTTTCTACTATCGGGTGAGCTGTTCCCGCCTGAAATTCGGGCGAGTGGCGCAGGGTTAGCGGGCGGTATCGCGAAGTCGGGCGCTGTACTAGGAGCGCTGGCGTTGCCGGTATTGCAGGAGAGTATTGGGATTGTGGGAGTGGTGCGATCGCTCGCCGTAATTTGCATCCTCGCCGCTATCATCACCTACAGCTTACGCACCGCAACAGAGCCCAAATGAAGAACCTAAATGAACACCAATATTGTACACAGCAGGCGCTTGATCGACTTGAGACCGAAGAGTCAATCAAAATTATATTATTCGCGGTTGAATTAGGCAGTCGTACTTTGGGCTTTCCCTTACCAGACGGGGACAATGCTGAAAGCCTGCTGAGACGAAAAATAGCAGGTATTATGTTTCTCATCAGAGAAATGATCGCGACTGCATCTTATTAACGCTAGCGTGCAACGAAAATGTCTGAAGAAAGCTGGTATATCGTCAAAGCAGCTGCCGAGCAGTGCAAAATTATGTCTGCACAAGAGTTAGAAGCCCTGACTACGCCACCCTTAGAAAAGTGGGGGCCGTTTGAAACGCAAAATCAGGCCATTGCAAAACGCATTGGCCTGATTAGAGCGGGTAAATGTCAGCCTAGTTAGCAGGTTCAGCTCAGAGCGATCAGTCAGTAAATCTGAGCCGATAGCCGTACTAGCTTACTGCCCGGCAACGCCCACCGTGCTAGCCGACTGTCGCTGAGCGCGAATAGAGTCAGTGAGCACTTCAAGCGCTTTGGCATACTGCGGATCTTCTAAAGTGCCAATCTTCTCGCGGTCTTCAGCCAGAAAATCGCGCTGTTCTTCGGTGAGCTCCACGACAAAGTCTGGCTCAATGCCTAACTTATTAATATCTCGGCCATCCGGCGTCAGATATTTAGCAATGGTCACGGCCACACCAGAGCCATCGGCCAAGCCCCGGACAGACTGCACGAGCCCTTTACCAAAAGTTTGAGTGCCGACCAGTGTAGCCCGGTTGTTGTCTTGCAGAGCACCCGAGAGGATTTCACTGGCGCTAGCAGAGCCGCCGTCTACCAGCACAACCAGTGGCCGGTCGGTCAGCGCCTGATTGTGCGCTATTTCTTCGTCGCTTACCGAATTGCGGTCCACCGTCGAAACGATAGTGCCTTCTTCTATCCACATCTCAGCAATGTCAATACTGGAAAAGAGTAGACCGCCGGGGTTAGAGCGCAGGTCAAGCACATAGCCCGTCACATCGCGCTCTTCTAAAGCCTGAATGGCTTCACGCATTTCAGCCGCAGCGTTGGCGCTAAACTGCGTCAGGCGAATGTAGCCCACCGAGCCTTCCGGACCAGATTCTACCGAGTAGCGGACGGGGTGAATTTCGATGCGGGCTCGGGTCAGCTCAAATTCGAGCGGCCTTTCTTCGCGCCGAACCGTAATCTGTACCTGCGAGTTGACGGGGCCGCGAATCAGGTTGACTACGTCGCTGAGCTCCATGCCTTCAGTGCTTTGGCCGTCAATAGAAGTAATGACATCGCCAGAGAGCAGTCCTGCTTCGTAAGCGGGCGTTTGCTCAATGGGTGAAACGACGACTATTTCGTTAGTTTCTTCTTCTTGAGTGATTTGAATACCCACCCCGGTCAGTTCGCCCGAGGTCTCGATTTGCATACTGTTAAATTCTTGAGGATCCATAAATCGGGTGTAGGGATCATCAAGCTGCTCTAGCATCTCACGCACGGCAACGTAAGCTTCTTCTTGGTCTGTGTAAGTGCGGTTGAGATACGTCGTCCGAACACTGTCCCAGTCAACCGAATTAAATGAACCATCGACATACTCATGGTCGATGAGCTGCCACACCTCGTCAATCAGCTCTTTGGGGCTTTCCTTAAAGAATGCCTGCCCATCAGCTAGGTGAATGCCGGTGCCTGTGACAACG
>JBGTGK010000363.1:0-5351 GCA_041746795.1 Phormidesmis sp.
CGAGTGCCTTAACCGAAAGCTTGAGCTTATCGAGCTACCTGTCACAAAGTGCGTTTACCTGTAGCAACTATGGCATCTGCACCCGGCTCGATGGTAAAACCGTCGTTAAAGCGCCCGACTGGGCCTGGGTTCGAGCCACGACAGTTTCTAGGGAAGAAATTGACCGTAGCTACACGCCCCATTTAGAAGGGGATGTGCCGATTGTAGTCATGGAGTTTTTGTCCTACACAGAAGGCGGCGAATACTCTATCAAAAGCAGCTATCCACCTGGCAAGTGGTTCTATTACGAGCAGATACTACAGGTTCCTAACTACGTAATTTTTAAACCCAGCGATGGCACGATTGAAGTTTTTTCACTCGGTGATGAGGGCATTTACAACCCTGTGGTGCCAGATGACAATGGCCTATATCAAATGGCTAATGTCGACCTAAGCTTGGGCCTGTGGGAAGGAACCCGGCTGGATCGCAGTGGGTATTGGCTACGCTGGTGGGATGCCGATGGGCAAATGTTGCTATGGGGAGAGGAGCTAGCTGAGCAGGAGAGGCGGAGGGCTGAGCAGGAGAGGCGGAGGGCGATCGCGAAACTAACCGAACTAAACCTCAGCATCGAACAAATCGCCGACGCTTTATCTATATCAGTAGACGAAGTTCAACAATGCCTTCAAGATCGATCTGAGTAGTCAAATTGTTTATCTTTTCACATGATTCCAATGCCGCAATCTAACGGCGACATTTCGCACATTCAAGAGAACCGTAATTTATGACTAATGCTTATCCGGTAATAAAAGAAACAGATGTCGAAACGCTGGCCGAGCAACTGGCATCTGACCCAGAAGCCCTTCAGCTGATCGACGTGCGCGAGCCTCACGAGCTAGAAACTGCCAGTGTGCCCGGCTTTGTGAATCTCCCCCTGAGCCAGTTTCCGGCTTGGTCACCAACCATCAACAGCACGTTTGATCCGACTGCCGAAACAATTGTCATGTGCCATCTGGGTATGCGCTCAGCGCAGATGTGTCAATGGTTAATCAACCAGGGCTTTACTAACGTCAAAAATCTGGCGGGTGGTATCGACGCCTACAGCCGTAAAATTGACCGCTCCGTACCGCTTTACTAGAGGCTATGCCGGATCTGGAAACTACTTCAATTTCAGACTATCGTTTGCTTGATTTGGTAGGCCAAGGTCAGTTCGCTCAGGTATATTGCGCTATTCATCGCCGCACGGGGCAGATAGTTGCTATTAAGCAAACCCGTCATGCCTCTGAAAGTGCCACGCAAGAACCTCTTATCTTGTCTGAGCTAAGTTCTGGGGCAGGCCATCCTAATTTGGTTAAATGTCACGCCATTGGCCAAACTGACACTGGCTATCGGTTTGTTTTGGACTACTGCGAAGGGGGCACCTTGCGAGAGGCTATGGGCGATAGGCTCTCTTTCCTTGAAGCCAAATCTCTTATTGTTGATATTCTCCAGGGTCTTGCCTATATTCACGGCCACAATATTGTTCATGGTGATTTGAAACCTGAAAATGTTTTGCTTACGTACGGGTTGGTTTCGTCGCATTCTGTATTGGGCAGGCAAGAGGCCGCGCCCCTACGGGTTGTTTCTTCGACCCGGCTGGCTGGTGTTGGGCGTTTCACGGCTAAAATTGGCGACTTTGGCTGCGCCCAATTTACCCAATTTCCCAACCGCTCACGTCGTGAGATTGGCTCTCCTACCTATGCCGCTCCCGAACGATTCAACGGCCAATCCTCATATGCTTCCGATCTGTATTCAGTGGGCGTTATGCTCTACGAACTGCTGCTAGGCGATCGCCCCTTCTCCGGCAGCCCTGAAGCCCTTCGTCAGGCTCACCAAGCCCAGCCGGTTCCTCTCCCGAGTTCTCTCAAGCCCGCCGTTCGACAGTTACTCGCTACCGCCCTACACAAGCAGCCCAACCAGCGCTTTGCCAGCGCCTTGGCAATGCTCGCCGCACTTCAGCAGTCTGACTGGCATAGCGCTCCACGCGCTGCACCGATTCAGGCGACAGTGCCCTCTCTTTCCATTAGCCCAGCACTCACCGTCATTCCTACCGCAGAGATCGCTGAGCCGATAGAAAGATTGATACCCTTGCCTCAAGGCTGCGGTATTATCACCGCAAAGTCTTTTCACCTGCTCACGCCCGCAGCAGAGCTACTGCCGATAGTAGAATTCAACAACGACGTTTGGTTCGCAGTAGATCCGCAGGGTCAATGGTTGATTGCACTGCCACAGCAGCCCTGCACACAGAACCAAGGTTTAGCTCAAGGGCTAACTCAAGGCCAGTTTTATCGGCTTTCAAAAGCGGCTGTAGGCCCGGCCAAAGCTTTAAGCAGCGTTGAACTCAACACACCTCAGTCTGAGACTATTCAAGTAATCGCGATCAGCTCCCGCTATTGGCTGCGGATAACAACGTCCCCACCGTCTAAAACATCTTCTGAGACATCTCTAGAGTGCTTCGCCCGTCGAGGTCAGTTTGTTGGACAGCTCTCTTTCAATTTACCAATTGTTGATATCTCGCTAACGGCAACGCCCTATCAGCTAATCGCTCGGACGGCGGCTAGTTCCAACATTCTTTTAATATCGCTCAAACCCTTTCAAATAAAACGCTTTCCCCATTATCCAGGGATTCAGCAGGTGAGCGCCTTGCCTTGGGGATATATCGCCAGCGGTTCTGGGCGATCGCTCATATTAGACAAATCAGCCGAACTAGCCAGCGTCTTGAATGATCTGCCCTTTGCTAGCGCGATCGCACCAATAAGCAATTCTCCAAAGGAAGGGCTTTGCGATCGCCAGCTCTTACTAGCCGTTCCTTCTACAGTCAATGGCTCCCTGGCAAAACTTTCCTCTACCACAGGGTCATCGTCTTTATTAAGAGTCAATCTCAAAAATCTTGATCTTGGAATTATCTTCTAGGGAATATATTCCACCCGAACGTCAATGTTATGATCTTCCAACAGCTGCTGTCTATCTTTTGCCTCATCTTCAGTCGGAAACGCGCCTACCTGCATTACCGTGCGCCCTTCAAACTGAGTTCGGAACGCATCCGGCACAATTTCTTTCACCTCATCCTGGCTCAGCGGATCTGATGCATCTGCAAATACTCGATAGTAAAGCCCCAAAGCCTGAGCCCGTGAAGACAGTGCAGGCGGCGAACCCATCCCACCCTGAGACAGCGAACTCACCCCACCGCCACCGCCACCCTGGGGCGGCGAAAACACCGCGCTCGCGCCGCTACCCAACGGAATACTGCTGCCGGGCACTGCCAAACGATTGCGATTTACCGATGGCGCTGGATTTACCGATGGCTCGGAAATAGGCTCAGGGGGGCTCTCACTTTCGGGCTCACTTTCGGGCTGAGACTGTAGGACACGCGGTTGTATAGCCGAGGAATTAGAAGCCCGAGAGGCCAGCAGGACTTTAGAAGTGATACCCGAGCGCAAAGTGGCCAGCGCCGAGCCAGGGGCACCCGCCGCTGGATAATTGTTGGCACTATTGCCACTACTATCGCCGCCTTTTGCTAACTGGCTCTCTGCTGGCTCAGCGGCAGTGGGCTCAGCGGCAGTGGGCTCAGCAGCAGTGAGCTCAGTAGTAGTTAGTTCAGCGGCAGTGGGCTGATCGACGAGCAACTGGCTAGCCGTTGGTCGAGCAACCGGCTGCAAAGACTGTGGGCTAACGGTCGATTGCTCAGCCGCTGCTTCATCAGCAGTTGAAGCTGTTGCCGAATCAATATCTTCGGCTCTGCTCGCAATCTCTACGACGTTATTTTGGCGATTGCCCTCAATTTTATTGTCTCTTAGCACCGGGTGTGAGTCGCCAATCAGCACCAGTCCCGCTTCGTTGTCAGTGATGCGGTTGTCGGTAATCTCAGGTGTTGCCCCATCCATAATGCGAATGGCGTCGCCCGTTTTCTCAAAAGTATTGCCTTGAATGTTGGCACTCGAAACGCCAAAAATGATCAGCCCGGCTACTCGGTTGCCCGAAAAGTAGCTGCCCTGCACTCGGGGCGAACCACCCGCCACATAAATACCGGTTTGGCGATTGCCAACAAAGGCGCTCTCTAAAATAGTGGGGCTAGCTGATTCGACCCAAACGCCGTAGCCGTCAGGGTTAGAAATGGCTACCTGAGCGATGCCAGCCCGATCGGCAGCGACAATGGCTGCGTTTTGCCGCGATCGCGTTGGGCTCTCAAAGCTACCGCCCCCTTCAATTACCGCATCGCGATTGCGCATCCCAGGCGCGCCTTGAATCGTCACCCCCGACTTCAGCTGCAAAGGAAACACCTCACCCGATGACTGGGTATAGCGCCCTGGTGCCAGCACAATCACCGTATTAGGCGCAGCCAATTCCAGCGCCCTAGTCACCGTTTGCAGCGGCTGATCGGCAACGCCTTCAGCGCGATCGCTCCCAGAGGTTGGATTCACATACAGCGTTTGATAAGCCGTTGTGGTGCCTGCGGCGATCGCCTGCGCGCCTTCTCTAGCGTGGTCGCTCATTTGAGCTTGAGCTGCACCGGCTGAAGTTCCTAGCAGCAATGCACCCGCTGCGATCGCCATTGCCATATAAGAATTTCTTGCAAACATACGTCCACCCAGCATACAAATGTACTCTCGCCGTAGCGAATAAATCCTAAAAAACGGATGAAGGAGCGTCAGCAAAAATTAGACGCATCAGGGGAAGTTGGTACTATAGTTGCCTCTGAAATATGCGACCTTAAGACTAAAGTTGTCAAGTCTGCTAGCGCTTTTATTCTGACGGTTCGAGGCACCTTCCCGTAATTTTTCTGACCTCAATTAAAAAATATTCTCCGTAAAATCCTCAGTCCTATCCATCCCCACAGCCTCATTGGCGGCAGTCGCTGCGATTAATATAGGCAACTTTCTACTCATCAAGCTTTTCGTATATAAAGTCTTCCCTAGTCCAATTCATAAACTGTCATTGATATGAGCCCCTTTTGCAAAACACCTGACGCACTCTACGAACCAGACAAACCAGACGAACCAGACGAACCCGATAAAAGCACGCTCTTCCGCATCCTAGATGCCAATTTGGATCGGGCCAGAGAGGGCATGCGCGTGATCGAAGAATGGTGCCGCTTTGGCCTGAATGACGAAGCGGCCACTGCGCAGCTCAAGCATTTGCGCCAGGAAGTTGCCCGCTGGCATACCCCCGAAATTCGCTTAGCTCGCGATACCCCTGGCGATGTCGGCACAGCCCTCACCCATCCGCAAGAATCAACTCGCAGCAGCCTGACAGAAGTTCTTCAGGTTAACTTTGCTCGCACTCAAGAAGCCCTGCGATCGCTAGAGGAATACGGCAAGCTCCACAGCTCAGAAATG
>JBGTGK010000364.1:0-5381 GCA_041746795.1 Phormidesmis sp.
ATCCGCCTGTTCAAGTCATCTTCTGAGGTCACTTCTATCAGTTCTCCCGTACTGAGCAAACGGTAGTTGCCGTCAGGAGAAAGCGAATCGTCATCTAAATATTCCTGGTAGCTTTTGTAGCGGGTCAGCGCGTAGGTCATAGATACCTTTCCATAGCTTTTTGATTACTATTTTAGAGCGTCTGTTTCGTCACCAGCCACGCCGCTGGGCGCAGTCACACTCGGATCAACCCGAACCCAAAGGGCTACGTCTAATGCGTCTGGCTGTACGGCCAGATTGATGACCCTTGCCGTTAAGCCTCGGTTTTCTAGTCGCTGTAGGCTAAGGCGGCTGTTGACATCGCCTAGCAAAGCGTTGACTAAGCGAGTAGGGGCTGGCTGTCCGTTCACGGTTAAGACAGGATTGACTAAGATGAGGCGCTGGCCTTGCCTCTGCGCAGGAGAATCGCCCTCAGAAACCTTCAGCCCCACCTCGGCATCTATCCGCAGCATACCTTCTTGCACCAAATCTTCAAGGTCAAAGGAAATTCTCAAGCGGTTTTCGTCTGTGGCATCTGTGCCCTCGCTGCCTAAAAAATTAATCACTGGATTGTTGATCTGGTAACGCTCTCTTTCCCGCGCCTGTGCCTGATTAAGCGAGCCAATTTTTAGCTGGCTCAGCCGCTTGATGATGGTAGGCGATCGCAAAAAAGCATTCACATCTGCCTCACTCAGCACAATGTGCAAAGCCCCTTGCAGCGGCGCATCTAGCACCACTTTCCCCTGACGCAGCTGATTAAAGGCCAGATCAATCGGGTCAGTCTCTAGGTCAGCTCGCTCAAACCGCAGCCCAGCTATTGGGAAAATGCCACGCCCAGCAATTCGCACCTTATCTACCCGGCCCTGAAGCAGCTGATACGAAGGGCCGGTATCTACCCGTACTTCCAAGCTCTCTGCCCCCGCAAGCCGCGAACGAATCGCATTTTCAGCGGCCTGATCGACCACAATGCCAACCGGCGAAATCAGCAGCAACAGACCAGACAAAAGGACGGTGAAAAGTTCCATAGGCGGATGCGCTAGCCGATTGCCTCGTCAACCCAGCCCTTGAGAGTCGCGACAACTTCTTCTATCGCAATCTCTTGAGACTCGCCATCGGCGCGTTTCACCACTTCTACTTTGCCTTCTTTGAGCGATCGCCCCGTCACCACCCGAAATGGAATGCCAATCAGCTCAGCATCTTTAAACTTCACGCCCGCCCGCTCTTTGCGATCATCCAGCAGCGTCTCCACTCCGGCGGCATTCAGCTCAGCGTATAGCTTCTCAGCCGCCGCCGTCTGATCGTCTGCGCCGATATTAGGCACCACGACAATAGCGTGATAGGGGGCGATCGCCACCGGCCAAATAATCCCATTTTTATCGTAAGACTGCTCCACTGCTGCCTGCGCCAGCCGCGAAACGCCCACGCCATAGCAACCCATTTCTAACGGAGTTTCCTTGCCGTCTTCTTGGGTGTAGGTTGCGCCCAGCGCCTTAGAGTACTTGTTGCCTAACTGGAAAATATGGCCAATTTCAATGCCTCTGGCCGTTTGTAGCGTTTGGCTGGGGTTGTGAATGGCGCGATCGCCCGCCACCGCCGTCCGCAAGTCCAGCTTTAGCTCAGGCAGCTCAAACCCCTTGCCCCAGTTCGCACCCACCACATGAAAACCGCTTTCATTAGAACCCGTTGCAAAGTTCTCTAGTTCAATCGCTGTCTCATCCACAATTCGTAAAAACTTCGGCTCCAGGTTTTTCACTTTACCGATGTAATCATCCGACAAATCCGGTGCAATGTAGCCCAAAGGCAAAGGCTTATTAGCCCACTTGGCCTGCTCCTCCGCATCGGGAACCTCTAGCGCCAAAACGGTAGACGCGCCATAATTACCTGCCAAATTAGTCAGGGCATTTTTCAGCTTCGTCTCATTTACATCCTGGTCACTGCGAATGCTGACAATCACCAGCACCTGTCGTTCATTGTCATAAGTCACCTGATACAGCACATCTTTGACCACCTGAGTCGGAGAACAATACAAGTACTCGACCATCGCCGCAATTGTTGCCGTATTGGGAGTCTCACGCTTTTCATAAGCTGTAAAAGGAGAGGGCACCGCGTCCGGTGGCAAAGAAACGGCCTTCTCAACGTTCGCCGCGTATTTGCCGTCTTCGGTGTAGAGCACCTCATCTTCACCGGCTTCTGCCAGCACCATAAACTCGGTGGAGCCAGAGCCGCCAATCGCGCCAGAATCAGCTTCTACCGCTCGAAATTCTAGGCCCGTACGCCGCAGAATATTGCTGTAGGCCTGATACATGTCGTCATAGGTTTCCTTCAGGCTAGCCGCATCGGTGTGAAATGAATATCCATCTTTCATGATGAATTCGCGGCCCCTTAGCAGGCCAAATCGAGGCCGAATTTCATCTCGAAACTTGGTTTGAATTTGGTACAGGTGTACAGGTAGCTGCCGGTACGAGCGAATCATGTCTCGGGCGATCGCTGTAATCACTTCTTCATGAGTAGGGCCAAGCGCTAGCGCTTGCTGACGGCGATCGCCCAGCGTGAACATAATCCCTTCAGCCTTGGTGTAAATGTCCCAGCGGCCCGACTCCTGCCACAGGGAGGCAGGCTGAAGCTGAGGCAACAGACACTCTTGCGCCCCCGTCGCATCCATCTCAGAGCGCACAATATCCGATATTTTTTTCAGCACTCGCAGCATTAAGGGCAAGTAGGCATACAGCCCACTAGAAATGCGGCGCATATAGCCTGCCCGCAGCAGCAGCTTATGACTAGGAATCTCTGCCTCTGCTGGATCTTCCCGCAGCGTAACAAACAGCATTTGAGACAGTCGCATAAGCCTGGGCTTTCCTTACAAATCACTCATCTTCAGCATAAGTCTAAAGCATTAGGTCATACCAAAAATCCCTAAGGCAAAAGGAGAGCGGGTACTCGTTGAATACTTGTAACGCGAAAACTGCATATGTAGCTCAGCAGGTACATTGAGTGCCCGAAATATTTCTTAACTTTGCATCTAAATATTACAAGCTCCCATTTTTAACGATTTCTTCAGTGTTTGATCCCCCACTAGCCTGACGAAAGCCGTTTTAACAGTTGATTTCAGGCCATTAGCCGCCCTTAAAGTAAACCTTTCAGCTTTTCAAAGATCATCTATCAGGCCAGATAAAGGGCTAAAGGGCGTCATTAAAATCAGCAAATGCTTGTGACCATGGCCGTTTATGTATTTGTATATATTTATATTGCTATAAGGCTGGATTATGTCTGGCCCACATCTATAAAAGACTGCTGAGCAGCCAGTCTGATCCTGCTAATGACATCTGTTCAATTCTTGTCAAAACCACCCTTAACAAAATTCGACTATCAACACATACAGTGAGCAAACTAAGTTACACAATTCTTATCGCCGAAGATGACAACCGCACCCGACAGGCTTTGACTCATAGCCTTGCAGCCGTCGGCTACACCGTTATCGCTGCTGCCGATGGTCAAGAAGCTTTACTGCGCCGGATTCCTCACCGTAGCGAAAAGCCTCACCGTAGCGAAGAGACAGCTACACCGTCACAGCAAACTTTAAGAACGGGTCAGCTGACTATTGACCCGATTACCCGCAGAGCCTATCGCGGTAGCCATCAGCTACACCTGACGGAAATTGAGTTTCGACTAATTGAGCTACTGGCTAGCAATCCGGGCCATATTCTTTCGCGCGGAGATATTCTCGAAGCGCTGTGGGGTTATGACGCTAGCAGCGCCTCGGATACCAAAACGGTGGATGTTCATATTTCTCGGCTGCGCATTAAGCTCGATGACCACACGCATAATCCGGATTTTATTGTCACGATTCGAGGGCGCGGCTATATGTTTTTAATGCAGCGCTAGGGCCTATAGGGTTAAAGCTGATCTATCGTTGAGTCGCATTTTCAAGTCGCGCTTTCGGTGGCGATCGCACCTATAGTCACATGAGCCGCTCGCACGTAGTCGGTCACTTTCAGCATGAGCATTTGCCCTCGGCTGCCTGCTGATACGGCGATGCATTCGTAGGCCTCGGCCCACTCGTCTAAGAAAACAGGGTAGGGCTTTTTGCAAGCTAGAAGCTTCAGGTGACACCGTGTTGTTTTAGCGATCGCACAGTCCGCTAGCCTTAGCGTCAATCAGGGCCACGTCAGCTTTTCTCGCTATGCTTTCCCTCACCATAAGATCAGATCGCAGCTCCCACACAACTGGCTCTTGAACAAAGGGTGGATAAACGCGATCGGGGAATGCTGCGCGTTTTTCAATTGCGCTGATCAGTCCAGGATGGTAGAAATATATTGACTTCTGCTGTTGAAGTGCCCCGCCAATAATTTCACGGCAGTTGGGCACAAAGTTCTCTATAGGATTAGGCGGGGCATTAGCATCTGCTACTGTGCGAGGGGCAAAAATAGCGGTTGATAGCGTGATTGCAATAGCAAAAGGGACACTCGTAAAAGTGGGCATTTTATTAGGGTTTTTTAAAGATTTCTTTAAGTCTATTTGCTAGAACCCCCATTTCTCCTATTGCTTTAGAACTATCTGTGTCAAGCGACGTGTCCATCTGAATGAAAAATGTTTGTTCTCGTCCGTCTGACCTAAAAATTTTGAATCCGACAGAAGCGGAAAGCGTACCAGTACGGGAAACGAAAGCTTGATCCGAGGTCAAATTAATCATTTGCTGAGAAATTGACGTTGATTCTGACGTGGATCGAGCCTCTGTCCCTTCGCTAAATTGCACGGTTTCAGTAGAACTGGAACGAAGGAGCGGCGTAAATCTGCCGGGATATTTGCCGGGGTCATAGGCAAATAACGTAACGGTAGCTTCTTTGCTTATAGAGCTGGTTCTTTGCTGTTCGACCATAGCGGCCAATGCCTTTGTCAGCGTTGCTAGGGTTGTCCACTCTGGCAAAAGATCATCAGCGAATACTCTGGGGGCGCGAATGGTTTGAATCGGAACCCAAACCATTCGATAAGTTCGTTGAAGCTGCGTACTGACTAGCTCTAGGCCATTGTTGAAAAGTAAAAGGCCCATGGGTAAGGCGGGCCACCATTTTGAGAAAAGGCTAGAGAACTTTTCTACTTTTTTCTCTAGGTCATTGATCGTTTCTTCGTTGTGCGCGATCGCGGCTGCTGCGGTCGGCGGGGTAGCGTAGGGAGTCAGATCGTGAACTTCACAGTACAGCGAAACAAGTTGCCCATCTGTGTAAACTCCTAAGAAACACACCCAGCAGTGTCAGGTTTAGGAACGAGGTCAAAGCCTAATGATTGGGCTTTTCGCTGTAGCTGGTTCAGCATCCGCTCACGATACTTTTGCTCATACGTTTCAACGCCAGGGTCAACATAAGCAT
>JBGTGK010000365.1:0-1731 GCA_041746795.1 Phormidesmis sp.
GCCGAGCCTGGTGATTGACGAAGCTGACTTTGAGTACGATGGCCCGATTCCGCAGAGTCCTGAGACAGGCATTACCATGCTGGCCGATTCCTGTGAGGCGGCGCTGCGATCGCTCAACCCCGACGCCCCCTTAGAAGAGGCTTACAGCATGGTTGATAAAATCCTACGAGCCCGCTGGCGCAATTGCCAAATGGTGGAGAGCGGCCTCAGCAGGGACGATATGGACATAATTGCCAGCGTCTTTATCCAGGTGTGGCAGCAGCACAACCACAAGCGAATTTCCTACCCCAAAAACGCACTTGCCGAAGAGGCCACAAGCCGATCGGCTAGTCGGCAAACAACTTGAGTACTCCCCACAGCTTGGCTTTATAGCCTACAGCTTGAACTTTACTTTATAGCCTACAGCTTGACTTTATTAGGTTGAACCGTACGACTTAATTATGGTACAAGTATACTATATTGTTGCTGTAAACTGCCGAACTAGAAGTTGATAAATGTATTGAGAGAGGGCATTACAAGGCTGAATTATGAGAACGGTGTTTAGCCGAACAAAATATGTCTGAGGGGGAATGTATGGTTTTTGAAAAGAGAGGTTAATTGGGTTACAAGCGTTTGCATACCATGATTACGCCTTGTCACCTTTAAAAAATGCCCGTAACCTAATTTTCTAAAAGTGCGTCTTCTCTTTCAGAGCGTACTTTCAGATTCCTTAGCAGACTTTCTTAATAGCTGTGAAAAGTGCTCTTTCACCTCGCTCATAAAACCTTTTTATAAAGAAATTAAAACGAAAGCTCTCATGTAAAGTTATAATACTTAACATAGCGAAAGTTTCTTATAGATATCTGGTTCTTTAGCATCTGGTTCTAAGCGCTAAACGGAGCTTCTGTTTTGCGAACTGTTCTTCTGCCGTCGCGCGATTTGTATATGAAAGCTGCTGCTCCTTCAACCGACCTTGTCCGTACCTACCTAAAAGAGATTGGCCGCGTGCCGCTGCTGACCCATGAGGAAGAAATTATCTTGGGTAAGCAGGTAAGGCAGCTGATGCATCTATTAACGCTACAGGCTGAGCTGGCCAGTGAGCTTAATCGCGAGCCCAGTCAGGCAGAGTGGGCTGCGGCAGCTAAGATTTCTGTTGATGGGCTAGAAGCCACTGTAGCTGTAGGTGAAAGGGCCAAGCGCAAAATGGTAGAGGCCAACCTGCGACTGGTCGTATCAGTTGCCAAAAAATATATTAAGCGCAACGTCGATTTGCTCGACCTGATTCAGGAAGGCACTATCGGTATGCAGCGCGGCGTCGAAAAGTTTGATCCTTCCAAGGGCTATCGCTTTAGCACCTATGCCTACTGGTGGATTCGGCAGGCAATTACGCGGGCGATCGCCGAAAAAAGCCGTACTATTCGTCTGCCCATCCACATCACCGAAAAACTCAACAAAATCAAGAAGTCTCAGCGGCAGTTTACGCAGCGCACAGGCCGCACGCCGACCATGGTAGAAATTGCTGAAGACACTGGCCTCACTACTCAGCAGGTGCGCGATTATTTAGATAAGTCTCGTCAGCCGCTCTCACTCGACTTACGAGTAGGCGACAACCAGGACACTCAGCTCAGCGATCTGCTTGAAGATGAGGGCCCCACGCCCGATGATTTTGCCACCCAGGCTTCTCTCAAGCGCGACCTGTCGCTGCTGCTCAATGACCTTACCCCTCAGCAGCAGCGTGTCCTCTCTCTCCGC
>JBGTGK010000366.1:0-11393 GCA_041746795.1 Phormidesmis sp.
AGACGTGATTTTTACCTCAACTTGGAACGAGTTTGCTAGGTTTCAGCCATTCAAAGAGGTAAGTCAGATTTGACCATGACTTGAGGCGAACGAGAAATCAAGGGGTTTGGGCGTACGTAGTCTGGAATTTGGAATTGCTGAGCAGCTCAGGCGGCCCCGTCCCTTCTTGTTTCTGCTGATTATGGGCCTGTTTGGTCTGCCGTGGGTGCTTTTGTTTCGCAATGGCGTGCGCGATCGCCAGCAGCAAGCCCAAATGACCCTTCGCTCAGAGGCTTTTTTCTCGCAGTTCGAGACCTATCCTAGAAATGCCTCCGCCGAAAAATTCGATCGGCTAGGGGCCGCTTTAGGATTTATCCCCAACGATCCCCGCGATTTGATCTTCCAAATAGATCCTGAAAACCGGCTGGCTTACGGCGCTGTTGAAGAGTCTTTGAACCGGTTTATCGACAACCAAACGGCGATCGCCGCTGATCCCTTACGCCCTCTTCCACCTGAGATAGAAAGCTATCTCAGAGCTGCTAGGCCAGCACTTAACGCGATTCAAGCTCATATTTTAACCAGTGCAGAGCCGAGGTGGGAGATCGACATTGAGCATATGCCTGACGAAAACTACCCGTTCCCGAGCCTGGTGAATACGCGCAATACCCAAAAGCTTTTGTTAGTCTCCGCTATCGGCTACTATCAGCACAATCAGCCTGACCAGATGGTGGCCGCACTAGAGGCTTCCTGGCGGCTAAACCAGGCAGTTTCCCATCGCCCTGACCTGATCTCTCAGGTATCAGCCTCAGCGGTCTCTGAGTATCAGGCGGGTCTTTTGCGCCATCTGGAGGGCGTGCCCTCAATCTGGCAGGCCCGCTTAGCTCAACAGGCTGAGCAGCAGTCTGTGATCAACGGGGTGCGATTTGACGTTTGGCTTCAGTATAAGTCTTTGCAGAAGTCGCTTTCGCTGGCAACAACGAGTGAAAGCGCGGCTTCATCGGTATCTGTCAAAAGGCTGTCGAATTCGCTTGCCTATTGGTTTTCGCCGGTGCATTACTTCAACCTCACCAACATAGACGCCGCTCAAACTGCACATAGAGCATTAGACCAGCTCAGCACGCTAGACTCGTGCTCTACAACTCAGGCCGATGCAGAAGCAATGCTAGAAAAAGAGGTGACGGCTCAATGGAATACGGCACTGGCCCCGGTGCCTGCTGTTTTGGCTCCACGGTGGAAAGTGGCAGGCGATCGCACGCTCGCGCTAGAACTCACCCAAAAAGTACTACAGGCTAAGCAGCAGGCTCAAGCAACCGGCCACTGGCCCGACAGCCTCGCTGATACAGCCTCAATCACCTGTCCAAAAGAACGCTGGATTTATCAGCGAAAAGACGACAACACGATAACTATCTCACTGAGCACTGAGCTGATGCCTGCGCCCTCACTCCCACTCAGCTATCAATCTGAGTGAATCAACACAAAAAAACGGATACGCTTCAAACAGCAAATCCGGAGTTAAAATAATTGAGGAATCAGTCGCATTTGACTGGGCGATCGCATCTGCGTGAGAGTACGAGGTTTTACCTCCCTGTTTTACCCACGCAGGCGATCGCCTATTGTTTATGCAGAATTATCTGAACTGACGTCAGCTAGCTAACCGCCTTAATAGCCTTTTCAGAAGCGCTGTAAGTACCGCCCCGACCTCGATACCAGTTGCCGTCGCGGGCACCCGCCGAGAGAATATTAGACACCCGGTTGCGAGCTTTCAAGAATTGACTCTTGGGCATATCTTCTTTAAAGACGGCGCTCATAACATCAGCAATTTTGAAAATGTTGCTAGGCTGGGCCTGCAATACCCCAACAATCACGTCGGGCAAAGGCGCTTTGCTGTAGCTGTCCTGCACGTAGCGCTGCCAGTTGGCGGTTCTACCGCTGCGCTTCGCCATAGACTCATCGGCTGTAGCTGTCGTTGCCGCCGCCGCTGGTGCAGCTTTGGTCACCTTAGTCGTGGCCTTGGTAGGACGGCCACGCGTGGCTTTTACCTTGGCGGTCGATTTTGTCTTGGTGACCTTGGGTGTTTTACCTTTTGCGGGTGCCTTGGTCGCTTTTACCTTGGTTGCTTTGACTGCTTTGACTGCTTTAGCAACTTTAGGTTCCGCAGTTTTAGCCGCAGTTTTAGCCGCAGGTTCACTGGCGATCGCAGCGATCGCTGCCATTTCAGGCACAGCGCCTGACTCAAACATTGCAATCACATTTTGAATGCCATTGCGCTTTTCTTTCAGCTCATTTAGCCTCGCTTCGAGAGCGATCGCCTGGGCCGATAGCTCCGAATCAACTTCTAAGAGCTGGGGCAGAACAGATGTAGACATAAGTCGGTTTCTCCTTGTTTTTTTATTCGCTGAGGCAGAAAAACTACCTGGGCAGCTTTTCTAAACAGTTCTTCCAATCATTTCTGCGGGCGTTTTTAAGCCGATAATCCTGACCGCGTTTACACAAAGGCTCTGTTATGAAAACCTCTACGAAAACCCCGATGAAAGTCCTAATGAAAATCTCATAGGAAAACCTATTCGACCCCTTGAGAAAGGTAAGCCATAGGCAAACATTTGAAATAACCACTGACGGAGGAGTTTTCTGAGCGTGAAAAATTCGCTGTAGGGAAAATCTGCCGTGAAGTGCTTTTAGAAAAATTATCTTGTTAGACAATAACACTATTTAAACGCTTTCTTCTTTATAGTCAATGCTTTTCTTCACTTTTTTAGGAAATCAGGCAAGATTACGGGTTAAATGACTCGTAAGCGTTCCAACGAAGCGGTAATGCAAAGAACTTTGTTACGTCTTCAGATCGGTTTTTAGCGCTAATTTTTGACTCTAATACTTAGCTTCAACATTTAGTCTGGCTGTTTAGCTAGGCTGCGCTGTATTTACCCTATCCCATATTTGACGCCCATATTTGATGGCTAAGAAGAGGACAGTTAAACCCAGCAGCCCGGACGCTAGCCAAATCTGCGCCGACTCAATAAACCAAAAACACAAGAATCCTAGCCCTAAGGTGTTAGCGGCTAAAACCGCCTGCCGCTCAGCAATACCAAAGGAGACTACCTGTAATGCTTTAGCAGGGGACGTTTCACTGGGAAGAATCTGTATGCCCGCTAGAAAGTTGAACCAAATTTGACTGGAGATAATCAGGATTGCCCCCCACTGAAGAGAGAAAAAAGTCGTGTAAAAACCTGTTGCTTCTAGAACAATAGTACTAATGACAACTCTGTGAAAGTGTCTGAGACGTGAGTCTTCTTCCTGAGTAGACGCAGCTAGGGCGGCAACTGCCGCAGCGTTCTCCAAATCTATTCGCGCCAAGTAGGCTAGCTCAGGACAAAACAGCGCCAGCGCCAGCGCTAGTAGCTGCTCTGCTACGGTGTCTGATGTAGCAACTTGAAAGAGGAGCGCCAGTCCTGCTGGCACAAACAATAGGGGAATAAAGCGGGGGACGAGGCTAGGGGATCGCATGTAAGTTGCAAAAAGCGATGAGAGAAATTTGCTTACGAGGGAGTATACCAACTTGGGCGATACTGTCTTTGACGATTTACTCTCTATGCTGCGGCCTGCCGATGACTTCCTCGCGACGCTACATTCTTACCCTCTCTTGTCCCGATCGCGTTGGCATTGTGGCAGCGGTGAGTTCGCTGATAGCCACTAACAACGGCTGGATTAGTGAGGCCCAGCATCATTCTGAACAGGTCTCTGAACAGGTCTCTGAACGGGTATCTGAACAGGTCTCTGAACGGGTCTCTGAACGGGCCAGAGGGCGCTTTTTTATGCGTCAGGAAATTTTGAGTGACTCTCTCCCCTTTGGATTGGACGAGCTGCGATCGCGCTTTTTACCCATTGCCGATCGGTTTGACATGAGCTGGGCCATTCGAGACTCTGCTCAAAAAAAGCGGGTGGTCATTCTGGTTTCTAAGAGCGGTCACTGCCTGTATGACTTACTTTCGCGATGGCGATCGCAAGAGCTAGAAATAGAAATTGCCTGCGTGATCTCCAACCACGATATTTTTAGAGGGTTGGTAGAGTGGCATGGTGTTCCTTATCACCGGGTGCCTGTGACGCCTGACACAAAGACGGCTGCGTATGACAGGGTGATGGATCTCTTCGAGTCTGCCCAGGCCGATGTGATGGTGCTCGCCCGGTATATGCAAATTTTGTCGAAGGCGGTGTGCGATCGCTATCCCGGACGCATTATCAATATCCATCACTCTTTTCTGCCCTCCTTTATGGGTGCTAAACCCTACCATCAGGCCTATAGCCGAGGGGTGAAGTTAATCGGAGCCACCTGTCACTACGTCACGCAAGACTTAGACTGTGGCCCGATTATCGATCAAGATGTTTTGCGCATTAATCATTCCGATTCTCCAGAAGACCTGATTCGCTGTGGTAAAGACATCGAAAAAACAGTCCTGGCCAGAGGCCTTCGCTACCATATAGAAGACCGCGTCATGCTGCACGAGCGCAAAACCATTGTATTTCGCTAGGATGTTTCGCTAATGTACTTTGCGGGTGTGTCTTACTGGCGGGCTTTGCGCTTGTAAGGGCAGATGTTTTAAGGTCTGTTGCAAGATTTTTCTTGCAAGATTGTTGACTAAAGGCAACAACGGTCGCAGAAAACGCTACACTCACTGAGTACAAAGATTTAGTGCAAAGGTAGTTAGCGTAAAGATAGGGAATGCAAAAATAGCGCAGAGGCAACAGCATAAGTTGCACTGCTTTTTTTATGCATAGGCTACATGTCCAAAAACTATCGCGATGAAAGCTTGGAGTTTTGTAATGAGGGTTTTAAAAAAATGAGCGATCCTGTCCTTTCCCAACTCGTGACTGTTGAGAACGATCTTTCTCAACAGGTTGAGAGCTTGGCGTCCAAGCTGGCCGCAATCCAAGAGCAAAAAGAGGGGCTGCGTACGGTTATTAACATGTTTGAGCCTTCTGAGGGAGGAGCTAGTAAAGGGACAGCTCCTCAATCAAAGGACAAATCAGAAGACGCAGGCTTTATAGGCCAGTCATCTGCTAGTGAGAATACCGACAAAGTAGCTAGCAAAACAGCTGGTAAAACAACTGGCAAAACAACTGGCAAAAAAGTGGGTCGCCCGGCTGCTAGAAAAGTGAGCAACCCAAAGGCGACATCGGCGACAAAGACAAAGACAAAAGCAAAGCGAGAGGCCGCAGGCTCGGTGGAGACCGCTCAAAAGCCTAAAGCGTCAGATCTAGAAACTGTTCAGAAGAAAAAAGACGGTAGAGCTGCCGACTGGCAAAAGTACGTCCAGCCTGACTATGAAGAGGCGGCCCTGCCCGAATCGGTCAGCATTGTTTTGCGCTCTCAGCCTTCTGAGGTTTTTACCATTGCCGACGTGATGTCTTCTATTTTTACTGAGGACATGCCTCGCGACGCTTACCTCAAGGCGCGTAATCGGATCTCCAATATTCTATCGGCAGGCGCTCGCGATGGTACCTGGTATAAAGGTCGCAACGGTCGATACTCTCAGTCGGAGAGCGTGACAAAAGCAAAATAAAAGGATGCTGCGGATTTAAGAGCCTCTTTCATAAGTCCCTTTATAGGCCCTTCTAGTCAGGCCTTTTTTGAAAACCCTTAACAGGCTGAGCGCTTATGCCCTTAGACAATCCTTGGCTGTTGGCCGTTTCAATCAACACGATTTTAATTGCGATCGCCTTTGCCCTCCCCAAAAAGCTGCTTACGCCCGCAGGCTATGCCAACGCCTGGCTACTAGGCGTGATCGTGTGGGGGGCTTTGGGATGGCGAGCCTACGGGGTCACCCTGTTCTACTTTTTTGTCGGCTCGGCGGTTACTAAAGTTGGCATGGCCCAAAAGGAAGCCGCTGGCATTGCTGAAGCTAGGGGTGGGATACGGGGGCCCGGAAACGTGTGGGGGTCTGCGCTGACGGGCGCGGTATGCGCTTTATGCATTGTCATAGTGCAGCTGATTTATCCAACAGACGCTGAGCTGTTAACCGCCTGGCAGGAACTGTTTGCTTTGGGGTTTGTGGCTTCGTTGAGTACCAAGCTCTCTGATACAACCGCGACTGAAATTGGTAAAGCCTACGGTCAGCGCACCTTTTTGATTACGACGCTACAGCCCGTGCCGCGAGGGACGGAAGGTGCCGTGAGCTTGGAGGGAACGCTGGCGGGCATTTTGGGCTCGTTAGCTTTAGCGATGGTGGCCTGGGGCGTTGGGCTGATTTCGCTGGGGGGCGTGGGTATTTGTGCGATCGCTGCTTTTGGGGCAACGAGCGTAGAGAGCCTAATTGGAGCCACCATTGAAGAAAAGCTCAGCTGGCTGACTCACGATTTAGTCAATATTATTAACACCACCATCGGCGCTGGAATAGCCATCGGGCTAGGCTGGTACCTTTAAAATAGACGCTTTGCGCTCGCTATTTGCATCAATGTCTTGCATTGATGTCTTTTTAAGTACGAATCAGTACAGACGAATTCTGCCTTCTGAGATAATATTTTTATGTGCCTTTATAAAAAAGCGTATAAAATACAGCTATAGATGGCGATGATCGTCAGATATAATTATTACCGGTAAGGTGTTTGCGCTTGTCAGACAGAAATTGTATAGTTGATAAGCCAGCGGCTAAAAATTTGTTAAAAATCCATTGAGAGCATTCAGTCAAGAGGCTTAATGAGAGCATTAAGCCTCTTGACACTGCCCTTTTGCTACCCGCTGATGTAGCAGAATGATATTTCAGCCCGAAAAATAAAAAATTAGACGTTGAAGTGCCCCCTTATGACGATGACGACGACGGTTACTGAAGACAACTTTAATCAGGAAGTTCTAGCCTCTTCAACTCCAGTCCTTGTCCACTTTCGAGCGCATTGGTGTGGCATTTGCCGGTTGATTTCACCGCTGCTTAATAGCTACATAGACGAGTGGCCTGGATCGCTACATCTGTTTGAAATTAACGCTGACGAAAATTTTAAGCTGGCTAATCAGTATCAGCTGACGACGCTGCCCACCTTGCTCTACATCGAAAATGGTGAAGTCCTTCACCGCATAGAGGGCTTTAAGAGTCGTGAGGGTTTTCGCTGTCGCCTCGAAGACATCGCCTGGCGCTACCGCCTAGAAAATACTTTCACAGATAGCCCTGCAACAGAAAATCTTCGCCCACGGCCATGAGGGTGACTTGCTTAAGTGATTTAGCCTCTGTCATCTCTACCAGGCCTAGCTCGCCGACCGGAGAAGGTGCTGTAAGGCCGCCAATCAGCTTAGGCGCAATAAAAGCCCATACCTTTTGCACAGCGCCATCAGCAATGGCCGCAGCCGCTAGCGTACCGCCACATTCCCAAAGCACGCTCATCAGGCCTCGCTCGTAGAGCTTTTCCATCACTACAGCAGGCCGTAGGGTATCAACGCTAACCACTTCTACGCCCTGTGCCTGAAGCGACTTTTGCACAGACGCTTGAGCTGAGTTTGCCTCTGGTGATTGAAAATCGGGCGAGTGAATGCCAGATTGAGTCAATACCAGCGTAGGCGCGACTGAAGTATTCCATAGGTTAGCAGCGGTCGGCAAGTTAAGCTGACGGCTCATCACTACTCGCAGCGGATTGTGAGGGCCCTGGCCGTGGCTGGTCAGATTAGGATTGTCTCTGCGGACGGTATTGCCGCCAACGATTACCGCATCGCACTGGCTGCGCAGCTGATGTACGCGCTGACGAGCAAGCGGGCCGCTCACCCAGGCGCTGTGGCCGGTGCTGGTGGCAATTTTACCGTCTAGGGTCATGGCGTACTTGAGAATGCCGAAGGGACGGTGCTGTGTGACCCGCTGAATAAAGGCTTCATTCAGCTGGCGGCAGCGATCGCCCTCTACGCCTACACTCACCTCAATCCCTGCTGCTCTTAGCTTTTGCACACCGCCGCTGGCTTCAGGATTAGGATCTCTCATGCCAACTACCACCCGCTTAATGCCCGCTCGAATGATGGCTTCGCTACAGGGCGGTGTTCTGCCGGTATGGTTGCAGGGCTCTAAGTTGACGTAGAGCGTTGCGTTTTGGGAGCGATCGCCCGCCGATCGCAAGGCGAATATTTCGGCATGGGGCTCTCCCGCTTTAGGATGAAAGCCCTCGCCCACAATCTCCTCGCCCTGCGTAATTACTGAGCCCACCATTGGGTTAGGCGCAGTGCAGCCAGCCGCCTGAGCAGCTAGTTCACAGCAGCGAATCATCATCGCGGCGTCTTGAGAGTGGGGTGGAGTCATGGGGTTTTCTTGTAGGATAGGGCAGTTCCTTGGAAGGTGCGCATCTATGGGTAAAAATTGGCTGGGCAAGTGCTGGGGTCGCTGCTTTTTGGGGCTAGCGATCGCGCTGCTCTTATCATTACCCGCCTTTGCTCAGCCCATCCCGATTAATCCTACTCAATCTGGCAATACCGCTAACCCGCCATCGCAGCCAGCTCCTAAGCCCACGGTCAACCGTCTGGTTCCCAATCAGCTCGTCGTCGCTTCCGATCCGGTTGACGCCGCACCGATTTATTTAGACGGCAGAACGCTTTTTCGAATTAGCGCACCGCCGGTTAAAGGGCAGCGACCCGCCGAGGCCAGAGCCCAAGAAATTCAGCAGCGGCTCAACACCATCACCCAGCAAATAGCAAAAAAGGGCGTTAATCATCCGCCCAGCGTTACGGTCAGCATTGATCAGGCGAGCAACTTGCCTATTGTCAGCGTTAACGACCAGCAGCTGCTAACGGTCACTAACTTAGATGCACAGCTACACAGCTATGCCAGCCCATCTACGCTGGCTCAAAATTTTGCCGAGGCGCTGCGGACGGCTTTTCAGCGCTATGCGCAGGAGCGATCGCCCAAGTTCCTTCAGCGGCAGGCCCAGAAAACGATCGGCATTCTTGTCGCGGCCCTTTTTCTCCAGCTAGGCGCAAATCGAACAGTAGCCAGGTTGAGACGGCGGCAGAGTCGGCTAACTAGCGCCAAAACCCACTTAGGCATTAGCCGCACTCGTAACCCGGTGGTCGAAACCCAGGCAGCAGGCGGGCTCAACACCGTATTTGATCAGATAAAAGCTCGACTGGACAATCACCAAAAGCGCAAGCTCAACGAGACAGCGTGGGGATTACTCTCTTTATTCCAGGTTTTACTGTGGGCCAGCAGCTTGCTATGGATACTGTCTTTGTTTCCCTATAGTCGCTGGCTAGCTACGCTACTGCTGCAATGGTCAGAGATTCCAGCCAAGATTTTTCTGCTGTGCGGACTGGCCTATATTTTGATAAGGCTCAGCAGCCTGGTGATTGATAGAGCTAGCCTGGTCTTACAAGAAGGCGTACAGCTAGCGCCCGATCAATCGCAGCGGCTCAGCCTGAGGTTTTCAACCTTTTCTCAGTCGGCCAAGGGGCTAGTAGGCGTGTTGATTTTAGCCGCGACGGGCATATCGGCTTTGGCAGTCGCGGGCGTACAGGTAGCGCCTTTACTCGCTGGAGCTGGCATCGTGGGTATTGGCGTTTCTCTGGCGGCACAGAGTTTGATCAAAGACCTGATCAACGGTTTTTTGATTTTGCTTGAAGATCACTTTGGCATTGGCGATGTGGTCTCAATTGGGGGGTTGACTGGCTCGGTTGAGTACATTAACCTGCGCATCACCCAGCTAAGAGACTCGGAAGGCCGACTGATCACAATTCCCAACAGTCAAATCGACATCGTTCAAAATCTTTCTAAAGACTGGGCGCAGGTTGATTTGAAGGTCACCGTGTCGCCTGAGAGTGACCTCAATAAGGTGATAGATCTGTTAAATTCTATTGCGACGACCCTCTCTCAAGAGGCTGAGTGGCAGCAGTGCATTTTAGAGCCTCCTGAGCTGCTAGGCGTAGAGGCTTTGGACTACACCGGCATTACGCTACGCCTGTTTCTAAAAACTCAGCCTCTGAAGCAGTGGCCCGTTGCCCGCGAACTCAGGCGGCGAATTCGGGACGCTTTTGAGAAAGAAGGCATTGATATGGGGCTTGCTCAGGGGCAGGTGATTGTGCGTGAGGAAGAGCCGGAGGAGGAAGGAGAGAGACAGGGGGAGAGGGAGAGAGGTAGGCCGGGAGAGGGGGAGAAGGGGAGACAGAGAGGTTAAGCGTTGGGCGAGATGCCGTCTTCGGGAAATACCCACTTTGGGCCTTCGCTAACTCTTTCCTGCTGCTTGCGGCGCACGGCTTCGGCAGCCATTTCTAGCATGTCGTCTAAAGACGTGCCCTCAATAAATTCAGAGGCTTTTGCCTGATCGCCTTTGTGGGGGCACTGGTCGCCTAATACACAGCCTTCTTTGCAGTCTACGGCGCAGTTAATATCTGCCATGGGGTTGGGAACTTAATGCTAAATCATCTGTTTGATTTTAAAGGATTTCGCGGGACTTGTTGATCAAATGCCGCATTTATCTTCCTTAGGATAGGCGGCTTGACTATCTAAATCGGAACTCAAAGTTTCTTTAAGAGCGCTCATAAGCCGATCGATATGAGCCTGAGTATGGGTGGCCATAACGCTCAGGCGCAGTCGGCTGAGCGGGACAGTTGGCGGACGAACGGCTGAGGTGAAAATACCCTTGGCTTTTAGCTGTTGGCCCATGCTAAGTACAGTGGCGGCATCTTTTACCTGTAGGCAAACGATGGCAGAATTGGTGGAGAGGCGCTTTAGATCGCTGCTGTATTCCCAGGGCAGTTCTATGAGCAGCTGGTCTAGCTGTTGAATGAGGTATTGAGCGTTTTGATGGAGCTGGCTGAGGCGGTGGGGCTCCTGTTGAAGGAGGGCTAAAGCACCTAAGGCCGCCGCTGTATCTGCTGGCGAAAGTCCGGTGGTATAAATCCAACTCGGCGCTCTATTTCGTAAAAAATCGATTAGCTCAGTGCTGCCAGCCACATATCCGCCCAGGCTGGCAAAAGCCTTGCTGAGCGTGCCCATTTGCACCAGGCTTCGATGCTGGCAGTTGAAATGCTCAACGCAGCCTGCCCCTGTTTTGCCTAATACGCCTGCGCTATGGGCCTCATCGATCATTACCATTGCCTCGAAGCGATCGCCCAAGTCCAAAATTTCGGGCAGTCGGCAGATGTCTCCATCCATGCCGAACACGCCGTCTGTCAAAATCAGGCAGCGACGGTAGGCCGCTCTGTGTTCGATCAGCAGTTCGGTGAGAGATGCGACGCTGCTGTGCCTATAGGTAAAAATATCTGCACCGCTGAGCGTTGCCCCATTTTTGAGGCTGGCGTGATTGTACTGGTCGCTCAAAATGAGATCGCGATCGCCCACCAGCGCCGCTACCGTACCAATATTGGCTAAATAGCCACTGCTAAAAACCAGCGCGTCTTCGGTGCCTTTAAGCCGGGCGATCGCCTCCTCTAGCTCACGGTGCAAAGGCCGATGACCGCTCAG
>JBGTGK010000367.1:0-6851 GCA_041746795.1 Phormidesmis sp.
GCGTTCGGCGATCGCCCTCCCTTCGGTCAGGTCAGTACTGCTTAGGGTAATCACAAACTCCTCGCCCCCATAGCGAAAAGGCGTGTCATAAAATCGCATATTAGCCAGCAGCCGCTGAGAGATCATTCTAAGCACGTCATCGCCGATCAAATGCCCATACCGGTCGTTAACAGACTTGAAGAAGTCGATATCGAGCACTATGATCGACAGCGGCGTGCCCTGACGACGAGCAATCTCAATTTGGGTGGGCAACTCCAGGTCAAACGCCCGCCGATTGCCTAGCTGAGTTAACGCATCGACCAGGGCCACCGCCGATAGCCAGTCGTTGATGCGAGAGAGATCGCGATAGCGCTGGGCCCGGCTTAGGCCCACTTGAATATGCGCCTGAATGAGCCGCCGCTGACTCTGGCAAAAAACTCCCGGCGGCAAGGGCTCATTCATTTCACGGCTGATTTGGCCACTGGCTTGAACTGACGTTAAGCCATGACTTCGGTTCGGCGTTTGGGAGAGACTTGTGCTTAAAACTTGAGCCTTTTGAACAGCTTCTATAGGAACCGCTGGGGGGTAATGAGAAGGCAACCAAAGATAGGCATCAGCGCCGGACTCAATCGCGATCGCTGTTTTTTCAAGATATTGTTCCAAGAACGGCAGCTCTGAAATATCGGTCGTTGGTAAAGCTGCTTCAGGGGTAGATTCTTCAATGACGACAAAGTAGATACTGTGCCTTCTTTGACGGAACGTTTTAAGAATAGAGCCCTGTATGAGCTGGCTCGCTTGGGCGATCGCCACATCGGGAACCATCTCATTCATAAAATGCAGAGCTTCTTGCGCTGTGGCGACCGTTGTAACAGACAGCGCGTCAAGTCCTCGTACCTGCGCAATCACGCTGGTTGTAAAGCTGATACTTCCAATGAGCAAAACGCTATTCATGGAAACTTTAGCCTGAGAAAAACTTAGCTGAGGTTTTATGTATTAAGGTCTTGTTTTATAGATGGTGCCACTTCATAGATGCGCAGCATATCGGTTTCACCGCTAACAGCTACTGCTCCTGATACTGGAAAAACTAATTTTGATAGGGAGATTAACCTTCTCAAAATTGCCAGTGAATGTGCTAGCGAATGTGGGTAAACGGTGACTTACTCTCTTTGTCAGCAACCTCTCATACTCACAGCAAGCCTCTGAAGGTATGAGAATGACAAGCATTAAAAATAATTATTACAAAAACGTTTTTAAAGTGGTTATTGTTAGTTTGCTTAGCAAGCAGTATTTACTTTGGCGAGGTGGGTAGATAGTTATTTATCCACCCTATTTACCATCCTCTAGATAGCGCAATGGCCGCATAGCTCTACTGACACAGTAAAGCACAACAGGATGATTCTATAGCTTTTTAATACATCTCAACTATAGAGAATTACAGAGAATTACGGATGTATCGATCAGGCAAGGCCAGATTGAAGGCCAGATTGAAGGCCAGATTGAAGCATTAAATCGCTAGCTGTAGAATTACCCTGGCACTGGATTATATTTAGGGCTTAATTCGCTCAACTTCTTTGAACCCTGACTTCGCCCTTAACTTGCGCGGATCGCCCAACCTAACCCGCGCCTTCAAGCACTTAAATACCCTAACTTATTTATGGCATCCATCTGAATCCTTAACTTTTATAATCATTAAGGGACACTCTTGACACGTACTTTACCAAGTGGGGGGTCGAAACCCTCAAGAGTATGGCAACATTGATCAAATCTGGAGAAAACTGAACCGTCCTCGTGTGCCGTAAGCGATATGCCCGTAAATAAAGTCAAGCCCAATTCATCTGATCTCCCCTTTCTTAGCGGCGCTGATATTCGCCAAAAGTTTTTGGACTTTTATTCGGCTAGAGGCCATCAGATTTTGGCCAGCGCCTCCTTGATCCCCGAAGATCCCACGGTGCTGCTGACCATTGCGGGAATGCTGCCGTTTAAGCCGATCTTTTTAGGGCAGCGTCAGGCTGACTTTAAGCGGGCCACAACGGCTCAGAAGTGCATTCGCACGAACGATATTGAAAACGTGGGGCGCACGGCTCGGCACCATACTTTTTTTGAGATGTTGGGCAATTTTAGCTTTGGTGATTACTTTAAGAAGGAAGCGATCGCCTGGGCCTGGGAACTCTCTACCGAAGTTTTCCAGCTGCCGCCCGATCGCATTGTTCCTAGCGTCTTTCGTGACGACGACGAAGCCTTTGCGATCTGGCGCGATGACATCGGGATTGCTGAAAATCGAATTATTCGCATGGGCGAAGCCGACAACTTTTGGAATTCTGGCCCGACTGGCCCCTGCGGCCCCTGCTCAGAACTTTATTATGATTTCCATCCCGAACGCGGCGACGATGGCATCGACCTCGAAGACGACAGCCGCTTTATTGAGTACTACAATCTGGTATTCATGCAGTACAACCAGGGCGCAGATGGAGGGCGATCGCCTCTGCAAGCCCAAAATATTGACACGGGCTTGGGCCTAGAGCGCATGGCGCAAATTTTGCAGGGCGTACCTAACAACTATGAGACCGATTTAATTTTCCCGATTGTTAAAACGGCGGCTGACATCGCGGGCGTAGACTACGGTAAGGCTACCGACGCCCAAAAGGTATCGCTGAAGGTGATTGGCGATCATGTGCGCGCTGTGATGCATATGATCGCAGACGGCATTGTGGCCGACAACGGTGGGCGCGGCTATGTGCTGCGCCGACTCATTCGCCGGGTGGTGCGCCACGGCAGACGGCTAGGGGTTGACGATTTGTTCACTGCCAAAGTCGCGGAGACGGCTATTCAGCTTTCTGAAGCCGCATATCCGGTGGTACGAAAACGCGAGGACGCCATTAAGAATGGGATACAGCGAGAAGAAGTTCAGTTCCTTAAAACGCTAGATCGGGGCGAGAAACGGCTGGCAGATATTTTGCAGAGTAAGCCTAAAACGCTCTCTGGTGAGAATGCTTTTGAGCTGTACGACACCTACGGCTTCCCGTTAGAACTCACGCAGGAGATTGCGGCAGAAAGCGGGATCGCCGTGGATGTGGTCAGCTTTAATCAGGAAATGGAGAAGCAGCGGCAGCGGTCTAAAGATGCGCATGAGACGATTGACCTGACGGTGCAGGGAAGCTTGGATTCTCTGGCTGAAACCATCGACGCAACTGATTTTGTCGGCTATCACAACTTAGATGCTCAAAGCCAGGTGGAAGCTGTGCTGGTGGCGGGTGAGTCGGTTGCAAAAGCGGGCACCGGCAGCGAGGTGCAGGTTGTTTTAGATCAAACGCCTTTTTACGCTGAGTCGGGCGGGCAGGTGGGCGATCGCGGCTATCTCTCAGGAGACAATTCGGTCATTCGCATTGAAGACGTCAAAAAAAAAGGCGCATTTTTTGTTCACTTCGGCAAAGTAGAGCGCGGCACGATTGCCGTGGGTGATAAAGTCAGCGCCAAGATTGATCGGGCCTGTCGGCGGCGGGCGCAGGCCAACCATACGGCGACTCATCTGCTGCAAGCCGCTTTAAGATCTTTAGTGGATGACTCTATTTCCCAGGCGGGATCGCTCGTAGACTTTGACCGACTGCGTTTTGACTTCCATGCGCCCCAGGCTCTAACGCCTGAGCAGCTTCAGCAGGTGGAAAAGCAGGTAAATACCTGGATTGCCGAAGCCCATAGCGCTGACGTGCAAACTATGCCCATTGCCGAGGCCAAGGCCAGAGGTGCCGTGGCGATGTTTGGTGAAAAGTACGGCGATGACGTGCGGGTGATTGACTATCCAGGCGTTTCGATGGAGCTGTGCGGCGGTACGCATGTGGGCAACACTGCTGAAATTGGCGTGTTCAAGATTATTTCTGAAACGGGCGTGGCAGCGGGAATCAGGCGTATAGAGGCCGTAGCGGGGCCAGCGGTGCTGGACTACTTGGAGGTGCGCGATCGCATTGTCAAAGACCTGAGCGAGCGGTTTAAGACCAAGCCTGAAGAAATTGGCGATCGCGTGACCACCCTACAAAACGAGCTAAAAACCGCCCAAAAAGACCTGCTCGCCTTGAAGTCCGAACTCGCCCTAGTAAAGTCCGATCAGCTCCTCGGCAGCGCTGAAACCTTTGGCAATTTTCCAGTGATTGTAGCCAACCTAGACGCAGTAGAACCCGACGCCTTAAAGAATGCGGCTGAGCGGCTGCTGCAAAAGCTCGGCGATGGCGCAGTGGTTTTAGGGTCTGTGCCTGCTGAAGGCAAGGTTAGCTTAGTCGCTGCCTTTAGCAAGCCAGTGATTGGCAAAGGGCTGCAAGCCGGTAAGTTCATCGGCGGCATTGCCAAGCTGTGCGGCGGCGGCGGCGGCGGTCGGCCTAACTTTGCTCAAGCGGGTGGACGTGATGCCGCTAAGCTACCCGAGGCATTGGAGACGGCCAAAGCTCAGCTGAAAGAGGCTTTGGGCTAGGCGCTGCTCTAATAGGCTCCTTGAGTTTAGGTTCCTTGAGTTTAGGCTCCTTGAGTTTAGGCTCCTTGAGTTTCACTGCTGGTCTCTAATAGGAAAAAGATCACTTCAACTAAAGCGTCTGGATCAACGGGCTTGGCGATGTGCCGTTGAAAACCAGCTATCATCGCCTGCTGATAGTCGAGGTCTCCGGCATAGGCGGTGAGTGCGATCGCTGGAATCTGTCCGCCCTGCTCTGCGGGTAGCGTCCTCACCTGCTGAATTAAGCTGTAGCCATTTACCTCAGGCATACCGATATCGCTGAGCAGCACGTCAAACCCAGGCTGACCGGGTTGAGCTTGTGTAAGGGTAGCGATCGCCGCTCTAGCCGACGCCACCGCAACCACCTCAGCTCCATAAATTTCCAAAGCAGCCGCCACATAGTCCCAGCTGCTATCGTCATCATCAACCGCTAAAATCCGTTTGCCCTGCAAGCTCATCAGTGGCCCTAGCGGCCCCGATGTTGACGCTGCCCTTGAACTCACTAAAGCTAAATTCGTCGGGGCAGGCTCTATCATCAGTGGCAATTTAATTGTAAAGGCTGCACCTTGCCCTTCACCTGGGCTCTCGGCATCGACAGTTCCGCCATGCAGCGCTAGCAAATCACGGACAATCGCCAGCCCCAAGCCCAGCCCGCCAAACTGACGAGTCGTCGTCGTATCTTCCTGGCGAAAGCGCTCAAAAATGGTCTCCAAAGCGTTAGGACAAATGCCTTTTCCCGTATCGCTAATGGTCAGCTGAGCGTCAGAACCTACCCGTTCGAGCCTAATATCAATGCGCCCGCCGTGAGGCGTGAACTTAACCGCGTTAGAAAGCAGGTTCCAAACGACCTGCTGCAATCGGCTAGCGTCTCCTGAAACCGGCCCCAGCGTTGGATCAATCACTGTATGCACACCAATCGACTTAGCCGCCGCTGGCAGTTGTAGTGTTTCTACGGCCTCACGAATCACGCTCGCTAAGGCAACCGAACTCACGTCTAAGCGAATTTTGCCCCGCAGAATTCGGGAAACATCGAGCAAGTCATTGACTAGCTGAGCCTGGGCCTTGGCGTTTCGCTCAATGATTCCCAGGGCATGAGCCGTTTTCTGTGGCGTCATCTGCCGCTTTTGTAAGAGCTGTGACCAGCCTAAAATCGGGTTGAGTGGCGTGCGCAGCTCGTGCGAAACTACTGCCAAAAACTCATCTTTGATGCGACTAGCCGACTCCGCTGCCAATCGGGCATTTTGCTCGCGTACTAGCAGCTGTTCGCGCTCCTGCTCTGCCTGCAATCGCTCGGTAATATCAGTATTTGTGCCAAACCAGCGCAGTACGTTTTGCTGTTCATTGGCCTGTTCATCGTAGATAGGAATGGCCTGCGAGAAAAACCAGCGATACTCTCCGTTTTTACCCCGCAGCGGAAACGTGTCTTCCCAATGCTCGCCCGACTCAAGACAGCGCCTGAACTTTTCGACTACGCGCTCAACGTGGTCGGGGTGATGTACCTTCCGCCAGCCATCACCCGCCGACTCCGCCAACGTCAAACCGGTATAGTCAAACCAGCGTCGGTTGTACCAAAAAATTGAGCCGTCTTCGTCGGCTATCCAGGCTAGCTGAGCAATATTATCAGCCAGATTGTGAAAGCGCTCTTCACTCTCATGCAGCGCTACTTTTACCTGCGATCGCTCAGTAATATCAGTGGCTTCTGGCACTACAAATACGACCTCACCCGCTTCATCGCAAACAGGATAAAGCGAGAGATCGTAGCTGTTTGTTTTGCCCATTGGCGTAATCAGCGACACATCAAAACGGACGCTCTCACCTGCAAACGCTCGCGCTACCGATTGCCGTATAGCTTCAGGTGCCCCTGTCGTGTACTGAAACCAGACGGTGTCCCAGAAGGCTTTACCAATCACCTCTTCGAGCTGAGAATCCGCAAAGTCAAGCGCAGCCCGATTGACTTTAATCAGCCTGCCATCTGGCGCAATCAGTCCCATCAGCCTGCTGGTGCTGTTATAAATTGCGCTGAGCTGCTGCACCGTCGTTTGCAAATCGGCTTCAGACTGCTTACGAGCCGTAATATTAGTAAACAAAACCGCGAACTGGTTGCTTTGTGGCTCGCCCATCGGAAAGGCATTAACGTTAAACCAGCGACTCATGGCGATCGACTCCTGCTCAAACCTCACTGATTCGCCAGTGCGTACCACGTCGCCATAAATCTTGTACCAGTCAGCTTCCAAATCGGGAACTAACTCGCGCGCTGTTTTACCGACCACCTGTTCCATGCCAGTCAGCGTTTCAAGCATTGGATTGGCTTCTAGAAACCGATAGTCATTCGGCTGCCCGCTCTCATCAAAGAGCATTTCGCAAATGCAGAAGCCTTCGTCTATTGAGTCAAATA
>JBGTGK010000368.1:0-4474 GCA_041746795.1 Phormidesmis sp.
GACTCTAATGTATTCATTGTGATAAACGCTGGTAGTTTTTGCTTTTATCAAGCGTTCACCACTTTTCCTCTTTTGGCAAGGCTTGCAGCCTTTTTCCCTACGGCACGCTGCCCCTTGTTTGGCCTAAATTTAGGTAGCTAACTCAATCCTGGCGCAGCTTTACGCTCAAAATTACGGTAATAAGGATACTGAGCAATGGCTAACAGTTCGCGATCGCCCTTGCTATCACCATAGGCATAAAGCACATAAGGCTTCGTTTGCTCCAGTGCTTCCGGGAAGATCGCTTGCAGGCGAACGACTTTTTCGGGGCCATAGCAGTTATTCCCTAAAATGCGCCCCGTAATATGCCCGGCACGACTTTCCAGTCGAGTGCCCGCAACGTAGCCTATATCCATCAGCTCAGCAAAAGGCCGTAAGTAAGCTTCTAGAGAAGCGCTGACAATCAGGGTTTGATGTCCCTTTTGCTGATGCCAAGCTAGGCGGGCGATCGCTTCAGGTCGGAGCAGCTTTGGCAGCACGCGGCGGGCAAAACGCTCACTTACAGATGTTAGGCGTGTCGTGGAAACGCCTGCTAAAAAGTGAGTCAACATCGCTTCTTTGGCCCGCCAGTTGGGAATGAGCTTGAAGCAGTAGCCCAATAAAACTGGACTCAGCTTGACTAGACCTAGCAGGTACCGGCGGCGACCTGCGATCGCCCTTAAAAAAGGTAGGAAAGAGTCTCGCCGGGTTAAGGTACCGTCAAAGTCGAAAACGGCAACAGCAGGCAAATCAGCTGATAGATCAGATGCTAAGTCAGTCGCCAAATCAGGGGGCCAATGACTGTGCTCAATTGATTTCATAACGGCTTGGTGGTGAAAGGGAGAGCGGCGGTAGGGTTAGCGACAGCAGGATTGAATCCGCGCAGCCGATAGAGACTAAACAACACAATCAGCGCCCCTAAAAAGAGATAGGACTGAGCGATGTTCAACAGCGGCAGGCTGGCAAATTTCTTGGCTACATACCAGTAGTTGCTAGCGAGCAAATAGCTAAAGCCGAGCAGCGGTAGCGTTAGCGCATCCCAAACTCGAAAAGCGAATATCTGAGGCAAGAGCATCGCGTAAATGGGTAGCAAAATACCATAGTGATGCTCCCAAGCAATCGGAGAAGCCATCGTGGCCGTTAAAGAAACGATGGCAAAATCTAGCGTGCTACCGGCGCACTGCTTGGCAGGTGGCCGAAGTGCGCAAATAAGTAGAACAATAGAGCTGACCAGCGTGCCTGCATACACTAGAGGATGAAAAGGGGCAAAAGCGTCGCCCGTCCAGGTTAAATTACTCCCGTTAAACAACAGTCGGTTTAACAGCCCATTGACAGACTGATTGGGGTAATAGGCCTCTCCATGCTTTGAAATAAAGGAGAGTACTTTTAAGTAGTCTAGATTGTTTGCTAGGCCAAACATGGCGATCGCCACTAGCCAGCCAGCCAGCGTCACTGACATAAAGGTGATCGAAAACCGCCATTGGCGTCGCAGCAGTCCCCACAGCAAAATCACAGCGTACTGAGGCTTAATTAAGCAAACCAGTCCACCTAAAACGCCCGATATCTGCTTTTTATCCTTCATCCAGCACCACAGCATCACCGCAAAAATTGCGTTAATCCAGGCCTGAATTTGGCCGAGAGAGTAGGCTCGAATCGCTGGATAAAAGGTAAGCCCCAGCGCAACTAAAAGAACGCTTCTCAAAATTGTATTAGACCGATTCGGCACAGACGCTTTTGTAAGGTTTTCCACCTGCTGCGACGAGTGGTTGAAAATCTTAATTGAAAAAATCAGCAGCACCAAAACAGATAGCCAGGAGGCAAGCATTAGCACAAAATACAGCGTTTGAGGATAGTCGGGCTTAAAAGGTGCTAGGACGAATTGAAGTCCATAGAACAGCAGTAACGAGGTCAGTGGATACTGAAACTTGGTGTGCTGTTCAAAAAAGACTTCGGTATAAAGGGGGGCATGCGGCGATTCTTTGAGCTGTTCAAAGGCTTGCCACATGGGTTGCCAGGAGTCTAGGTCTTGATGGAAGGTGAAAAACTGCCACAGATGATAAGGCGGAAATTCACGCGATCGCACCGCCAAATGAAAAACGAAGCGATCGCTCAGTATCACTAATGCTGACAGCAAAGCTATCAGTGCGCTACCGATTAATAACCCTAAAAGTCCTTTTTCTACAGGGGATAGGCCTTGCCAAAGATTACGCATCCCACCCAGCTTTAACGATGAACGAGCCATTGAAGTTTTCCTAACCATCAACACTAAAACAAATCATGGACGCAGGGCTGTTTAGGATCGCTAGTAAGCGCTTTGGTTTGAGCTAGTGAGCACTTTGCTCGGTTGGGTGAGCACCTGGATAAGCACCGTGAAAGAACGCGATCGCCTGATTAAACTGCACGGCATTATTAAAGCCCGCGCTGATTAAAAGCGCGAGTACCAGCCCAATAAATAAAGATCGCTTAATCGTTAGCGAGCCCAGCGCGACTAAACCAATCCAAAACGGTAAAAAGTGAAGCGAATATAGAAACGTCTCTCGCCCGGTATAGACCATATGTAGCCCAAGTAGACTGAGCAAAGAAATACCCAGCATCAGCCGCAGACGAAAGTGACTTTTTAGCGCGAATAGCTGCCATAGACCCAAGCCTATCAGAGCCAGCCATAGCCCAACCGCCAGAGAGCCAACAACGCTACCCGTCCCCGGCGCTGAAAGCTGAACCGACATCAGCGGCAATCCCGTACGTGGATGGGCAATGATGCGAATCGCAGGCATCACCATAGTATGGCAAACAAAAGCAGCCAAAATGTTCAAAGGGCTACCCGCCTCTGAAGAGGCAATATACGTCAACTCTTTATGAGGCACCCTCAGCGGCAGGGCACTGCCGAAAATAGCATGCTGCACCACGGCCAAAAACAAAACCGCGATCGCCGCCAAACTGCTTATTTGAACGGCCCGCTTGCGAGAATAGGTCAGCCCAATTGCCACACAGCCCACAAACCAATTAGTAGCCGTAATGCTCAAGGTCACAAAGCTCAAGGCAACGCCCCATCCCCAATCGGGACACCATGTCTGAGAATGAGTTTGTAAGCGGTATTCCACAAAAGCTACCCACCCCAGCGCCCAAATTAAGCCCAATGACCCCAAAGGATAAGTCTCTAAAACAGGTAGCCAAAACATGCCTGCCGCGCTCATGCTGCCCAGTAAGGCGAGCAGTATGGCCTCTGGCAATCGGCATCCCATCAGCCGTAAGAAAAGAAACAAACTCACCTGCCACAAAGCGGCAACGCCTGCCATCATCAGCCGTACGGCTAGAAGTGCTTCGATATGGAAAGCGCGCAGCAAATCAACAGGCAAGCAAAATGCGAACGAAAGCAAAGGATGTTTGTAGGTTCGCTCATGCAACCCCGGATTTTGAGGATCTACCAGGGTGCCGTGATAGACCGCAAGATCCGAGTCAAACCAGGTGTCACCATAGGGATGTAGCTCTAGAACTTGTGGGCCGATCAACCGAGCGCCCAAATAAGCAGCAGACCCTGCTAACCCCATCAGAACTAGTCCGGCCAAAACGTCAAAATAATTGAATGAGCCTACTTTATGACTCAGCCTTACCTGGCGTAAGCTTTCTTTGGCCGATATCCAGGGAGACATAACTTCAATGCTTTGTACCTAAAGCGATAAAGAAACTTTGAAACAGGTCATTCACCTATAGCCTACAGTATGATCTAAGACGTCTGGTCTAAGCTGCCCGGTTCTAAGTTGCCCAGTTCTAAAGCGTCCGACCGTAGGCGACCGCGCAAACACCGCTGACGATGAGGCTGATGCCTGTCCAGTTCACTAAAGAGACTTTTTCTCGAAGCAAAAGGGCACTAGCTACCGTGGTCGCTAATACCGTAAGACCAATCACCACCGGATAGGCCACCGACAGATTGAACTTACTCAAAATGGAGATATAAATCACTGTACTTAACCCGTAGGCCGCAACACCGCCCAGCAAGTAAGCACTCAAAAAACTGTTGCCCGCTCCGAACTTAAACAAAACTTGAGCAAGGGCATTAAGCCCAACTATGGCCAAAATTAGCCCCGAAAGCAGTAGATTTTCCATGATTTTTGTCAGAAATCCTGACGGGCATTATATCCCACTATTGAATCAATCCATGGTGTTCGAGCGATAAAATGGCCAGCGCTGTCATTCCCCAACAGACCACCGTCAGCAGCAGTGGCCTGTCAGTTAACAGCACCTTTTCAGGTCGTTCGGTATGCTCTATCGAAGCTGGCTCGCCTAGGCTAGTTTGCCAGACTTCTACCGGATCGCTTAAAAGCTGATAGCGAAACACACCATAAAGCACAAAAGGAAACGTTAGCAACATCCAAGGCGTTGTTGAGCCCCCTAGCCCAGACCCCACGCTCCATATGGCATAGCTCATGAGCGTACCAGTTGTTGCAATATTCTCTAA
>JBGTGK010000369.1:0-16364 GCA_041746795.1 Phormidesmis sp.
CGCCGCCCGCCCCCGATCAAACCACGCCGCCCGTAAAGCCGAAGCCTCCTGCTCAACAGCAGGTGCAGTCACAGCGGGTATCTTTCCCCAGCGGGGCAACTGGCATATCAGTGGCGAACCAAGTTGGGCCAGGCCAGATACGGCGATATGTGGTGAACGCCAGGGAAGGTCAAATTCTGTCGGTGCAGGTAACAGATTCTTCAGGCGGTCGAGTTGATTTTGACATACTCAAGCCGGGTGGGGAGATGATCGCAGACGCTAGTGGAATTGTTTGGTGGGAAAGTCTGCTGCAAGTAGGGGGCGACTATGCCATTGATGTTCAGGCCGACCAGCCTTCAGATTTTACTTTGGCGATTAAGGCATCTGCTCAGGTGCCAGCGCAATCAGGCCAGTAATTTGAAGCCAGCAGTTTGTTGAGGGAGTGTGAGTAGATTTGGCGGCGTTATTAGTGACGGGAACCGATACGGATAGTGGCAAAACGGTGCTGATGGCGGCGCTGATTGCCTACTGGCAGCGGTATTGCCGGGCTTATAAGCTGGGGGTGTTTAAGCCGGTGCAGTCAGGAACGGGCGATAGGGAGTTCTACAGCCGGATGTTTAAGCTAGACCAAACGCCTGAGCAGATCAATCCGCTGTGGTACAAAGCTGCGATCGCGCCCCCTTTGGCTGCCGCGCTAGAAGGCAAGCGGGTGGATTTGGCACTGGCATGGAAGGTATTTGCTGAGCTAGAGGCACAGCGAGACTGGGTGCTGGTAGAAGGTGCTGGCGGCTTGGGCTCGCCGGTCAGTGAAGAGCTGACCGTTGCAGATATTGCTAGCCAGTGGCGGTTGCCAGCGGTGCTGGTGGTGCCCATTAGGCTGGGGGCGATCGCCGCGGCGGTGGCGAATGTGGCGCTAGCACAGCAAAAGCAGGTAAAGCTGAAAGGGATTGTGCTGAGCTGCACACAGCTTTGCACCCAAAGGCAAATAGAGAACTGGGCACCGATTGAGATGATTGAGTCGCTGACCGGGATGCCAGTATTGGGCATTTTGCCTTATTTAAGACAGGTTAAAGATGTGGAGGTACTGGCTGAGGCCGGGGCTCAGTTGGATTTGGAGCGGATTATGCCAAGGGCTTTTTGGGCGTAGGCTATCTCCTTTGGAGATGCTACGCGTTGGCCTTGCCACGCCTTTTGCGTTACGGCTACGCTCAGCCCACGATCAGACTGCGTTCAGACTGCGTTCAGACTGCGGGTGAGCGTAGGGGTGATGTTGAGCTTGGTGAAATCTGGCAAAATGAAGGGACAGTTGGAGATTATTTATGCTGACGCTTTCTCGGCCCTTGACCATCGATTTTTTGACTTTGCGACCTGAGATTCGAGCTTTGCAAGCCGATCTGGTGGACTGGCGGCGACAGCTTCACCAAAGACCTGAATTAGGATTTCAGGAGGAGATCACAGCGAAATTTGTCTGCGATCGCCTCAGCGAATGGGGCGTTACTTACGAAAGCGCGATCGCCAAAACCGGCATCGTCGCGACTATTCAAAGCACTTCCTCTCATTCTGTGACTTCTCCCTCTCCCGTCCTCGCCATCCGCGCCGACATGGACGCCTTACCGGTTCAGGAACTCAACGAAGTCCCTTACCGGTCAGTCCATGAGGGGAAAATGCACGCCTGTGGACATGATGGACATGTCGCGATCGCCCTCGGCACCGCAAAATATTTGCATGAACACCGTGACCAGTTTGTGGGCACCGTGAAAATTATCTTTCAGCCTGCTGAAGAAGGGCCAGGTGGGGCACAGCCCATGATAGACGCTGGGGTTCTAAAAAATCCTGATGTGGATGCCTTGGTGGGCCTGCACCTGTGGAATAATTTACCCTTAGGAACGCTGGGCGTGCGCAGTGGATCGATGATGGCGGCGACTGAGTTTTTTACCTGCACGATTCAGGGAAAAGGCGGTCATGGCGCAATTCCACAGCAGACCGTCGATGCGGTCGTGGTAGGCGCACAGGTAGTGAGCGCGCTGCAAACCATTGTGTCGCGCAATATTGATCCGCTGAAGTCGGCAGTGGTGACCGTTGGCGAATTTAGGGCGGGTACGGCAGTGAACGTGATTGCCGATAGTGCCTACTTAAGCGGTACGGTACGGTACTTTGAGCCCAGCTATGGTGAGCTAATTCCCCAGCGGCTTGAGCAGGTGATTGCCGGGGTGTGTGCGGCCCACGGAGCGAGCTATGAGCTGAACTATCAAAAGCTGTATCCGCCAGTAGTTAACGATGGGGCGATCGCAGATCTTGTCCGATCGGTAGCGCTCTCAGTCGTAGAAACGCCCGTAGGCGTGGTGCCTGAGTGCCAGACGATGGGCGGTGAGGACGTATCCTTCTTTTTGCAGGCGGTGCCGGGCTGCTATTTCTTTTTGGGCTCGGCCAATGGGGATAAGGGATTGGACTATCCGCACCACCATCCTCGCTTTGATTTTGATGAAACGGCGCTTGGCGTGGGTGTAGAGACGTTTGTACGAATCGTGGAAAAGTTTTGTGCAGTGGGCCTGTGATAGGTTTATGCGGTCTGTTTTTAGCCTGCTTTTAAAAAGGTCGGCGGGTTCTAGTTGGTTGGTTCTATGAGTGCTTCTAGTTCGTCGGATGATTTGGCCTACGATTTGCCATTGGATGCAGAAATGCGAACAGCGGTGCTAATGGCGGTAACAGACAAGCTAGACGAGTATGCTTTTCCTGAGTTGGCCCGGAAGATTCAGGGGGATGTGCGTGATCGCCTCTCAGCAGAAGGCTATCAGGCCGTAAACAGCGGCGCTCAGCTAGCTGAAACCCTAACGGCCCAGCTACAAGCAATCAGCAACGACCCGCATTTGAAAGTGTACTTTAGCCCAGCGGTGCTGCCTCATCTGGAGCCTCAAACAGAGGTGCCGCCCGAGGAACTCGCCTATCAGCGTCGCCTGAGCGAGCTGCGAAATTTTGACTTTAACCGGGTAGAAAGGCTGCGCGGGAATGTGGGCTACCTGGAGCTGTTCAGCTTTGAGCCACCTGAGTTCGCAGGCGATGTCGCAGCGGCGGCGATGCAGTTTTTAGCGAACACCAGCGCTCTAATTATTGATCTGCGCCACAATCGCGGTGGATCGGCCAGCATGGTTGCCCTGCTCACCAGCTATTTACTACCGGCCTATCCGTCAGTGCATCTGACCGATTTGTACTGGCCCAAGGAAGACCGTACTCAGCAGTCTTGGACGCTGCCTTACGTGAGCGGAGGGCGCTATTTGGATAAGCCAGTATACGTGCTGATTGGGCCTGAGACGTTTTCGGCAGCAGAAGAATTTGCCTACAACCTCAAGCACCTGAAGCGAGCCGTGATGGTGGGCGAAACCACAGCGGGCGGCGCAAATCCTGGCGCAGGCTTTCGGCTGCACGACCACTTTTGGATGTTTATCCCGACGGGACAAGCGATTAGCATTACGACAGGTGAGAACTGGGAAGGCAGCGGTGTGCTGCCTGACTTTAAGGTGCCAACAGAGCTTTCTTTGAAAACGGCACAGCTTTTGGCTATTAGAAAGCTGATGAGAGACGACGATGAGGGTGCAGTGTTAAGGCCCATGGAAAAAAGCCTGCGGCGAGAGCTAGAAGACTCACTGACGTTAATAGAGTCCGACTTGGATCGAATGCAGCAAGACTTGGTAGGCAACCTGGGGAAAATTCGTTAGATATTTGCGGTTAATTTTTCGGCGGACTGCCGCGTGTGAAGACGATTGCGAAGCAAAAAGTAATCAAAACCCTATGGATAGGATGGCGTTCGTGTGAATACTTAGCCAAACACTTAACCAAGACATTCAACCAAGACATTCAACCAAGACGACTTCCAAGGTTATCTGCGGTGAGTTCTTTGACACAAGCATTGCTTTTTAAGGCAGGTTCCATGGTTTCACTTTTGACAGCTCAACCGTCTGCGGATTCTTTAGCAGTAAATTCTTTAGGCACTGATTCCTCAATGTCTGCCCCGATAGGCATAAAACGATTACATGGTTTGGTGAATCGTACAGCCTTGCTTAGAGCGGGCCTTGTGATACTCCAAAGAAGTGGCTTTGCTGCTGTCTTGGCTTTAAGCGTCGCAGGCGCTGCCACTGCAAAAACGACAGAGCCCTTATCGAGTTCTCTTTCAACTGAAGCGCCTCAATCTACTCATCAGGTCATTAGCCAAGCTCAGGTCGGCTCAGGTGAGGTTGTCGATCCGCCAGCCGCGCCCTCTCCAGTGCCTACGCCCTTTTCTCCAGTCGTTGCAGGCATTGTGGATCTTTCTGAGGGAGTCAATACAATTAACAGCCTGGGTGAACTGCGACCTCTCAATGTAGAAACGCTCAAAGGTGACAGCGCGGGCTGGTTAAAGTCAGTGATTTTGCCTTTGTATACATCACCTGGCGGCGAGCACTGGGGCTGGATTTATCACGGGTGGCTGATTCCCAAAGGGCAGCCCTATCTGGCAATTGGCCGAGATGCGAGCTTTGCCATGGTGCGAGCCTACAAAAATCTGTACACGTTTCCCGTGCTAGAAGCGCGTGAGGACGGCTGGTTTCGAATCCAGTACACGCAAAACGGCAGTGCCTGGGTGCATTCTTCACAGCTAAATCTGGGGGATGTGCCGCTGACGGTAGAAGGCTGGGAGGCGCGGTTACAGGCTCAGAATTCGGTTTATTTTTTGAAGACGGACGAGACTCAGGCATTGCGATCGCAGCCTCAAGCAACTGCCAACATGCTCAGCCTAATTTCTGCTAACAGCCTAATCAAGCCCTTAGCCTTTGACGGCGACTGGATGCAGGTACGAATCACCCGGCCCGCTACGACCTGTAGGCCACTAGCGGGAGCGACCGTCACCGAAGGGTGGATACGCTGGCGCAACGTGGCGCACGAGTCTTTGGTGTGGTATCGACCGGATGGGGACTGTGCCCAAGTAGGCAATTGATCCATCAAAAGATCCCCTTATGTCAGGTTGGGCTTTTGCCGTACAATCACTTAAGCAAAAAGCGTTGGATAAGTGGTTGCAAGTGCTACATAATTGAACGGCTTTTATGCTCTTTTGAAAGTTTTTGCTTCTCTAGGGTCGCTCTAGATTCAGTTTAAGAACTTTCGCTGTATAAGTTTTACCTTAGGCGCTTCTCCTCATGTCGATTGGTTATGTTGCACTCGTCCTTCACGCCCATCTACCTTTTGTTCGCCATCCAGAGAGCGACTTCGTACTAGAAGAAGAGTGGCTGTTTGAGGCTATTACCGAAACCTACGTGCCTCTGCTCATGATGTTTGAGGGGCTAAAGCGGGATGGCATCGACTTTAAGATGACGATGAGCATGACGCCGCCGCTGGTAGCAATGCTGCGAGACCCGCTGCTGCAAGAGCGCTACGATGCCCATCTCACTCAGCTAGAAGAACTGCTGAAGATGGAGATAGAGCGCAATGCTCACAATGGCCACGTCAAGTATTTGGCAGAGTATTATGCCAGCGAATTTGCTCAGGTGCGCAAGGTGTGGGAGTACTACGGCGGCGACCTGACTAAGGGCTTTCGGAAATTTTTAGAAAGCGGCAATCTCGACATTATGACCTGTGGGGCTACCCACGGCTATCTGCCGCTGATGAAGATGTATCCCGAGGCGGTGTGGGCACAGATAGAGGTAGCCTGCCAAAGCCACGAGGAAGTCTTTGGTCGTAGGCCGACAGGAATTTGGCTGCCAGAATGCGCCTATTACGAAGGGCTAGAGCGGATGCTGGCCGATGCTGGACTGCGCTATTTCCTCACAGACGGTCACGGCATTTTGTATGCGCGCCCGCGTCCGCGCTACGGAGCCTACGCGCCCATTTACACCGAGGCAGGGGTCGCGGCGTTTGGTCGCGATCAGGAATCTTCTCAGCAGGTTTGGTCTTCTAAGGTGGGCTATCCAGGGGCTTCAGAGTATCGGGAGTTTTACCGCGACCTGGGCTGGGATGCCGAGTACGAGTATATTAAGCCCTATATTATGCCGAACGGTCAGCGGAAGAACGTGGGCATTAAATATCATAAAATTACCGGCAAAGGCGTAGGTGGCTCAGACAAGGCTTGGTATGACCCCTACTGGGCTCGGGAGAAGGCCGCTGAACACGCGGCCAATTTTATGTTCAATCGGGAGCAGCAGGTTGGCAATCTGCACAATATGATGCAGCGTAAGCCGATTGTGGTGTCGCCGTATGACGCTGAGCTATACGGCCACTGGTGGTATGAGGGGCCGTGGTTTTTAGACTATTTTTTCCGTAAGAGCTGGTACGACCAGGGCACGTATGAAATGACGCACCTGGCAGACTATATGCGCAGCAATCCAACGCAGCAGGTAGCTCGGCCTTCTCAGTCGAGCTGGGGCTATAAAGGCTTCCATGAGTATTGGCTGAATGAGAAGAATGCTTGGATTTATCCGCATTTGCACAAGGCGGCTGAGCGGATGATTGAGCTGGCCAAGCGCGAACCGGCGGATGAATTGCAGTGGCGAGCGCTCAACCAAGCGGCGCGGGAGCTGCTGCTGGCGCAGTCTTCAGACTGGGCGTTTATTATGCGCACCGGGACGATGGTGCCTTATGCGGTGAGAAGAACCCGGTCGCACCTGATGCGCTTTAATAAGCTCTGGGAAGACATTCGCGCTGAGAAAATAGATGCTGGCTGGCTGGAGAAGGTTGAGGAAATTGACAACATTTTCCCCAACGTGAACTATCGAACGTATCGTCCGCTTTAGCTACTCCACCGCCGCTATCCGCCACAGCCAAAATCGCTTCAGCATTATCCGTCAGCTTCACAAGCGCCAATGCTTACCCAGCTAGTAGAGCCATCTTGCCAGTGCTCCTTCTTCCAAATCGGGGCGTTGTGCTTGAGGGTGTCAATAGCGAACTGACAGGCGGCGAAGCCTTCGCTGCGGTGAGGGCTGCCAACGGCGACAAGGACGCTGATTTCACCTACTGCTAGCCTGCCAGTACGGTGATGGATAACCACACGAGTGATGTCGGGCCACTGCCTGCGGATTTCGGCGGCGATTTGTTTGAACACCTGGAGAGCCATGGGTTCGTAGGCCTGATATTCCAAGGCGACGACGGGCTGGCCGTCGGTTTGGTTGCGTACCATGCCGCTGAAGAGAGCGATCGCGCCATTTCTCTGATCGTCAGCTAGCTGGTAAGCCTGCTCTAACGACAGCGGTGCGAAAGCCACTTTAAAGTCGTCCAGCTGAGCTATAGGCTGGCTGGCGAGCTGCTTATCAAGGTCAGAAGGGAAGCCAACGGTCATAGCTAATACGGAACAATTGCTACAAATACTTTAAAGGTTTTCACAGCTAACAACTAGCCGCTAATGAAGGTTAGAACATCTCCGGATGGGATAAGGCAGCTATCGACTGACGCAACGCATTCGTACCAGTCCGGTATTAAGCGCCTTTGCTGAAGGAATAGCTGTTTCTAACGGGGACTAGCAAGGCACTGTATAGCTGTTCTAGCAGCGTAATGTTTTTGCTCAGCGTGTAGCGCTCTAGTACGCGCTCTCTGGCTTTTTTCCCCAGTAGCACCGTAATGTCCGGGTGCTCACGGAACAGCGGCAGCAGCGTTTTCATTTGGCTAGAAACCTTGTGCGTACTCAAAATGACCCCAGCACCCTGATTTAAGACCTCACCATCTGCGCCTGCATCGGTCGCCACGCAAGCCGTTCCACAGGCCATTGCTTCTAGCAGCGACAGCGAGAGCCCTTCTACTAATGACGGCAAAATGAAGCAGTCAGCGCCGCGCAAAATTTCAATTCGGCGCTCTTCGCTGGCAACGAAGCCAAGCCACACAATATTACTATCCGAATAAAAGGTTTTAAGTGAGCCTTCTAACGGGCCGCTGCCGACAATGACAAGCTTGTTATACGGCCCCATGTCAGCGCTTTTCCAGCCCTTTAGCAGCGACTCTACGTTTTTTTCCATGGCGAGCCTGCCCTGATACACGTACAGCTGGTCGGCCCCGAGCTGCTGCTTGATACTAGAGGGGCCAGGCGCATACCGAGTGATCTCGACGCCGTTAGGAATGACAGCAATGCGCTTGGAGGGAACGCCGAGCTTCATCAGCAAATTTCGCTGAATTTGAGAAAAAACAATCACCTTGTCGTAGTTTGCAAGACGAGGGGCGTAGACCTGATAGGCAAAATGCTGAGTGCTAGAGGAGAGATTACGACGCTTTTGGTCGAAGGCGGGGTGGAACGTAGCGACCAAAGGAATGCCCAGGCTGTGGCAAATCTCAGGCAGCTTTAGATCCAGCGGGGAGAGGATAAGGGAGGCATGTACCAGATCGGGGTTTAGCTTCTCCAAGGTCTCGGCTAACAGCCGCGCGGAGCCCAGGGTTGGGATCGTTAAAATTTGAGACTTGAAGATAAACGGTAGCGAAACTTCTTCGTATCCAAACTGGTCATCTGCGGCGGCTTCGGGCTGGGCGAAATGGATAAAGGTCACTCGATGACCGCGATCTAGCAGCGCATTGGTAATTTCTCTGCCGTAGGTGACGTTGCCACAAAATGGAGATTTTTTCCCAAGCCACACGATATGCATTTATTGGTCACGATGCTTTATAAAGGGGTTAAAAAGTACGTAGGTTAGCCGCAAATCGACTCAGTACGAACCGACTTGTTCTACTAGTAGTATATGCGCATGAGTCGTGTGTCTAAAGTGGCTTTTAAGGGGCTTTCGTGAAGCGATCCCTAACCCTAAATCATGCTTGAAGACAGGTTAAATGACGCTTTCGGGCTTATTGAGTGAATCCCTCACCAGAGACCAGGTGAAAAATCCGCCCATGGCAACCAGCATGGCCAGCAAGCCAAACACGGCCCGCAGTCCGATAAAGGTTTCAGCAATACCGGCTAAGGCAAGCGGTAGGCTTAAGGCAATGTTGACGACGTTATTTTGCAAGCCAAATACCTTGCCTCGCATGTCTTCAGGGGTTTCTTCTTGAATGGTTGTTTGCATCGGGATGCCAACCATAGCGCCAAATAAGCCGAGTCCGCCAATGAGAGCTAGGCTGGGCCATAGCTGGGCAGGGGCTAGGGAAAGCCCGCTGAGCATGAGCGCCATGCCGAGGGAGCCAACCAGCCCAAGCTGTGGCCTAGAAAACCGCTGCCCAAACTGACCAATAAACACCGCGCCAATTGCGAGGCCAACGCCGCCTGCTGCAAGCAAAAATCCAAACTGCGAGGAGCGAATGGTGGGAATCACCTCTGCTAGCCGAACCGCTAGCACGGCCAAGGCTGCGAACACTGAAAACAGCACGATCAGCTGAATGAGGGCAGCGCGAACCTGAACTTGCTTCCTTAAGTAGGCAATGCCTTCTTTGATATCTTCCCAAGGGTGAGCCTGTACGATCTTGCTGTCGATTTTGGCTTCATGGGTATTCATAAGGAGAAGAAGGACACCGGCTGTTGCGTAGCTTGCTCCTACCAGCACTGATTTTCCTAAGCCACTCCCGTGATCCAATGGTGCGAGCAGTCTATCCGCTAGCGCCAGCACCGGATCTCCTACGGCAAAGCCGATAATGACAGAGGCCATCATAGTAGTGGTATATAGCGAATTGGCGGGCAGCAAGTTCCGATCTTTGACAATCAGTGGAATCACTGCCTGCTCTGCTGGCGCAAAAAACTGTGTCAGGGTGGAAATCAAAAAAGTGACCACCAACAAAATGTAGAAACCTACTGGTAACCCCGCAACATCCCACCCTTTGGTAGCCCATAGCAGGGCAGGCAAAATGCCAACTAGCAGCCCGCGCAATAAGTTGGTGAGTACCAGCACCGGCTTTTTCCGCCACCTGTCTACATATACGCCTGCTAATGAGCCAAACAACACCGCTGGAATGGTAAAGGCGATCATAATGGCTGACACCCAGCCGCTGATGGTTTGATCGGGGGATTTAAAGCTGGTAGAAATGATGGCGATCATCAGCACCAGATAAATTTTGTCAGCGATCTGAGAAAAGACCTGACCGCTCCACAGCGTGAGAAAGTTGCGGTTGCGAAAAACGGGCCACAGCCCTTCTGAAACCGGTAGGTCGAGGTCAATTACTGAGGGCGAATGATTGCTAAAGTCACGACTCTCTAGATCGCGATCGCTGGGCTCGTGACCAGTAGGCTCATGATTTCTATGCTGGTGGTTTTTGGTCTCACGATTTTCTGTCTCACGGCTGTCTGGCTCATGACTCTTTTGCTCATGACCATTGAGGCCGTCGTCAGAATCGATATTGGGTTCGGAGGTAGGCTCAGACTCGCGCAGCATGGGTTGAGGGGGTAAAGCAGGTATCTATTAGCGCGGCAGACTTGATGGGCCTGTCGAACTGGTATTGGGCATACTGTCGAAGAAATTTTTCGATGCGTCGCCACATCAAATGCGGGCCAGATTCTTCTATCGCTGAGTTTACCTCGATTCTGCCCGCTCTTATTGTGCCTGATTGCGAAGCTAAGTGTGAGGTCATAATCAGCTCCGGCTTGCTGAGCTGCTGCATCAGGGCAAGCTCTGCGGCGCTTAAGTAGCCGACAATACCCAGGTTTTGGGTGACTTCTTTCGTCACTTTGGACTGAAGCTCCTGGCGGTGCCGTTCGCTGTACCACTGCCCGCTTGCCTCTTTAACGCGGTTGTTCTGGGCGGCTGGGGCGGCTTCCTCTAATAAAAGGTCGCCTTTTCGATCGTGCCACTCTTGGTCTATATGTTCTACTTCGCCGAGGCGATCGCGCTCCAACTTCCTGACTTCTGCCAAATCGACCGCGCCGCCAGCAGACACGCTAAAGCCAACCCGCCAGCTGGGATCGCCTAGCTGGGCATTGAGGTGCGATCGCGAAAGGCAGCAGCGAAAAACGTCGGGCGCAACGCCCGCTAAAGCGAGCATGTGAAAAGTAGCCTGAGCTAGACAGGGCAAAATGTCGGGCTTGGCGGCTAACTCTAGGCGGCTGAGATGCTCGACGAGCAAATAGTACAGCTCAGCTTGCGGCTGGTCGGTCAGAGCCTGAGCCAGCGCAATCTCGGCCAGGTATTGGCTAGCAGTGAGCTTGGCTAAGTCTTTACTGAACCCTGGAAATGACTTCAGCGTTTCGGCCTGGATCATTTTATCGAGAGATTTGCCTTTACTGAAGAGCAAATCGTTGATCACAAATAGCCCAGAACGACCGGCGAGTCTGGATTTGTGCTTGCGAGCACCAGGGGCGATCGCTCTAATCAGTCCATATTCTTTAGTCAATATTGTGACGAGCCGGTCAGCTTCACCCATGGGCATGGCCTTGAGGTTAATGCCCACGGCTTTGTAGCTGCGCTGTTTCATGAATGCGGGGATAAAGGGGAATATAAATCGTATCGCGTCGCTCTGCTTTGCGTCTGTTCTGGATATCCGAAGAAATTAATCCGGCTCGTCGTCATCATCGGCCAGCTGATGCAGAATATTGACGCCGTGAGAGGTGCCCAAACGGGTTGCGCCTGCTTCTACTAAATCGATCGCCTGTTCAGGGGTGCGAATGCCGCCTGCGGCTTTGATACCGATGCGATCGCCCCCGATTTTTCTCAGCAGCTTCACATCCTCTACCGTTGCTCCCCCCTGCCAGCCCGTGCTCGTCTTTAAAAACTGCACGCCCGCATCCAAGCACACCTCAGCTGCCAGCCGCTTTTCGTCACGGCTCAGCAATCCCATCTCTAAAATGGCTTTTACCGGCTGACCCGTCAGCTCTACGATCGCCCCAATATCTGCGTGAAGCCGCTTAGTGTCGCCCATTTTCAGCCAGCCCAGGTTAATCACCACGTCTAGCTCACTGGCTCCATTTTCTACCGCTTCTTGAGCCTCATATAGTTTGGTTGCAGACGTCGTTGCGCCGCTGGGGAAGCCAATTACCGTACACACCTTGGGCCGCTTACCGTGCAGCCGCTCCACTGCCGCCAGCACATGCACAGGATAAATACACACGGCGGCAAACCCATAGCGCTCTGCCTGGTCACACAGCTGCAAAATTTGCTCGGTGGTCGCCGCTGGGGCTAGCAGCGTGTGGTCAATCAGCGCCGCAAGATCGATCTCGCGGGCGGCGTCCCGCCTGGTATTTGACTGGCCAGCGTTCATAGGCGAATAATTGGCGAATAGTTAAGTAATGAGTTTTGAGTAACAAATTTACGGAGCTTTCACAGGAAATTACTGAACCTTGACGTCCGTAGAGTTTGTCTTACGCTTATATATGGACAGTCACTTTTGAATAGTTGCTTTATCTAGAGTGACTCTATTATCTCTGACCTGAAGGGAAAATAGCTGATGTAACGGGCAATTTTGATACATCTGCTTGCTTTATTCTCCCCATGTTTTCTCAGCCCCCGCTCTACCCCCGCTCTTCCATGGCCGATCCGCTGATTTCAGCTATTATTTGCACCCACAATCGAGAGCAGTATCTGGGTGCGGCCATCGACAGCCTGCTGGCTCAAACGCTCGCCAGCTACGAAATTATCGTAGTAGACAATGCTTCTACCGATGGGAGTGCGGATATTGTCAAGGCTCGCTTGGATAATTCCCCAGATTCTTGCGGAGGTTCTAGAGTGCGCTACGTGTATGAGCCTAAGCTGGGGCTCTCTATCGCTCGTAACACGGGAGCTAATGAGGCAAAAGGGCAGATTCTAGCTTATTTGGACGATGACGCTGAGGCGAGTCGGGAGTGGCTAGCTGAGCTGGTGACGGTATTTGACACGCAGGAAAAGGTGGCGATCGCGGGCGGTAAAATCACCTTAATCTGGCCGCCACAGGCGCAGCCGCCGCGCTGGCTATCTGATGAGCTATCGGGCAGCCTGGGCGCTTACGACTTGGGCGATGAGGTAGCGTACATTCAGCGGCCATCGCTGACGCCTCGGGGCCTAAATTACGCGGTTCGCAAGCAGTTTTTGCAGGATGCGGGCGGGTTTGATCCGCATTTAGGCCGAGTGGGTAAAAACTTGCTCTCCAATGAGGAGCAGCAGCTCACTCGAATAGCGCTCGATCAGGGTTGGCAGGTGGCTTATGTGCCAACAGCACTGGTGGCGCATAATGTGGCCCCGGCGCGGATGAAGCCGAGCTGGTTCTTGAGCCGTAGCTGGTGGCAGGGGATTAGCGAAAGCTATCGGGAGCAGGCGAGCGGAACGACGGGGCTGTGGCAGCTGCGCAGTGGAGGTGAGCGGCTGGTGCGAGGGGTTTATAAAACGGTGAAATACATTCACAGGCCAAAGCAGCGGTTTGAAAATTTGGCCTATGCTTATGGGCAAATCGCTTACTTAGGTAGCGTGATGGGCTACTGGACAAAAGGGCTGGTTCGGCGCTCAGGTGGGATGTCCGGGTAATGAGGGCTGGGGCGATCGCCCCACGGGTTTATCGACGATTTGTTTCAATTCTTTTTACGGATGGTTATGACACCTGCTTCTATTCCAGTTTCTGTGCTCATTCCAGCTAAAAATGAGGAAGAAAATTTGCCCGCTTGCCTGGCTAGCCTGGCTCAGGCGGATGAAGTGTTTATGGTAGATTCTCAAAGTGAGGATCGATCGGTTGAGATTGCTGAAAGCCTGGGCGCTAAAGTTGTTCAGTTTGATTTCAACGGGCGCTGGCCTAAAAAAAAGAACTGGTCACTCGACAATTTGCCTTTTCGCAATGAGTGGGTGCTGATTGTTGACTGCGACGAGCGGATTACGCCCGAGTCGTGGGCCGAAATTGCCGAGCGGATCAAAAATCCAGACTTGGACGGCTATTACATTAACCGCCGGGTGTTTTTCTTAGGCAAGTGGATTCGCCATGGCGGCAAGTATCCTGACTGGAACTTACGCCTGTTTCGCCATGCCAAGGGCCGCTACGAAAACCTCAACACGGAAGATATTCGCAACACGGGCGACAACGAAGTGCATGAGCACGTCATGATTCCGCATGAAAAGGTGGGCTATCTCCAAGAGGACATGCTGCATGAAGACTTTCGCGACCTGTACCACTGGCTGGCTCGCCACAACCGCTACTCTAACTGGGAGGCGCAGGTGTATTACAACTTGCTCACTGGCATGGGTGATGACGGGACTATCGGCGGCAACCTGTTTGGCGATGCGGTGCAGCGCAAGCGATTCCTTAAAAAGATTTGGGTGCGATTGCCCTTTAAGCCCCTGCTGCGCTTCGTGCTGTTCTACATTCTACGGCTGGGCTTTTTAGATGGTTACGCCGGGTATGTCTATGGCCGATTGCTCAGCCAGTACGAGTACCAAATTGGCGTAAAGCTATATGAGCTTAAGTTTGGTGGTAGCCTTAATATTCAGCAGAAGCGTCCTGAGTCATTGCCTGTGAAAGCTAATTCGGCTGAGCCTGAAATGTCGGGTGGGGGAATTAGGGAGGCAGGAGAACTAGGGGGATAAAAACGAGCGTGAAGGCAACCGCAGACAACACTTTTGGTAGCATCGGCGCGCCCCCTTTTGCCGACTTAAGCCAGTACCACCAGCCCGGCTACGATGCAGGCGGCTCACGAGTCGCTATGCTGATTTGGTGGTTAGTGCAGGCAGTGGTGTTTCCGCTAACGCCGCATACGGCTCATGGTATTCGCTGTTGGCTGCTGCGATGGTTCGGCGCAAAAATCGGTCAGCAGGTGATGATTCGGCCCACGGCTCGCTTTACCTATCCATGGAATATTGAGATTGGTGACTATAGCTGGGTGGGTGACGACGTGGTGCTCTATAGTTTGGCTCCGATTAAAATTGGCTGTCACTGCGTTATTTCTCAACAAAGCTATCTCTGTACCGGCAGTCACGATATTAGCGACCCTCGCTTTGGCTTGGTCACTGGAGAAATTGTGATAGAAAATGGAGCGTGGATCGCTACTGACTGCTTTGTGGGGCCAGCCGTTCGCATTGGTGCGAACGCGGTGATTGGCACACGCAGCACGGTACTTCAGACAATGCCACCAAGCCAGGTTTGCCTCGGCACGCCCTGTAAGCCGATCAAGCCCAGACCGATATCCAGACCGATAGCGGACGCTTAGATTTGAGGGCTGTTATTGATGAGTTTGTACAGATGGCCCGAACCACTCTGTTCCATTATCGATTGTGTCACGAATACGTTTCAGATTTTCCGCAGTAGCTTCTACCCCAGTAATTGTGAATGTATCGTTTGATGCGGCATCCTTAGCGGAGCCATCTAGTGAATATATACGTTTCTCATCCAAAACTAGTCGCCGTTCGTGAAGTGAGTTGATCATAATTAATCTATATTTTTCTTCGCTTCTTTCGCGGGCAAAAAGCCGTGAGATATCTAGAAAGTTGTCCCATCTTTGTCTGTTATCTCTTCCCGCCCTGTGACCTGGCTCAGAGGCAACTAGAGTTACACACACATTTTTCTCAACAAACTGAAGATATCGGTGGAAGATGCTAGGGCCGAAGTATGGATCAAACCAAGTGATTGAGTATTTCGCGTCTGCTTCACAGAGAGAGCGAAGGCGACAGAACGCAGTAAAGAGTTATAACTAATTCTGGTGTATGGCGTAGGAGATAAAAAAGGCGTATCCTTCTGGACAAGCAAAAGTACCAGAATAGAGATACACCATGACTCAAGATAATCTAGTCAAGTTCAAAACACCAGAGACCTCAGAAAACTTTAGCGATGCACTCAGCGCCTTGATCCGTAGCGGTGCTCAACAGATCATCGCGCAAGCGGTTGAAGCAGAGTTGAATGAGCTTCTTCAGGAGCATCAGGGATTAAGAGATGACTCAGGGCGTCAGGCGGTGGTGCGCAACGGGTATCTGCCGGCTCGCACGATTACCACGGGTGTGGGTGAAGTCGAAGTGCAGGTGCCGAAAGTGCGAGACCGTACTGGCAGCGGCATCAAGTTCAACTCGACCTTGCCACCGCCGTATCTTAAACGCAGTCGCAGCGTCGAAGAAGTACTGCCGTGGCTATATCTCAAAGGGGTTTCGACCGGGGACTTTGCAGAAGCGCTCTCAGCGCTGCTAGGGCCAGAGGCCAAAGGCCTGTCGTCGGCCACGATTAGCCGGTTGAAAGCGAAGTGGAAAGAGGAACATAGGGTCTGGCAAACACGTTCGATGCGGCATAAGCGCTATGTGTACGTGTGGGCAGATGGCATCTACTTCAACATCCGCGATGACGAGCGGCAATGCATTCTGGTGATGATTGGCGTCACCGATACTGGACACAAGGAGCTACTAGGGATGGAAGCAGGCTACCGAGAATCAGCATTGAACTGGAAAACGCTCATGCTTAGACTAATTGACCAGGGGTTGCAACATGACCCGCTGCTAGCGATTGGCGCTGGGGCGCTGGGTTTTTGGAAAGCGTTACCTCAAGTCTGGCCAGCTACAAAGACGCAGCGGTGCTGGGTACATAAGACGGCCAAT
>JBGTGK010000370.1:0-3150 GCA_041746795.1 Phormidesmis sp.
GTGGCTGATGGGCTGCAAACACGAAAGCACCTGGATGCCGATGTCTTGGCGAATGTCGGGAGATAGGCTGGCGGCGGCGGAAAGGGCTGGACTCATACGGGGCGATCACAATAGGCGGCGGGCGACAGCTTTAGCCTATGCGATCGCTGACAGTGAGCTTTGCCATCGCATTACTGAACTTCTAGATTGCACCGAAAGTGTTACCCGGTTTTGAGCCACGCCCTTTTTTGAACTGTGCCTAAATGTGCCCTTGGAAAGTGGTAGCACCTTCTAGCGCTTGCTAAAATTGTAAGGGCAATTGCCGTTTAGCCCGCCACCATAAGTGGCGGTATCCCATACGGCTTGACTAACAAAACTATTAGAGAAATTAGAAAGAGTTGGACTTAATGAACAACACCCCTTCCACCGAGCCCGCACAATGCCCCTTCCGTGGAACCCGCGTTGGCGGTGCGCTCGGCTCCAAGCCGCAAACAGACGACTGGTGGCCAAACCGACTTCAGGTTGAGCTGCTTCACCAAAATTCGCCCCTGGCCAACCCGCTGCAAAACTTCAATTATCAGGAAGCCTTCGAAAAGATCGACTTTGAACAGTTGAAGAGCGATATCAAAGCGTTGCTGACGGATTCGCAGGACTGGTGGCCAGCCGACTACGGCAATTACGGGCCTCAAATGATTCGCATGGCGTGGCACTCCGCAGGCACCTACCGGATTGCGGACGGTCGGGGCGGCTCGGCTCAGGGTATGCAACGCTTTGCTCCTATCAATTCTTGGTGGGATAATGGAAACACCGATAAATCGCGACGGTTGCTCTGGCCAATCAAGCAGAAATACGGCGCGGCACTGAGCTGGGCTGATCTGATGGTTTTGACTGGAAATTGCGGGTTGGAGATCATGGGCTTCAAGACCTTCGGCTTTGGCGGCGGTCGCATTGATGCCTGGGAGGCCGATCGCGCTACCTACTGGGGATCGGAGTTTTGGAACGGCGATCCAATGGACAGTGCTAGGGAGCACCACAGTGAGGAACTGGGCCATCCTGATGAGATGGTCACTCGCGACATTCGATGGGTGGGCAAGCCGAATGAGGCGTACTACGACCTCGAAAACCCGCTGGCGGCTTCGCACCAGGCGCTAATTTACGTCAATCCAGAGGGGCCGAACGGCGAAGGCGACCCGGCCGCGTCGGCGCGCGACATTCGCGAGACATTTGCCCGGATGGCAATGAATGACGAGGAAACGGTTGCGCTGATTGCAGGCGGTCATGCTTTTGGTAAAAGCCATGGCATGGTTGCGCCAGACAAGATTGGCCCAGCGCCAGAAGGTGCGCCGATTCAGGCAATGGGTATGGGGTGGCAGAACCCTGAAGGCACTGGGTTTGCCGAATATACAATGACGAACGGAATCGAAGGATCGTGGACGCCCAATCCAACCCAGTGGGATAACAATTACCTGATAAATCTCTTTAAATACGACTGGAAGCAGACAAAGAGCCCAGCAGGTGCTCTTCAATGGACGCCGAGCAATTCTGACGCGCCGAAGACGCCGGACGCGCACAAGCCGGGCGTCGATCATGCGCTAATGATGATGACTTCGGACATTGCGTTAAAGGTCGATCCGGCCTATCGCAGGGTCTGTGAGCACTTTTTAGATGACTTTAATTACTTTGGCGATGCGTTCGCACGTGCTTGGTACAAGCTGACCCATCGGGACATGGGGCCGAAGCCGCGCTACCTTGGCCCGGAAGTTGCCGCAGAAGATCTGCCCTGGCAGGATCCGATTCCAGCGCTCGATCATGACGTTGTTGACGACGCTGATATTAGTTCTTTGAAGGCCAAGATTTTGGCGAGCGGGCTTTCTGTTTCGGCGTTGGTGTCAGCCGCTTGGTCGTCGGCCTCGAACTACCGCGATTCCGACAAGCGCGGCGGCGCAAACGGGGCGCGCGTCGGTCTAAATCCTCAGAAGGACTGGGAGGTGAACCGCCCTCAGGAGCTTGGCGAGGTTCTATCAACGCTTGAGCAAATTCAGGCGGACTTTAACGGTGCTCAGTCGGGCAATAAGAAAGTCTCGATGGCGGATTTGATTGTGCTGGGTGGCTGCGCTGCGGTCGAGAAAGCTGCGCAGGACGCCGGGGTCTCCGTTTCTGTCCCATTCACCCCAGGCCGGATGGACACAACTCAAGAGCTGACAGATGAAACCTTCGAATGGCTCAAGCCAGTCTCAGACGGTTTCAGAAATTATCACAACGATGCGGTTGGCTATAAGGTAAAGGCGGAGCGAATCTTTCTTGATCGGGCACAGCTTCTTACTCTGACCGCACCTGAGTGGACGGTTCTAGTCGGCGGACTTCGGGTGCTCGATCAGAATTACGACCATTCAAAGCACGGCATCTTTACGGATCGGCCCGGCGTTTTGACCAACGACTTTTTTCGCGTGTTGACGAGCATGGACTACGAGTGGAAGCCGGTTGACAATCGCGAGGTGATTTTTGATGTTTGCGATCGCAAAACAGGCGAAACAAAGTTCACCGCGACCCGCTGCGATCTCATCTTCGGTTCGAACGCAGAGCTTCGCCAGGTTGCTGAAGTCTACGGCGCTAATGATGGTCACGAGCGTATGGTAAAGGACTTCGTTGCAGCTTGGAACAAAGTAATGATACTTGATCGCTTCGACGTTCACGCTTAACGGCTCAGCTAAAGATGAACGGACTAGAAGCAGTTTGGGTTGCGCCTGACTGCTTCTATCTGAGCGCATGCGAAACAGGAATGATTCCAAGGTTGGGAGTGAAATTGCAAGGCTTTTAATAAGCGTATATAGTGGTTCCTGATTGTATGAGGTACGATTCTTGATGAGTCCTAGGATCAGAATCGGCATCAGTATACATGAAAGCTTACTCACTCGATTTTCGCCAAAAGATGGCATGGTGCAAAAATGGCCGTTTTCAGGTGCCACTCGCACGACAAATTAGACCATCACGACGATGATGGTCTGGCTCTCATTGGCGTTTTTAACTAGTGCAGCGTCAAGACTAAAAACAGGGGTGGATGGTCTCTGAAAGCTTTATATTTCAATGATTTCAAAAGAGAGCAACCCTCAAATTAAGCTTTGACACTGCACTAGACTTGTTGGAAGCGCTTAAATCCGAGGAGTTCTAACC
>JBGTGK010000371.1:0-9284 GCA_041746795.1 Phormidesmis sp.
ATGAAAACGCACATTCCTGGCAATCGCGAGATCGTCCTTGATGATTTGCCAGCCGGTGAAATCCCAGTGCCCTCTGCCGATGTAACGACTGACTAAATGTCGCGCTGAACAATCGCTCGCCTGCGGCCAACGCGATCCCAAATCGCTATAGACTTGAGTCTAATAAGGTTGGGATTTTCACTCAGGTTGTAATATGCGAATTCTATTTGTGGCTGCCGAAGCCGCGCCGCTTGCTAAAGTTGGCGGTATGGGTGATGTAGTAGGCTCTTTGCCTACTGTCCTCCGGGCGATGGGCCACGATGTGCGCGTATTTATGCCCTACTACAGTGCCATGCAGATCAACTATCCAGGCGATCCCGTTTGGCAGGGTCAGGCGATGTTCAACGCGTTTTCGGTATTTGAAAGCAGGCTACCCGGTACCGATGTGCCCCTATATCTATTCGGGCATCCCTGCTTCGACAATGGCATGATTTACGGCGGCGACGACGAGCAGTGGCGCTTTACCTTTTTTACTAATGGCGCGGCTGAGTTTGCCTGGAACTATTGGAAGCCCAACATCATTCACGCTCATGACTGGCATACAGGCATGTTGCCGGTGTGGATGCACGAGGTCTCTGATATTGGCACGGTTTTTACGATTCATAACCTGGCCTATCAGGGGCCATCGCGCTGGTGGCTAGAGCGGAATACCTGGTGCCCATGGTTTATGCAGGGGCACAACGAAATGGCGGCTGCGGTGCAGTATGCCAATCAGGTCAATACGGTGTCGCCAACTTACGCCGAGCAAATTCAGACGCCTGAGTACGGTGAAGATCTACAAGGGCTGCTGTCGTTTATTAGTGGGAAGCTCAGCGGCATTGTCAATGGGATTGACACGGATTCGTTTAATCCAGCGACCGATGCCAAAATTGAGCACAACTACACGGCTAAAAGCCTGGATAAGCGGCTGAAGAATAAAGCTGTGGTGCAAAGGGAAATGGGACTGACTGAGAATCCTGAGGGCTTTTTGATTGGGCTGGTGAGCAGACTGGTAGAGCAAAAGGGGATTGACCTGATTTTGCAGACGATGGATCGCTATCTGGCGTATTCGGATGCGCAGTTTGTAATTTTGGGGACGGGCGATCGCCAGTACGAAAACCAGCTGTGGGAGCTAGCCGCCCGCTACCCAGGCCGGGCCAGCGCCTACATTATGTACAGCGACACCCTGGCCAGGAAAATCTACGCAGGCTGCGACGCCTTCCTCATGCCCTCCCGCTTTGAGCCCTGCGGAATTAGCCAAATGCTGGCCATGCGCTACGGCTGCGTGCCCATCGTCCGCCGCACGGGTGGACTGGTTGACACGGTAACTCACAATGAGCCTGCTAATCAAACAGGTACCGGCTACTGCTTCGATCGCTATGAGCCGCTAGATTTGTTTACTTCTATGGTGAGGGCCTCAGAGGCCTACCGCTTTAAGCCTCAGTGGGAAGCGCTGCAAAGAAGGGCCATGGGCGAAGACTTTAGCTGGGAAAAGTCAGCAATAGAGTACATCAAGCTGTACAGCAAAGTGATGAACATCCCTGTAGAAGCTCAGCTACCCGTGAAATACGGCGGCACGCTTGAGATTTAATCAAAACTCAATTCCATTCAAATTAAAAAGCCGCCATTCTAATTTCAGAACGGCGGCTTTTAGTCTTATGTTTTCAGCTTTACGTAAACACAACGGGCCCGACGAGATTCGAACTCGCAACTTCCGCCGTGACAGGGCGGTGCTCTAACCAATTGAACTACGGGCCCTTGCTTGTTAGAAGGCTGGTTTGGTTCCTTCTCAAGGCGATCTCTATTGTGCGGATTAGAGGGCACTTTGTCAAACATTTTTTGGTGAAATAGCTTTTGGTAGAAGCATTTAGATTCTGGCGATGCGATCTGACGGCTCGCTGGTAGCGCTGTGCGTTTGCTTGTTTAGAGCGATCGCCAACTACACGAAAGCACTACGCTTTACTATCCATATCAATTCTTCATTACTTGCACTGCATTGATAGACTGTCTACTTTGAAAACCAACGAGTTTTATCTATTATTTTCTTTCGCTGAGAGTAAAGCTTCCCAATCAAAAGGTTTTAATCGGTTCACCTAGAAGCTGTAGCCGCTTTCGACAAATAAGTTATTGAAAATATTTCCTATTTCCATCTCATTTTTTATTGATAATTGATGTCATTAAATATTAGGATGAGTTTCATTGCGAGCACTTTTGGAAAAACATGACTAGAAAATCGAGTAAAAAGATGAAAGTGGCAGAATTGTTTCTGTCTTTAGGTTTGGCAGCTTCTTTATTCGCAGCCTGTGCACCTTCAGAAGGGGGGAAAGCGGCGGCAGATGGAGCGCCTACCGCAGGGGTAGAAGGCGCCGAGGGCGGTGAAGGCGGTGAAGGCGGTGAAGGCGCATCGGCTAACGAAAGCCTGAAGTGGGCGAACACTTTTGATGACAAGGCCGTGATTTCTGACTTTACGAGCAAGGTTGTTATTCCTAACTACGAGCTGTATGCCAATAACACCTCTACGCTTGAGCAAGCCATTGAGGCATTTGCGGCTAATCCGACGGCGGAAAGCTTGGCCGCTGCCCGTGATGCGTGGACGGCTACTCGCGTAGCTTGGGAGCAAACGGAGACATTTGCTTTTGGCCCAGCAGGCTCACTAGGATTTGATGGCGCGATGGATTCCTGGCCAGTTAATCAAACAGACATTGAGCAAATCTTGGTAAGCGACGAACCGATCACGGCAGAAAGCGTGGCGCAATTGCAAGATACAGAGCGCGGGATGCATTCTATTGAATACATTTTGTTTGGAACAGACGCTAACAAGGCGCTGAGTGACTTTACGGCTCGCGAAAACGAGTATCTAGTCGCTTTGAGTGAGGATCTCAACACCTCTGCGGATGCATTGCTCGCTAGCTGGCAAACAGGAATCGAAGGACAGCCTGCTTACGAAACGGTGTTTGCGAGTGCGGGTAGCGCCGATAATACGGTGTATCCAACGACAGCAGCGGCCGCTCAAGAGCTGGTTTCTGGCATTATTGATAGCCTGACTGAGGTGGGTGAAGAGAAGCTAGAAGCACCCTTCACAAAGCAGAGTACTGGAGGATTAGAGAGTCGCTTTAGCGCTCAAACCATCAACGATCTTAAAAGCAATTTGCAGAGCGCGGCCAATGGCTATCTGGGGGCTTTTCCTGAAAAGGGCACTCAGGCGGCGGCTAGCGTGAGCACCTATGTAGCCGCGTTAGATCCGGCCCTTGATGAAAAGGTAAAGGCTCAGTTTGCTAAGGCCGATGGTGCGCTAAATGCTGTGCCGACGCCGTTGGAGGTGCATTTAACGGATGCAGCGGCGGCGCCGAAAATTGCAGCGGCGATCGCAGCCATTTTAGAAGTTAAAAACACCATTGAAGTCGAAGTTGTTCCCTTAATTTGATGGTTGAATACTTCTGCGTCCTGTATCTTAATATCGCCCCTTCATGACTTCCTTTTCCTCTCGCCTTCCTGCTCGCTGGCTGACGTATCTGTTGTTGTTTGTGCTGGCAGGCGTAGCTGCTGGTTTCCTTTCTGTGGGCATGAGTGGCGATCGCCTCCAGCCCCAACCCGACTACCAAGCAGGCGGGGAGACCACTTTTCACAACCGCTCCTCTCACGCTTTTGGCCAGCCTGCACCCGGTTTAAATAGTCAAGAAATGGACTTGCACGCGGTTGGCGACGCTGCTTTTGATGCCGTGTTTGTGACTGCGCCTGCGCCGATTCATCCCGGCCTTGGCCCTAAGTTCAACAATAGTTCCTGCGCGGGATGCCACATCAAGAATGGACGAGGGATGCCGCAGCTAGGGCAAGCGCTGGTGCGAACGAGCCTGCCTGCTGCGAGCGGGCTACCGGCAGTAAAAACAGAAGGGGTTGTGCCTGAGCCCACTATTGGGACACAGTTACAAGATAGTGCGGTGCATGGCGTACAGCCAGAGGCAAAGGTTGCTTTGAAATGGGTGGAGACGAGCGGTGAGTATGCAGATGGAGAGCGTTATGATCTGCGATCGCCCCAAATTACTCTATCGGCCATCAGCGACGACCAGCCCATCAGCGGCGGCATTCTCACCTCCCTCAGAATTCCGCCTCCTATATTTGGCGTTGGGCTGCTAGAAGCTATTCCCGCCAAAATCCTAGAAAATCTTGCCGACCCAGCCGACAAAAACAAGGACGGCATCTCAGGCCGAATAAACCGCGTTTGGAACTTCGAGAAAGCACAAATGGATATAGGCCGCTTTGGCCTAAAGGCGAACTCAGCTAACCTACTCTCACAAACAGCAACGGCCTACGCTCACGATATGGGCATTGCTAATCCGCTGCTGCCCAACGACGATGGCACTCAAGAAATTGACTTAGATACCGTCAAAGCGTCTGCTTTTTACACCCGAACGCTAGCGGTGCCCGCCCGCACCCAAACTGACGATGCGACAGTGCAGCAAGGCGAAAAGCTGTTTACCGATGCCAACTGCGCCGCCTGCCATCTCACATCTATTAAGACAGGCTCCGCGACCGTAAAGGCGCTAGCCAATCAAACCATTCAGCCCTACACCGATCTGCTATTGCACGATATGGGTGAAGCGCTAGCCGATGGTCGGCCCGACTTTGAGGCCGATGGACAGGAATGGCGGACGTCGCCGCTGTGGGGCTTAGGCCTAACGCAGACGGTGCTGCCTTATTCGGGCTACTTGCACGATGGCCGCGCCCGTACGGTTGAAGAAGCAATTCTTTGGCACGGCGGTGAGGCACAAAGCGCTAAGCAGCATTTCGTTTCTTTGCCAAAAGAAGGACGACAGGCACTGCTGAAGTTTCTAAACTCTCTGTAGGCCAGAAAGGCCAGAAAGGTAGGCCAGAAGGTTAGGCCAGAAGGGTAGGCCAGAAAGGTAGGCTAGAAAAGTAGGCTGAGAAGGTAATAAGCGATGAAAACGATTGAACTTCCCTCTGGGCAAGCCATTCCTGTACTTGGTATGGGCACCTGGCGGATGGGTGAGAATAGCCAACGTCGCCAAAGTGAGGTAAATGCGCTGCGCCGTGGGCTAGATCTAGGTTTGTCGCTGATTGATACGGCTGAGATGTATGGCGAAGGCGAAGCGGAGGAAGTAGTCGCTGAGGCGATCGCGCATCATCGCTCAAACGTTTTTCTGGTGAGCAAGGTGTACCCGCACAATGCTTCTAGGCAGGGGGCGATCGCAGCCTGCGAAAGCAGCCTCAAGCGCCTAAATACAGACTGCATCGACCTATACCTACTGCACTGGCGCGGTTCCTATCCGCTGGCCGAAACCCTGGAAGCTTTTCAAACGCTGCAACGCTCAGGCAAAATCCGTGACTACGGCGTCAGCAATTTCGATGCTGACGATATGCAAAAGGCGGTTAGCTTACCCGGCGGCAGCTCAATTGCGACCAATCAAGTGCTCTACAACCTGACCCGGCGAGGCGTTGAGCTTGAACTACTGCCGTGGTGCCAGCAGCAAAATATCCCGATTATGGCGTATTCGCCGATTGAGCAGGGACGATTGTTAGAGGACAAAATGCTAGAGAAGATCGCGCAGGAGAAAGGGGTGAGCGCAGCGCAGATTATGATCGCCTGGCTCCTCCACAAAGATAACGTCATCGTCATTCCCAAAGCCAGCCGCATAGAACACGTAGAGCAAAACTATGCTGCTATGGATTTAACCTTAAGCGCTGAAGACCTCGCGACCTTGGACGAGGCCTTCCCAGCGCCCAGTCAGCCTATTCCTCTGCAAATGCTGTAAAGCCTTCTCAGTAGAAAATATGGTTTTATGGGCGGTGCCCACCCTACGGAATGCCAAACATATCCAGCTGTTCTTCGGGTCGGGGGATAGATTCTTCTTGGGCGATGGGGGATGATTGTTCGTTCATTCGCTGATTGTCTTGAGGAGATTTCTTCCGTCTTTTTGATGTTTTAGGCGAGCTGCCATTCTGTGGATGCCTGAGCCCTACCGCAATCGTACTATTCTGTTCTATTTGGCTCATGACCTGCCTGGCCCGGCTAATCACTGAGGGCGGCAATCCAGCTAATCGCCCGGCCTCAATTCCGTACGACTTATCTGCGCCGCCGGGTCTCACCTGATGCAAAAAGATGATTTGATCGGGCATTTCTTTGACGGTGACCTGATAGTTCTCAACGTTGAAGAGCAGGGCGGCTAGCTCGTTTAGCTCGTGGTAGTGTGTGGCGAAGATAGTGCGTGCGCCAATTTCACTGGCCAGATGTTCGGCGACTGCCCAGGCAATAGAGAGCCCGTCAAAGGTGGCGGTGCCTCGCCCAATTTCGTCTAGCAGTACGAGAGAATGCGTGGTGGCATGGTTGAGAATATTGGCGGTTTCGTTCATTTCTACCATGAAGGTCGATTGACCAGTAGCCAGGTCGTCTACTGCGCCGACGCGGGTGAAGATGCGATCGCACACTCCCAAAGTCGCTGACTTAGCAGGCACAAAGCTTCCCACCTGTGCCATTAGCTGAATGAGCCCGATCTGTCTTAAATAACAGCTTTTCCCACTGGCATTTGGCCCCGTGAGAATAATTAAGTCGGGAGAGACTCTATTGACTTCGCTATCTGGATCGTTTGTCACACTGCCTAGCCCCGTGTCGTTCGGTACAAAAAAGCCAGCCGGAAGAGACTGCTCTACGACCGCATGGCGACCATCTTCAATAAACACAGGTCGCCCGCTGACAATTTCAGGACGTGAGTATCCCTGGTAAATGGCGACTTCTGCCAGCGCGGCTAAAACATCGGCGGCGGCGACCTTGATGGCTACCTGGCGAATCAGGCTGACCTGCTCGGCGACCTGCTCACGCAGGCGAATGAACAGAGCGTATTCCAGCTCTTGAATTTCATCATTCGTGTTGTTTAAGCGGCCCTCACACTCTTTGAGTGCTTGAGTAATATAGCGCTCTTCATTTGTGAGCGTTTGCTTGCGGGTGTAGTCGTCGGGCGCTTGGGCCGTTTTGCTACGAGAGATGCTGATGTAGTAGCCGAAGGCCTTGGTATAACCCACTTTTAAATTGGAGATGCCAGTGCGATCACGTTCTGTTACTTCCAAATTAGCAATCCACTGCTGATCGGCCCTGACCTGCGCCCTGAGCTTGTCGAGCGTTGGGTTAACGCCATCGCGGATGAGGTTGCCTTCAGTGAGATACAGCGGTGGGGTTTCGACAAGGTGCGATCGCAAGACATCGCCCAGCTGCACCAGCTCAGGCGGGACAAGCTGTAGCTTCTTCAAATAGGGCGATGTTGCATGGCCCATCAGCGCAGCTAGGTCAGGCAGCTTGGCAAAAGAGTCGGCGATCGCAACCAAGTCTCGACCGTTAGCCGTGCCCGACCCGGCCCGACCTGCCAGCCGCTCTAGGTCATAAATTTGCTTGAGAAGCTGCTGGAGCTGCTGCCGCAGACCGCCGTTTGTTACTAATTCCTCAACCGTATCTTGCCTAGCCTTAATCCCTTCTATGCTCAACAGCGGTTGCAATAGCCATCGCCGCAGCGCCCTGCCGCCCATTGCCGTGACGGTTTTATCCAAAGCCCAAAGCAGCGAGCCGTGAAAAATACCATCGCGACAGGTTTGGGTAATCTCTAAGTTGCGCCGGGTCTGATGATCAATCACCAAATATTCTGTGATCGAATAGGTGGAGAGATTTTGCAGCGGCGCGACGCTCTCTTTTTGAGTGTCTTCTAAATATTCCAACAGACCGCCCGCTGCGCGAGTAGCTAAGGGCAGGTGAGCGCAGCCAAATCCTTCAAGCGACCGCACCCGAAAGCTCTCTAACAGCCGCTGCTTAGCCTCTGCCTTGGTAAACGGCGACTGCCAGCGAAAGGTATAGCAAAACTGCGTCGGCAGGCAGACAGGGAGCTGCTCAGACTTCTCTCCTGGCCTCAGCAACGCCCCCAGCTCAGGCGCATTACTCGGCACCAAAATCTCCGCAGGCTGGAGCCGCATCAGCTCTTGAGTAAGTTCGTCCAAATCGGTAGACTGCGTGGTTAAAAACTCTCCTGTAGAGACATCAGCATGAGCGAGTCCCCAGTGATCGCCTGCGATTACAACCGCCGCCAAAAAGTTGTTGCGTCTAGCGCTCAGCATCCCCTCTTCTATCACGGTACCCGGCGTAATAATGCGGGTCACTTCTCTTTTCACCAGACCAACCGCCTGCGCCGGATCTTCTACCTGATCGCAAATGGCAACCGCATAGCCTTTTTCCACTAGCTGAATGCAGTAGCGCTCTAGCGCGTGATGCGGAATGCCCGACAGCGGCACCCGGCCAATCGCTTTGCCCGAATCTTTACTGGTGAGCACCAGCTCTAGCTCGCGGGCAATCGTAATCGCATCCTGAAAAAAGGTCTCAAAGAAATCGCCCACCCGGTACATCAGCAGCGCATGGGGGTGCTGATCTTTAATCTCCGCATAGTGACGCATCATCGGTGTCATGTCTTCCCGATTCACCTCTCGGTAGTCGGCATAGCGTACCGTATGCTTGGCTAACCGTTCGGGAATACCGTAGTTTTTAGCCTGACTAGCGGCGGAATCAGTCATAGAGATGTCAAGGGGACTTTTAGATAGAGGCTTTTCCCATTTTAGGCGTTAACGTGGGGGCGTTTTGCAAATCTTACAGCCCAGCTTTTAGAACTTGGGCTGCGCTTAGCTCAACGTTTGGAAAGGCTAGCGATCACAGCCTCTGCTCTCCCACATACTTTTGCTCCTGATAATCTCCCTCTGTCAGGGTTAAAACCAAAATCACTGCTGCGATCGGGTCAATCACCCAATACTCCGAAATCCCCCTCTGCGCATACTCACTACGCTTACGCACATAGTCACGGTCTCGCGATGCCTTTCTCGTATCGCTACTTGAGACGACTTCTACCACCAATGTCGGCGCAGGCAGCCCAAGCCGAAGCAGCCTTGCATCATCCAAAATCGCGGCAAATGATGCCTCAGAATGCACAATTAGATCGGGTTGACGTGCGCTCACCACTTCTGAAGTCACCTGAATATGGTGATTCGTCGCAAAGCAATAGTACGGAATTCCTAAGTTAAGGAAGTGATTTATGAGGAACAAGACAATAGTATTATTGAGCGGATTTTCTGGGGCCATTTCAATTACCTAAATTTAGGCCAAACAAGGGGCAGCGTGCCGTAGGGAAAAAGGCTGCAAGCCTTGCCAAAAGAGGAAAAGTGGTGAACGCTTGATAAAAGCAAAAACTACCAGCGTTTATCACAATGAATACATTAGAGTCTAC
>JBGTGK010000372.1:0-9413 GCA_041746795.1 Phormidesmis sp.
CGGAACAAAAAAGATTCGTTTGTATCTATGTTAGGTAGGGTCTTTGACCGAAACCTCTGTAAGATCGTTCTCTTGATCCCTATATCCCTACAGCTTCAGCAACATCTCCCTCTAAAGACAGTCTAAAGACCGAGCTTTTAAACTGTTGGGTAACCTACACCATAAGTCGTATGAGATTCACACCCATAAATCTACCTATTTCGTCTCTGTTTTGTATAGAGGCACACGGAATTTTTAGATAGGTTTCAACTTAAGTGTTAGTGCTTACTCAAAACTTTAAACAAGGGCTGTGTAGGTCAAGATTTAGATAAATGTACTGTGTTCATCTAGCCTATTCATGAGTTTAGCCAATATGTTGATACCAATGTATTTGCGGACACATCTTTACTCGCTTAAATAGATGACTATTCATTTATTAAAAATCCCTAAAGAGCCCTTTGGCTAGATGTGCATTGGATGTGGCTGTAGTACTTGGTAGCTAAGTATTTAGTAGTTAATCGTTTAGTTTATTTGTTAAAGCCGCTTGAGGAGAAAAGTAATATGTCGATTAGTGCCCCTTCCGTGACCGTGATTTGCCCTTCTGGCGTGTTAAATGCTGAGAGCGCATCCCAGTTTCAGCAGCAGCTGATTTCTGCGATGCGCAACGACTGTTCTGGTGAGCTAATTGTTGACATGAGCAATGTTGATTCCCTGGACAACGCTGGACTTGTTTCCTTTATGTCAGCCTTGAACGCTGCTCGCGCCAAGAGCCGACGTCTGAGCATTTGTTCTGCTCCCCCTGCTATCCGCATTGTATTCGAGCTAACTCAGCTAGATCGCGTATTTACCATGGTTGAGCCTGCTCCTGTGGCGATGGCTGCTTGATATGCTCACGAGAAGTGTGATCGCGAGGCAGCAAGCCGGTAAGATGGCGTGTCTGCGAAGCAACGCAACCGTAAAATATAAAAGTATAAATTAAAGACTAGCTAGAAAACATTGGCCAACTGAGTTGCGTTCCCAGCGATGCGGGGAGCGCTTTTTACTGCCTGGTGTTCGCTATTTTATTCGCTACCTAGAGCCGGTAGGAGCTAACTCTTTGGCAGCTGTTTCTGGGCCTGCGATATAGTAATAGCCAGCCTGCGGACAACGCATGTTGGTGCACCATAGGGTGCAACTGTACACCCACGCTTTTGCGATATTTGCTGTGATCCCTGCCGCTTCTACTGCTTCTACTACAGATGTCGCCGATCTGCTCAACGCTGACATTTCCAGGCCTGCCCGCTATCTGGGAAATGAGCGAGGAGCGGTTCATAAGCCCTGGGACACCGCCGACATTCGCTGGGTGCTTACCTATCCAGAAATTTATGAGGTGGGTGCCTCTAACCTGGGGCACATCATTTTGTACAGCATCTTGAATGCTCAGCCCCGACAGCTATGCGATCGCGCCTATCTCCCTGCCCTCGATCTCTCCCAAAAGCTAAAGGACAGCCAAACGCCCCTATTTGCGGTAGAGTCCCGCCGCAGTCTCAGCGAGTTCGACATCTTGGGCTTTAGCCTGAGCTACGAGCTGGGGGCGACCAATATTTTAGAAATGCTCACGCTCGGGCAAATTCCACTAACCTGGCAGGAGCGCGACTCACATCCAGAAAGCGCCTGGAACGTAGCGAATGGAAGCTGGCCGCTGGCGTTCGCAGGCGGTGGCACGGCGACTTCTAACCCTGAGCCTTACGCTGAGTTTTTCGATTTCATTGCCTTGGGGGATGGCGAGGAACTGCTGCCCGAAATTGGCTTAGTACTCGAAGAAGGCAAGGCAGCTGGGCTGAGCCGTCAGGCAATACTGCTGGATTTGGCTCAGGTGCCGGGCGTGTATGTACCTCGCTTTTACGATATGGCTCTGGATGGCTCGGTACATCCCAATCGCCCGGATGTGCCTGTGCGAGTGCTGCGTCGGGTCGCGCCTCCCATGCCCGAGTATTCTATTGGCCTGGTGCCTTACGTAGAAACGGTACATGACCGGCTGACGGTAGAAATTCGTCGCGGCTGTACGCGCGGCTGTCGGTTTTGCCAGCCCGGAATGCTGACTCGCCCGGCGCGAGATGTGCCTCCCGAGCAGGTAATTGATACTATCGAGCGGGGCATGCGCGAGACCGGCTACAACGAATTTTCGCTGCTGTCGCTGAGCTGCTCGGACTATCTGGCGCTGCCTGCTATCGGCCTTGAGATTAAGAACCGGCTAAAAAATGACAATATTACCCTTTCGCTGCCGAGTCAGCGAGTGGATAGGTTCGATGAAAATATCGCTAATATTGTCGGCGGTCTTAGGCAGACGGGGCTGACTTTCGCGCCTGAGGCGGGTACTCAGCGGATGCGCGACATTATCAATAAGGGGCTGACGAATGAAGAGCTGCTGCGCGGAGTAAAGACGGCCTATGAGCAGGGCTGGGAGCGAGTGAAGCTGTACTTTATGATTGGCCTGCCGGGTGAGACGGATGTCGATGTGCTGGGCATTGCGGAAACGGTTCGCTGGCTGCGGCAGGAGTGCTTTATTAAAGGACGAAGGGCGCTCAAGTTCAACATTACTATTTCTAACCTCACACCCAAGCCCCACACCCCGTTTCAGTGGCACTCGGTTTCGACCGAGGAATTCAAGCGAAAGCAAGATCTTTTGCAGGCCGAGATGAATTCGATTCGCGGGGTGAAGGCAAACTTTACCGACGTGCGAATTTCGGCGATGGAGGATTTTGTGGGCAGAGGCGATCGCAGACTTTCTGCCGTCGTGCGTCGTGCCTGGGAGCTAGGCGCGGGCATGGATGCCTGGTGGGAAAGCCTGGAAAAAGCTTTTGGGGCTTGGACACAGGCGATCGCAGATGCCGGACTAGATTGGCAATACCGTCAGGTAGAAAGCGGTGAGTGGAACCTAGACAGCAATATTCCAACCGCAGACCATGCCGGACAAGGCATAGACGAGGCGATGGCAGCGGTGCTCGATCGACCTTTGCCTTGGGATCACATTGATACGGGCATTGAGAAGCAGTGGCTTAAGGACGATCTTAAGCGAGCCTTAGCGGCGGCTACCGTGCCGGACTGCTCTTTTGAAGGCTGCTCGCACTGTGGCATTTGCGGGCCAGACTTCGGCCACAACATCGTGGTGCCGCCGCTAGAAATTCCTAAGTTTGACGGACACTTTAAGCCCAACCAAACTCGCGCTCAGCGGCTGCGCATCAAGGTTGGTAAGCTGGGCGATATGGCGCTCATTGGCCATTTAGACTTTGCTAGGCTCATGGACAGAGCCATCCGGCGGGCGTCTTTGCCGATTGCTTTTACCGGCGGATTTCATCCGGGGCCGCGAATTTCTCCGGCTAATGCGCTGCCGCTAGGGATAACGAGTACAGGCGAAATTATTGACTTTGAGCTAACGGAAGCAATCAATCCTGCGGACTTCAGAGCGCGACTACAGGAACAGCTTTCCGAGGATATTCCGATCTATGAGGCGGCAGAAGTTTCCCTTGATTCACCTTCTGCCACGAAGTGTCTCGATCGAGTTGAGTATTTGATTGCCCTCGATACAGTCGATGGTGAAACGGCTGACTGGCAAAGCTGGGTGCAGCAGGTACTTGCCGCTGAGCAAATTATGCAAGCTAAAGTCACTAAGTCGGGTAAACCAAAAGAAATCGATTTGCGATCGCGTCTCTTTGAACTATCTGTGGCCGACGCTTCGCAGCTAGCAGCCCTGCCGACCTCTGTGCGCGATCGCCTGACGCTGGCAAAACGCGAAGACACGACGCCTGCTGTGCTGCGCTACGTCGGCAGCAGCCGCAACGATGGCACCTTGCTAAAGCCTCAGGACATGGTTGCTATGCTGGAGTCAATTAGCGGCGCAGAAATTTTGCTGGGGCCGGTTCATCGTAAGCAGCTAATCTTAAAACAGCTAACCGAAATCAAATGACTTATCGTTGGGCTAACGTTCGTTTAAAAAAGTGCTTTAAAGGGGCAGCAGTTGGAATATCGGCTAGCTTTGCCTTTACTGCCGCAGGCGCGGTAATAGCAGCGCCTACTAGCCAGCCCAAGCAGCTAGATAGCCACACGCTCGATCGGCCCGCCGCCGTCCCCGCCTCATTTGCGTCTGTAGAAGCGCGGCTCTCAGACTTAACGCGCTTTCCACTGTTTTTACCGGCAGATCAAGGGACATTAGTAGCAGCTAGCGATCGCATCTCCCTAACCCATATCAGTCAGCCCAGCCTGGTTTGGATTGAAGATCAGCTGGGCGATCGCTATGGAACCGATCGCTTAGTCGAGCAGTGGCGGGCCTACCACGCCACTGGAAACGACGGCGAAAGCATTGACTACGTGGATGTTATTGTCAACCAGCAAATTTGGGACTTGCTTAGCTACTTTGAGCGCTATGGCTTTATCTCCCAGTTTGGTACGGCAGCTCAGAGCTATGGCTATCAGCTGCGCGTGTTCAACAGTAGCGACGCCGCTAATGCTAGCGATCCTAGAAGTGCCAGCAGTGCAGGATTTGTAGTCCTGCGAGGAACTCACATCTGCGACTTCAGTCAAATTTCTCAGCTACCCAGCAGCGGCGCTACTGCAAATGTGCGCTGTGAGGTGACATCTGATACGTTTGGCCGTCGCGCCCGCCTGAATTAATAAACTAAGCCGATCGTATCTGCTTCCAAAGCTCAAAGTAGGCAGCTTGCAGCTTTTCAGGAATAGGCAAAAGTGGTTCACTCTTTTTAATGGCTTCAATGTAGGGGAAGCTGTCGTTCAGGGTTTTTGGCAAGCTCACGTCTGCTGGCAGAAAAATGGGTGATAGGCCTTGTCCAGACAGCGAAATCTGAGCCGCTGGATCAGGCTGCCAGCAAAAATCTATCCACTGCTGTGCCGCTGGGCTCATCTCTGGGCCTCTCTCTGGACTCACCTTTGTGCCGTTGCTTGCGCTGCGGGGCCGAACCCACATATCTATCGATAGCAAGCTGCCCTCTGAGGGCACCACTATTCTCAAGTCACGATAGCGTTTGGCCGCTGCCACCGCATCACCCGACCAGCCCACAACGGCCTTAACGTCTTCATTCACCAGCGCCTTCAGAGAATCGTCTGAATCGTATGTTTTTACCTGCTGGTCAAGCTGAGTAAACGTATCTACTAACGCGCGCGCTAACCCTTTGGTCGATGGCGCTGAGTTAGCGGCTGAACTGCTGCCAGATAGATTGCCAGATAGATTGCCAGATAGATTGCTAGATGGGCTACCAGATAAACTTTCCGTCGCTGGAACCTTTAAAGCACCCTTTGAGTCACTGCTGTAGCCTTCAATAATGGAATTGAAGCTGCCGTTTTGTATCTTCTGCGCCAGCCCGATGACCAGTCTGGGATGGTCAGGCAGGGCAAGGCTTTGGCGAAACTCAGGCCGGAGTAAATCACGCCAGCTTTTGAAAGGAGGGTTGCTGGCCGATGAGCCCGGAAACTCGCCCTGCCGGTAAACAATCACCAGCGTTTGAACCTTGTAAGGCGCTGCCCATAGCGGTGCTTCGGGTGCGATCGCGCCTGCTGTCTTTCCTGGCACGCTGCGGCTAGCAAACTGCTGCCAGGTCGCTGGCAGCTTCTCTAAGCTAGCCGCTGGAATGCTCAAAGGTTCGATCAGGTTTTGGGCGATCGCACTTTCTAGCCAATAGTCCCCCAAGCTCACCAAATCATCTGGCCTTGACACCACCTCGGCACGAGCCCACGGCAAAAAGCGCGCTATCGAGAAACCCGAAGTCTTGGGTGCTTTCTGCCAAGTTTGGAGCTGTTGAAAAATGCTGGCTATCTGCGAAACTAACTGAAACTTAGTCGGCTTATCAGCCTGCTTGCGAAACGTTTGCAGGACTTCAGAAGGGATAGCGCCCTCTAAAAGGGTTATCTTCAAAGCGTTTGCAGATGCCTGTCCGCAGCCTGTAAGCAAGCCAGCAACGGCAGCGCCAGCCGTTCCAAATAGAAGCGTTCTACGGTTGATCATAGGAATAAAGTAGCCATAGCAAAGCGCAGTAGGAGTCGGCCTACCGCGCTTAAAGTTTAAACCTTGTCTGACTTCAAGATTACAAAGTGGGGTTACAGAGTCTTAGTTTTGCCGCCGCCCCACTTATCTCCGACGATCTTTGGCATCACCAGAATGTGAGCAGAAATCGCTTCCAAATCATCCTCGGTTAGGTTACGCATCTTGGGATAGACATCGGAACTCCTAGTACTAGGGTGCAGCTCAGAAATCTCAACCAAACCGTCGTAAGTAGTGGGGTTATGCAGGTAGTCCACTAGGGCTGCAAGGTTATCGCGAGCCGGGAACGCACCTTCTAGGGCCTCAGGCTCCAAGCCGACGTTAGGGTTAGTCTTGGTGACGCCCGAAACGTGGCAGGTCGCACAGGCAACGTTAAACTTTTGACGACCCCGAAGAAAGTCCTCAACCGGAAGGGTTACTAGGTCGCCCTGGTCGTTGGCTTTAATCGTGCGGATGGAGGCGTCTAGCTCAGCAGCAACCGCCTCCTGGGCAAACAATCCTGCGCCAAATACACCGGAGACAAAAATTATGGCTACCATCAGCAGCCCGGTGCATCTCTTAAACAAATTTCTCATTTTTTATGCTCGCTTCTCAGACACGCAACACAGCAGTGATTCAATATTTATTGAACCAAATTATGTCCTTATCATGCCATGGATAGGGCGATAGAGGAGTAAAGCCAACCGAGAATATCTTTTAAAAACGTCTGAAATTAAAGCAGGCTATGCAGCTTCATTCAGATTCGTTACGTTTGTTTACAGGTCTGAGGCCATTTCCACCGGTATCGTGTCTAGCTGCTTGGCAGACACCCTCACTTTATCGCTCACTTTATCTATAGGGCGATGCAGACGAATTAGCTGGGCAAGCGTGTGCTTCAGCTCAGTTCGCGACACAATTTTATCGACAAAGCCATGGCGCAACAGGTATTCCGAGGTCTGAAATCCATCTGGCAGCTTTTCGCGGACAGTTTGCTCTACCACACGGCGACCGGCAAAGCCAATGGTCGCTTCGGGCTCAGCCAAAATAATGTCTCCCAGCATGGCAAAGCTAGCGGTAACGCCGCCCGTAGTGGGATGAGTCAAAATTGGAATATACAGCAGTCGGGCTTCACGATGACGCTGCAATGCCGCTGAAATTTTGGCCATTTGCATCAGGCTAAGCATGCCTTCTTGCATTCGGGCTCCGCCGGAGGCACACACAATAAACACCGGGAGCTGGTCGGCAGTGCCGCGCTCAATTAGGCGGGCCAACTTTTCGCCGACGACCGAGCCCATGCTGCCGCCCATAAAGCGAAAGTCCATCACGCCTAAGGCGGCAAGTTCGCCGTTGATTTTGCCTAGGCCTGTTTGAACGCCATCGACTAGCTTGGTTTTGGCCTGGGTGTCGCGAATGCGGTCGGCGTAGGCTTTGCGATCGCGAAACCGAAGCGGGTCTTCAGGTGAAAGCTGAGTGTTAATCGGACTCCAGGTGTCGGCATCGATGAGTTGCTCGATGCGATCGCCGCTGAAAATGCGGTGGTGGTGGCCGCACTCGGGGCACACCTTTTGGTTAGCCTTCAAATCTTTGGTGTAAGTGAGCACATCACAGCGCTCGCATTTGGTCCACAGGCCATCGGCAATTTCCCGCTCGTGCCTATCTTGGCTAACCAATCCGGTTTTTCTACGATTGGCAAACCAGTCGAACAGTGACATTTTCCCGTTCATCGAACTTATCTTAAGTCGCTGCCTCAAGCGCTGTTTTACCGGAGCATCTAGCTGTTTAGAAACTGCTCAACGGCGGCAAGATGCGCATATGGAATGAGGCAAATTACCTATTCATCCTACTGGTTTGATCGCTCACTTGGGAGATCTCGCCGAAGATTCTTTGGAGGTTAGCACTATAGCCTATACGGCAGATGACTTAAATTTTGTATCCTACTTGGCTTAGAAAAGGTTTTTGGAAGGTGCTTTTAGTCTTCATTGGATGTTCAGGGAATGCTCAAAGAAGGCCGAGCGGGAAAAATACGCTCATGTAGGCAGCAATCAGCTGAGGCCCGTAAAACAAGGTCAGCGTCGCCCCCAGCGCCAGATAAGGCCCAAATGGAATATGCTGCTTAGCGCTTAAGGCTCCCAAGGTCAAAGCGCCGCCGCCAATGACCGCACCCATCGCCGCCGCTAAAAAAGTAGAGAGCAATAGCCCCGGCCAGCCCAGCCAGGCTGCCATCATCGCTGCGAGCTTGGCATCGCCGCCGCCCATCGCAGGCTTACCGAATGCCCTACTCCCGGCAACGCCAATAACATCAAATAGCCACAGCCCAAAAATGCTGACTATTACTGCCCCAACGACCCCGCTAGCCGTGTGCTGAAGCGTAGGCACTTGCAGGTAGCTGATCCAGCCTTGAAACCCCCAGCCCAAAACCAGCCCCGAAGCGGTGAGGCTATTAGGCAGTGTCATCGTGTCTAAGTCTATCAGCGCCAGCGCCAAGAGCCAGCAAATAAAGAGCCAGTAGCCGGGCGTCTGCCAGGTCATGCCAAAGCTCAGAAACACCGCTGTAAATAGGCACCCCGTCGAAAATTCGACCAGGGGATAGCGTGAGGCAATTGGCAGCTTGCAGCTACGGCACTTGCCTTTTAGCCACAGCCAGCCGAATACTGGCACATTATCGTAAGGCTTGAGCCGAGTTTCGCAGCGCGGACAGTACGAGGGGGGATGGATTAGCGATCGCCCTGCCGGTAAACGGTAAACCACCACATTTAAGAAGCTCCCAACCGCAGCGCCCAAAATGAAAACAATTAGAATCGGAACAAGCGTATCCATGGGCCAAGGCGTACAGATGAGTTTCTGTCGCTAAGATGCCCATTTATCAAAGTTAGAACAAAGCCAGTTGATAAAAGGTCTAAACCAGGCCTGGCTCAATTTGGCTGAAGGGGACAAAGCATTCTTGCGGTAGCAACACGGGCTTATCGCCAAATACGAGCTTGCCCCGACGGCTTATCCGGCCAATGGCGACGCCGATAGGGCGCTGCATGACCTCTGGATGAACTTCATAAAAGGTGCGATAGATATGCCGCGCTGCTTTTATTAACTCTGGATCGAACAAGGCAGAATCATCTCCAAATGCGAGTCGGTCGTTTGCTTGGGGCTGCATGGTTAACGTGCTCATAGCGGATTCTATGCTCAATTTTTGAGTAGTTTTGAGGGGATGGCGGTTGGGGCGGCCCACCTTTTGGTGCTGATAGTACAGCTTCTTTGACTGTTTTTGATTATTTTTTGCAATAAGCCGGGCTATTGTGTGCTTTTAGCTTGTGTGCTTTTATTTGGACTCCTTGCATTTTGGCTTAATGCTTTCTCAAGCGCTTCACCCATCCCTTTGCAGCCCGTAGCCTTCGTTCCCTCAGACATAATATCGCCGGTGCGATAGCCC
>JBGTGK010000373.1:0-2578 GCA_041746795.1 Phormidesmis sp.
TAGACTTTATCGGCAATAGTGGAAACCCTTACATAGCAAGGGTTTCAGCGATCAGCCAAAAAACGGCTGAAGTGATTGTCACATAAGGCTTTGAGGGCATTTTTGCCCTTTTATTGCCGATAAAGTCCAATGTCTAATAAAGTGCTAAATCTAGCACCTTCGGAAGCTATCAGCGTATAGTATGCGTTCTTTATTCGTCTTTTGTTCGTCTTTTGTTCGTCTTTTATTCTGTGTGCTTGAGGGTTGAGCGATCGCGCTAAAATCTCCCTAAATAAGCTTCGCCCGCGCTGCTTGAGTCACCTCACAAAGATCTTCTAAGTCTGGCCATGACTGAGAATTGCCACCGCTCTGATCGCTCTGATCGCTCTGCGTGAGCCACAGCAGATATTCAATATTACCGGCTGGGCCAACAGTTTCTGACCAAGTAAGCCCTCTGTATTGCCAGCCCAAAGTCTGCGCTGCCTGATTCACCTGGAAAATCGCCCCTGCTTGATCTTTATGATCTCGCACCACGCCATTTTTCCCTACTTTTTCGCGGCCCACTTCAAACTGTGGCTTAACCAATAGAACAACTTCACGAGGCGAAGCTAGCAGCCCCCAAAAAGCAGGCAACACTTTAGTCAAAGAGATAAAAGAAACATCCATGACTCCCAACGTAGCGCGGGTCTCTGCCTGATACAGATCTTCAGGGGCTAGATGCCGAATATTCGTCCGTTCTTTCAACACAACCCGAGAATCTTGGCGGATTGTCCAAGCCACTTGTCCGTAGCCTACATCTACGCCATATACCTGCTTAGCATTGGCTTGCAGCAAACAGTCGGTAAAACCGCCCGTAGAGATGCCGCCATCTAAACAAATTTTACCAGCGGGCTGAATATCAAATACCTTTAAGGCTCTAGCCAGCTTTTCGCCACCTCTCGACACAAAAGGCGGCTTCTGCTTAAGTTCTATCACCGCATCGGTCGCGATCAGCATCCCTGGTTTGTCCATAATTTGCTGAGCGATTTTCACCTCCCCGGCTCGAATCAAGCGTTGGGCCTGCTGCCTGGAAGGGCACAGCCCTTGTTCTACTAAGAGTGTATCGAGTCGCTGCTTGGCCAAAAGAAAAAAAAGATGAGTTTAAATAAAGTTACTTTCAGTATAGTCCCTAGCACCACAGCGGATGAGCACCCAGGTTTATGCTGCCTTCATCTCAACTTTGCATAGCCTTTATAAAAAACGTCGGTGAATATACCTTCTGAAAGACAGAGTATTGAAATTCATCAATATATTCTGCTGGATGTTGACGTCACCAGACCCGTTTGCAGTTATCCCTGTAAATATCTATGAGCTGAGGGGCGCTGCATCTTTATAGCTGTCATACCCAATACTTCAAAAATAAAACCATGAAATACCTCTCAAGAATACTTTTGATTAGTGCCGCAATGCTTGGCTTCTCTGCTGCTGCTGCCCAGGCTGCTAGCTTTAAAGCTGACGTCGGTACGCTCAATAACTCAGGTGTCACAGGCACTGTGTTACTCGATCTGTCAGATGATGAAAAAACGCTAACGGTCACGACTACGGCTACCGGCTTAGAGCCAAACCAGACTCACGTCCAGCACATTCACGGATTGTTTAGTGGGGGCGCAGTAGCTGATTCGATGACGCCTACACTTGCCAATGACCTCGATGGCGACGGCTTTATCGAATTAGCAGAAGGTCTACCCGCTTACGGCCCGATTATTTTACCGTTAGCTTCGATTATCACTCCGGATGGAAATACAAGTGTTACAACAACTTACGACCTCACCGATCCGAGTATCTTTGGTAAAAATCCTGCGACCGGGCTCGCGTTTACGGCGGCTGATCTAATGCCACTCACTTTTCGTGAGATTGTCATTCATGGGTTAAGCGTTCCGGCTGGCGTAGGTGCGGGTACGCCTAATGAAATCGACGGTACAGGTGGATACATAGCAGTGCTCCCGGTTGCTTCTGGCGAAATTGTGGCGGTGAGTGCAGCTAGTGTGCCAGAGCCAGATATGGCTGCAACACTGGCTTTACTGGGCACTGTTGGCGGTGTTGCGGTTTTACGCCGTCAGCGAAATTTAGCCGCTAATCGCTAATCGCTCATTTATTACCTTATGTTCTAGGGGTGTCTATTGATAAGTGGCTTGAAGGCGGCTTATTAATAGACACTTAAGGGGCTGGATGGGTGTTTGACTGGATTGTCTTCGCTGTAGCAGGTGGGCAGGCAGGTAATATTGGTATGCGCGTCAGGCTGATGAAAAAGGCAATAGAAATAGCGGCTTCTGTCTACCTTATCCGCCTGTAGCAGCGTCACTCGATAAAATATCCCCCAGAAAGAGACTTTCCAAGGGATATTTTTACTCATTTCACTCTGATTACACTTCAATTGCACAGCTAGCAATTCTAGGCATCAAATGGGTGCTCAATCTAGCTAAGGGAGCCGCAAATGAATAAGATACCGATTAGATAGGCACAATCGTCACATCCCATTTAGGCAGGGTTTCAGAACGTAGCCATTGTTCAGAGAAGGGCTTCAATTCATCAGCAGAGAGCTTGACCCCTTTGGGATAGA
>JBGTGK010000374.1:0-5279 GCA_041746795.1 Phormidesmis sp.
CCTTGCTAGATTTCATGCTGGATCAGTCCAAACCGACCAAACCTATTTGTAGCAATACTTCTTGACTCGCCACTGACTCATGACTGAAAGACGGCTCGCGCCATCCCAGAATGTCTGTATCTTGGAATTTGGAACTGCTGCATAGGATACGGATAATGCCTAGTGCAAAGCCAGTTGAAAATACGACCACGAAGTAGAACAAACCTGCTCTTAAAGCTAGCAAAATCATAAAACCCACACCTTCAAACTCTACGGTTTCACCAGCCATCTCCAGCCATCTGCGGTCGGAGCTATTGTTCAATGCGTCCGTCTTACTTTATCGCGAATAAGTGTGAGGAAACTGTGAAGAGGAAGCGGCACTAGCTGATGGCCTATCTGCCTTTTCTTGTGCAAATAGATATCTCTCCTTCCTCACAATTTCTTCAAGAAAATATTTTATGCTGAAATGTAATAAATAAACGGGAGAGACTGACTGTGCTGAATAAACTTGACTGTGCTGAATAAACTGTTAGTCGCGATTGACGAGTCAGCAGCTAGCGACTGGGCATTCGAAACTGCCCCGAACTCGCCGGGGGCTCTCAATGCTGAACTTATTTTAGTTCATGTTTTAGATATTTATGCGTCCTCTAGTCCTGTAAGCCCCTTCACGTTAGTGGATAATTGCCTATCAAATCTAGATGAAAAAGCGCAAAAAGACTACGAATCAAAAATGACTGAGTATGCGAGCCGCTATGATGCATTGCTCGAAGAAAAACAGGCAAAAGCGAAGGCCGCTGGGGTTACAGCCTTACGGTCGCCCTAGTCCTGTCATTTGTCAGGCAGCGTCAGTAATTACATCGTCCATCACGCCCTCTGCTCTGTCACGATCATTCACTCTGACAATCAAAGCCAGTCTATTGCTCGCGAGCAGTCTTCGGAATTCTCTCTGGCTAGAATGGCTTAACCCAAGGAGGTCATCATGCTCAACAAAATTTTGGTCGCTCTAGATACGAATGAAACTTGCACTCATCTTTTCGATAAGGCGCTTGCGCTAGCTCAGGCCACAGGGGCTAAGCTAACGCTGCTAAACATTCTGATGCCAGGCTATGACTATGGGATGTTAACGCTGTATTCCCCAACTTTCACTGGCTATCCGATGGCGATAGATGACGCAGCTTGGAGGGTTTATCAAGAAGAGTATAGAGAACACAAGGAAAGAGGGCAAAGAATGCTCTCTAGCTGGTGCGCTCAGGCAAGGGACAAAGGCGTTCAGGCTGAGTTTGTTCAGGTCAGTGGGGATCCAGGGCGAGTTATTTGCGATCGCGCCGAAACCGATAACGTTGACTTGATCATTGTCGGTAGCCACGGGCGCAGAGGGCTCAGTGAATTTTTAATCGGTAGCGTCAGCAGCTACGTTATGCACCGTGTCTCTTGTTCGGTGATGGTCGTGCGTGATCGGAGAGTGCCTGAGTCGCTACCTGAAGAAGCGAGGGAGACCACTCATGCATCCGCTGCGCAGCGATCGCTATGACGATTCCGTGCTGGGCAGTACTTGTTGAACTATGCCAAACAATGCTATTCCGCACATTTTGAGGACATCTATCAATGAACAGCAAATTTATAATCGGGCTCCTGACAGGTGTTCTCGCTACCCTTCTGCTCGGGACTTTGTTTAGGGGCGGCGTTTGTAGGAGGCCTATTTCCCATAGGAAACGCCTTCTGAGCGCCTTCGTAGACGTACTGTAGGCTAGCGTCACAGCGCAGCTTGCCGATAACATCCAAGCCTAATGCTAGAACGCCGTCAACCCGCCTGAGTTTGCTATAGAAGCCGTCGCCGACTAAGTGCCGAACCCTCGCAGGTAGCGCCGCTCGGGTCGTCGCCACATGAGCTAGATAGGAGTCTACGCGAGTCATCGCATCCATTCTTTGGGGTCTGCTTATTCGGCTTGAATTCGTCAGACGGAGGCTTGCTGGAGTTCTTGCTAGTCTTAGCCGGTCGCTTCTCTAGTTCCGCCAGCGAGTGGCTGAACTGCTCTACTCGCTGACTCATTTCTTGATACTTTTCCCACAACAACCAAATCAACGCATCTTTTGCCTCCGGCGGTAAGCTGCTTAGAGCAGGAAGTTCTTGCATCCTCTTACGCTATTTTCCTCGCTCGTTTTTTGCAAAGCTCTATTCGGGGAGCTGAGCAATTACCCATCTCCTTTCAGGTGCATCTATCCAAGAAAGTAAGCTGTGCTCACGCCCGCGTCTAAACGGCTGCTGCCTGAGGAGCGACCTGAGGAGCGACCTGAGAAGCGGCCTGTGGAGCGGACTGAGGAGCGACCTGTGGCTTGCGTCGACGGCGTTCGCTCTGACGAGTCCCCCCAGCCATTTCATACTGAGAGCTATCTTTGCCGTACTTCACCTTGATGGCAAGCAACACATTTTCAGCAGTAATAGAAAGCTGTTTCTCCGCTATCTCTATGGCATTAGCCGCCTCATCTGCTTTGGTGAGCAGCACATTGTAGGCTTCTATCTGCTGGCGAAGGCCACTCACTTCTTTCTCAAAGGTCGCTGAGGTTATACCATTGCCTAAGTCAGCCTTGCCATCGATCGTTTTGAGGCCAGTGAGCCGCTCCTGAGATTTTTCTAAGATTGCGGATTTCTTTTTTCTTCGAGTCATAGTGCTCCCTTTTTGTTGTGTAATGGTAGGGTTTGCAGGTTGTGAATACTGTTGATTCGCTGATATAACAGTGCCCTTTTCAACCTGCAAAAAGCACACAGGTGTTTCAGTGTAATCGCATGAATTTTGCCGATTGCTACGATTGCATGGCGCTGTTGCTCGTATAGTTACGGGTTTTTGGCTCTACAAAAAAGGGCAGTGCCGTGTGGAAACTGCGCGTCGTCGTCAGATAGAACCGCAGCGTCGTGTGGGAACTGCGCGTCGTCGTCAGATAGAATCGCAGCGTCGTGTGGGAACTGCGCGTCGTCGTCAGGCAGAACCGCAGCGTCGTGTGGAAACTGCGCGTCGTCGTCAGGCAGAACCGCAGCGTCGTGTGGAAACTGCGCGTCGTTGTTTATAGAAAGGTTCTACTCGATGGGGAGTAGGGCGATCGCGCACGGCAAGCGGCGATCGCCAAGTGGCTTTTGCGATCGCTCATAACAATCAACACCCGCTAAAGACCATTAATGAGCTTATGCCAATGGATGAACACCTGCTTTCCACAGGACTCGCCGCAAGTTCATAACTTCAGATCTTAACTTCAGATCTACAGTGCCTTTCGTTCAGCCACTCTTAGTTTGGCAGAGCGCGATCGCTTATTCTCCTGCACCTCCTCTCTAGTCGCCACCAGCGGCTTCTTCGTCACAATCTGCAACCGCTGATCGCCTCGAAAGGCATACTTCACAATCCGATCTTCCAGACTATGAAAGCTGATGATAGCGAGCCGACCGCCGGGGTTTAGCCAATCGGGTGCTTTAGCTAAAAACTGCTCTAGCACAGTGAGTTCGCTGTTCACTGCGATGCGCAGCGCTTGGAAGCTGCGGGTAGCCGGGTGAATGCGCCCGTGGCGAGCTTTGGGCGGGAAGGCTCCAGCGATCGCAAAAGCCAGCTCTGTCGTCGTCCAAAAAGGCCTTTGCTCTATAATGCGCCTGGCAATCCGCCGCGACAGTCGCTCCTCACCATATTCATAAATCGTATTGGCGATCGTTTTTTCGTCCCAATGGTTCACAATTTCTTCAGCGGTCAGCGCCTGAGTGCTGTCCATTCGCATGTCGAGCGGGGCTTCGGCGCGAAAGCTAAACCCTCGCTGCGCCTGATCAAGCTGCGTAGAACTCACGCCAATATCGGCCAAAATCCCGTCAAAGAGCAGATCGCCGGGCTCATACGCAGAGAAATTAGTGTGATGAAACGTAACTTGATCCTTAAAATTAGCTAGCTGAGCCTGCGCCGCTGCCAGCGCCTGTAGGTCTTGATCCAACGCTACTAGCCTTACGTCTGGAGCGGCCTGTAGTATTAGCTGGCTATGCCCGCCGCCGCCCACGGTAGCATCCAAATATTGCCCGCCTGCCTTCATCTTCAGGGCGTCTATTACCTGATCGGAGAGCACAGGCACATGAAAAAAGGGCTGATCAGATCTGTCTTCGGACATATTTTTCAAGCGCTACCGTATAATCTGGGGAATAAGTGCCGTCAGGCGTTGAATCTTTAGAGTAAACGTACGACAATAAAGGCCGTAGAGGAACCCTGTCCAGTAGATAGAACGAATATGGCAACGCTGCAAACCAAGACCGAACCCATGGTCATCAACATGGGGCCTCACCATCCGTCTATGCATGGCGTGCTCCGCTTAATCGTCACGCTAGACGGCGAAGACGTGATTGACTGTGAGCCGGTGATTGGCTACCTGCATCGCGGCATGGAAAAAATTGCTGAGAACCGTACTAACGTGATGTTTGTGCCCTACGTCAGCCGTTGGGACTACGCTGCTGGCATGTTTAACGAAGCGATTACGGTGAACGCGCCCGAGAAGCTAGCTAATATTGAAGTGCCTAAGCGCGCTAGCTACATCCGCATGATCATGCTGGAGCTAAACCGCATTGCCAACCATCTCCTATGGCTTGGCCCCTTCATGGCTGACTGCGGTGCAACGACGCCCTTCTTTTACATTTTTCGTGAGCGCGAGCTAATTTACGACCTGTGGGAAGCCGCTTCTGGGGCACGGCTAATCAACAACAACTACTTCCGCATTGGCGGCGTCGCGGCTGATTTGCCCTACGGCTGGGTTGACAAGTGCGAAGACTTTTGTGACTACTTTATGCCCAAGGTCGATGAGTATGAAAAGCTCATTACCGACAACCCGATTTTCCGCCGTCGGGTGGAAGGCGTAGGAACGATGTCTCGGGAGGATGCGATCGCTTGGGGCTGCTCTGGCCCGATGCTGCGTGCCTCTGGCGTAAAGTGGGACTTGCGCAAGGTCGATCACTACGAGCGCTACGACGAGCTGGACTGGGATGTGCAGTGGGCTACCGAAGGCGACTGTTTTGCTCGCTATATTGTCCGCATTAACGAAATGCGCGAGTCGGTAAAAATCATTCGTCAGGCGATGAAGCAGCTACCGGGCGGCCCCTTTGAGAATTTGGAAGCCAGGCGTATGTTAGAAGGCCCTAAGTCTGAATGGAATAGCTTTGACTATCAGTTTGCCGGTAAAAAGATTGCGCCTACCTTTAAAATTCCTGAGGGCGAGCACTACGTGCGCGTGGAAACGGGTAAGGGCGAAGTGGGCGTGTACATTATTGGTGAAGACAACGTTTTCCC
>JBGTGK010000375.1:0-2221 GCA_041746795.1 Phormidesmis sp.
TTTATTAGACATTGGACTTTATCGGCAATAAAAGGGCAAAAATGCCCTCAAAGCCTTATGTGACAATCACTTCAGCCGTTTTTTGGCTGATCGCTGAAACCCTTGCTATGTAAGGGTTTCCACTATTGCCGATAAAGTCTATTTTATTAGACATTTCTCTTTCTGGGATTTTATCTTTCGCCTGGGCAGAGCTAGTTAAACAAACCGGTAGCTCTATCAAAAATTTTGCTCCTTGCCCCGGAACCGAATAGCATTTTAGTACGCCAGCGTGCTGCTCAACCACAATCTGGTGACTAATCGAAAGCCCTAATCCTGAGCCATTTCCGACTTCTTTAGTAGTGAAAAAAGGGTCAAAAATGAGATCTTGAATTTCTGGGACAATGCCTGAACCATTGTCGGTAATCCAAATGGCAATCCGCTAGCCTTCCTGCACCACTGAGGTGGCGATATGCAACAGCGGCGCTTTATAACCATCAGTGATAGAAAAAGAAGCCGTAGATTCTTGTTCAAGTTCTGTAACGACGCTCAGATCGCGCATAGCATCGATGGCATTGCGAATCAGGTGCATGAAAACCTGGTTGATTTGACTGGAATAGCACTCCAAAGCAGGCACTTGGCCGTATTCTTTTTGGATGGTGATGCCCTCTAGCTGAGATCCTAGAATGGCTAAAGTGCTATCGAGGCCCTCATGCACATCTACTTTTTTTACTTCAGATTCGTCGAAGCGAGAGAAGTTACGTAAGCTAATTACCAAGTCACGAATGCGCTTAACGCCACTGCGCAGAGAAATAAAAATCGATAGCAAATCTTTAGAGGTAAATTCAAAGTCGAGTTCTTCTAGCTTTTCGCGGATAGGCGAGGCAGGGGTAGGGTAATGCTCCTGATAAGCCCGAATGAGCGCCAGCAAATCTTGTACATAGCCATCCATGTAATTTAAATTGCCGTAAATGAAATTAATCGGGTTGTTGACCTCGTGGGCGATTCCCGCCACAAGTTGTCCCATACTGTTCATTTTTTCATTGTGAATCAGCTTAGTTTGGGCTTGCTTTAAGTTGTCTAAGGCTTGCTTGAGTTCGGTAGTGCGAGCTTCTACGCGCTGCTCTAACAGTTTGTTATTGGCGAGGGTCTGCTCGGCTTGATTGCTTTTGAGAAAGCTGTAGTAAGCTTTTGAGTGGTAGCGCAAGCGGACAATAAGTTCTATCGGATCGGGTAGTTTGACTAAGTAGTCGTTAGCTCCGGCTGAGAAGGCAGCGGCTTTGATTTTGGCCTCATTGTTAGAAGAGAGTACAACAATGGGAATATCTTTTGTTTTGGGATGAGTGCGAAAAAACTTAACCAGCATGAGCCCATCGACATCGGGCATTACTAGGTCTTGCAAAATTACGGTAGGGCATAGTTCTGCGGCAACTGAAAGCGCCAGGGTGGGATCGCTGCAAGCGTGGACGCTCATGTCTGATTCTGTCGCTAACAAACGTCGTACCGATTCAACGATGATGGGTTGATCATCAACGACTAAGATAACAACGGGCTGATCGACAGTAGAGGAATGAGACGGCATGGGAACAGACATTGAATCACCTACTGGTGTTTAAAGTTCGTTGTTTAATAACTGGCGATCAAAGAAGACCTTGAAAGAACACTTTGAGCAGTTCGAGCAATTTGACCAGTTTGACCAGTTTGACCAGTGGAAGTGACAAAATATATTGACTAGAATTTTAGACTTGATAAGATCTACCCCTAATAGTATTCCCTAGACATGGGGGCTTTCAACCTTGCTAAATAGCGCTGCCCTATGCGTTTCTAGCTATTTTACCTAGTGTTATCGGCTGTTTTCTTCATTTTTTGCGAGTAGTTGAGAAATTTCTTTGACCGTTAGCACCGTTTTAGCAGCGCCGTTTTCTACCGCAGCACGAGGCATCCCGTATACTACACAGCTTTTTTCACTTTCGGCGGCTGTCCACCAGCCCGCTGTACGCAAAGCTCCTAGCCCAATTGCGCCGTCGCGGCCCATGCCGGTAAGCAAAATAGCTCGACCGGGATGCGGCCAGTACTGGGCGACGCTGTTAAAGAACACATCCACCGAAGGGTAGTAAGGCGTTTGGGTAGTGGAATCGGCGTAGGTTAGGGTGCGATCGCTTCTCATCATTAAATGGTTACGGGCCTGAGCAATGAGCACCTGACCAGGTTGAGGCCGATCGCCCGCTTGAGCCAACGCTACCGG
>JBGTGK010000376.1:0-4936 GCA_041746795.1 Phormidesmis sp.
GCCCGTTAACGTTCGCGCTATTGCCTTTTTTGGCTCGTAAGTTTGCCCCATGCCTTCATCCAAAAAAAAATCCGACCCGGCTAAAAATCCCAAAGCTGACAAGGCTAAGGCAACGCCAAAAGCAACCCCGAAGACAGCCGATCGAAAATCGGCAAAGGCCAAACCAGCGGCTCACGTTGATACGCCCGTCGATTTGCCAGGGGATGTACCAGAAGATGTGAAAAATAGCAAAAACGGCATCGACCTTTCCGACACCAAAAACCTGATTCGCATTAGCGGCGCAAGGCAGCACAACCTCAAAAACATCAGCCTCGACCTGCCTCGGGATAAGATGATTGTCTTCACGGGCGTCTCGGGCTCTGGCAAGTCTTCGCTGGCATTCGACACGATTTTTGCCGAGGGACAGCGGCGCTATGTAGAGTCGCTGAGCGCCTATGCTCGCCAGTTTTTAGGCCAGGTAGACAAGCCCGATGTCGATGCCATCGAAGGCCTGAGCCCGGCGATTTCGATTGACCAAAAGTCTACGTCGCACAACCCCCGCTCCACGGTGGGAACAGTAACTGAGATTTACGACTATTTTCGCCTGCTGTATGGCCGAGCCGGACAGCCCCACTGTCCCGTGTGCGACCGGTCGATTGCGCCTCAAAGCATCGATCAAATGGTCGATCAGGTGATGGATCTGCCAGATAAAACGCGCTTCCAAATTTTGGCTCCGGTGGTGCGCGGTAAAAAAGGGACGCATCAAAAGCTGCTGTCGGCGCTGGCCGCTGAGGGCTTTGTACGGGTGCGCATTAATGGCGAAGCGCGTGAGCTAGGTGACAACATTGAGCTAGATAAAAACAAAACTCACAATATCGAAGTTGTTGTGGATCGCCTGGTTAAAAAAGGCGACTTGCAGGAGCGATTGGTAGATTCTCTTTCTACGGCGCTGAAGCGATCTGACGGTATCGCGATTATTGATGTGCTGCCCGCGAAGCCAGAAGTGAAGAAAGAAACGGAACAGGAAGCGCCTGAAAAAGACCAGGATCAAGCATTGCCAGCGCCGCCCGATGAGATGATTTTCTCTGAGAATTTTGCCTGCCCGCAGCATGGCGCGGTGATGGATGAGCTGTCGCCTCGTTTGTTCTCTTTTAACTCGCCCTATGGCGCTTGCCCGGATTGTCACGGCTTGGGGAGCCTGCGCCGGTTCTCAGCAGAGCTAGTAGTGCCAGATTGGAGTTCGCCTGTGTATGCAGCGATCGCGCCCTGGTCAGAAAAAGACAACACCTATTATTTCTCTCTTTTATACAGCGTGGGTCAGGCCTTTGGCTTCGAGCTGCAATCGCAGTGGAAAAGCCTCAGCGAAGATCAAATGGAGACCATTCTGCATGGCTCAAAAGAGAAAATTTACATCGAAACAGATTCTCGCTACGGCACCGAAAAAGGCTACAATCGCCGCTATGAAGGTGTGTTGCCAATGCTAGAGCGACAGTATCACGAGTCTTCTTCTGATGCCTATAAGCAAAAGCTAGAAAAGTATTTAATCGATCAGCCCTGTGCAACCTGTCACGGGGCGAAGCTAAAGCCGGAGTCTTTGGCGGTGCGGATTGGGCCTTACAACATTAAGGACTTTACCAGCGTTTCTATTTGGGAGTGTCGCGACAGAGTTTATGACCTTGTTGGCGAAGCAGGCAAACCGCCCAAGCTCACCGACCGACAGATGGCCATCGGCGAACTCGTGCTCAAAGAGATTAAGTCTCGTCTCACCTTTTTACTCGATGTCGGCCTCGACTACCTCACGCTAGATCGCACCGCCCGCACGCTCTCCGGCGGCGAAGCCCAGCGCATTCGCCTCGCTACTCAAATCGGCGCGGGTCTTAGCGGCGTTTTGTACGTGCTTGACGAGCCCAGCATTGGCCTTCACCAGCGAGACAACGACCGCCTGCTAAAAACGCTCGACCGATTAAAAGAGTTAGGCAATACGCTAGTTGTTGTAGAGCACGATGAAGACACCATGCGAGCCGCCGACTACGTGGTAGACATTGGCCCTGGCGCAGGTATTCACGGCGGGCGAATTGTGGCCCAAGGTCAGCTAGAAGACATCCTAAACGCTGAGGAATCGCTGACGGGAGCCTACCTGTCGGGCCGCAGAAAGATTGACACGCCAGCCGAGCGCCGCCCTGGCAACGGTCGCAGCCTTCAAATTGGCAATGCTCATCGCAACAACTTGCAAAACGTCGATGTTGATATTCCGCTAGGTAAATTTGTCTGCATTACCGGCGTCTCTGGTTCGGGTAAATCGACCCTGATTAACGATTTGTTGTATCCCGCCATTCGTCACTTTTTTGGCAGCAAAATTCCCGAGCCTAACGAAATGGAGCCGATTAAAGGGCTCAAGGCCTTGGACAAAGCGATCGTGATTGACCAGTCTCCCATTGGTCGCACGCCTCGCTCTAACCCGGCCACTTACACGGGTATATTCGACGTAGTTCGTGACCTGTACACCGAAACCATTGAGGCCAAGGCGCGGGGCTACAAGCGCGGCCAGTTCTCCTTTAACGTGAAGGGTGGGCGCTGTGAGGCCTGCGGTGGTCAGGGCGTGAACGTAATTGAAATGAACTTTTTGCCGGATGTGTATGTGGAGTGTGAGGTGTGTAAAGGTGCCCGCTACAACCGTGAGACTTTGCAGGTGAAATACAAAGGAAAGAACATTTCCGATGTGTTGAATACGACGGCTGAGGAAGGCCTGAAGTTCTTTGAGAATATTCCTAAGGCGGCGAGCCGGTTGCAGACGATGGTAGATGTGGGCTTGGGCTATGTGCGCTTGGGCCAAACTGCGCCAACGCTTTCGGGCGGTGAGGCGCAGCGGATGAAGCTGGCCAGTGAGCTAGCGAGGCGCTCGACGGGCAAGACGCTTTATTTGATTGATGAGCCGACGACGGGACTCTCTTTTTACGATGTGCATAAGCTGTTGGATGTGGTGCAGCGCTTAGTAGATAAGGGCAATTCGGTGATTATGATTGAGCATAATTTGGATATGATTCGCTGCTGTGATTGGGTGATTGACTTGGGGCCTGAGGGCGGCGATCGCGGTGGCCATATCATTGCTGAAGGCACCCCCGAAGAAGTTGCCGAAGTAGAAGCCTCCTATACGGGTAAATATCTGAAGGAAGTGCTTAAAAAGCATCCGCCGAAAAAAGGTAGCTAGGAAATTTGGGCTTAAGAACATGATCGCTAGCGTTCAGCCTCAAAAAATGACCATAGAAGAATACTTGGACTGGGAGTCTCGTCAAGAGCTTCGCTATGAGTATTGCAATGGTGACGTGTTGGCGATGTCGGGCGGTACTAAAAAACACGATGAGTTAGCATTTAACTTGAGGCGATCGCTCATTGATCGGGTAGCGGAACAGGACTGTAGTATGAGTGGTTCGGGTGTAAAGGTATTTGTTAGGCAGAGCCTATCGTACCGTTATCCTGATTTATCTATTAGCTGCGATGACAGAGATGAAGCTAGTGACACTTTCTACTCGTTTCCAAAACTTATTGCAGAGGTTATTTCTCCTAGTACAGAGTCAGTGGATCGTATTGATAAATTCAAGGAGTATATTCAGATTCCGACGCTGCAAGAGTATTTATTAGTCAGCGCTAGCGAGATGAGCGTGGAATGCTTTTCTCGGAGCGAAGGTCGTATGTGGCTGTATTCTCAATACGGCGAGGGTGAGGCGATTACGTTGGAAAGCGTCGGCGTTGATTTGCCTATTGAGATGATTTACAGAAACATTCAGCTAAAAGCTTTGGGTTGAAGCAGGATTGAGGGGTGTATGCGTTATGCTGCGATCGCACACTGGTAACCTAATATGACTGGATTTGAACTGCTGATAGAGCCTGCGGCAAAGGGCTTAGCGTCTCTGATTACGGATACGACGAAGACAGGCGGCGGGAGTGCTTTAGGAAAGGCCATTTCCGCTGTGAAAGCTAAAAGCAGCCAGACCATTTTTCAAGCCTCACGCAAATATATTCAAAGCTATCAGAAGCGCCACTGCCAGCTAAAGGTGCTGGGGATGCGCGAGCCAGTGGAGCTATCGGCAGTGTATACGGGCGTGAAGCTGCTGGATGAACGCGCCATATTGCAGTTTGATCCAGCGGCTATAGAGGGCAGCTTTCGCAAGGATCGGTTTCGAGGGTATTCCGTTGAGCGCCAAGAGGATGAGAAGCATTCGGGGATTTCTGTTGCGAACGAACGGCAGTACCTAGTGGTGTTGGGTGGGCCGGGTGCTGGGAAAAGTACCTTTTTGAGAAAAGTGGGTTTAGAGGTGCTGCGGACGTTTTACTATGAGCGGGCCGAGTATCAGCATCGCCTGATTCCGGTATTGCTGGAGCTAAAACGCTTTGAATCTAAAGATATTGACATTGCTGGATCTATTACGGCTGAGTTTGAAACCTGTGGCTTTCCAGAAGCTGAGCAGTTCACTCAAAATGCGCTGGCTCAAGGCAATCTGCTCGTATTACTAGACGGGCTAGATGAAGTCCCGAGTGCCAACCTCAACAACGTACTGCGCACCATTCAAGACTTTGTAGATCGCTATGACGACAATCGCTTTATGGCTTCTTGCCGAGTAGCTGCTGCTGGCTATCGTACTGATGCCTTCAAGCGATTTAGCAACGTCACGATGGCTGCCTTTGACGATGAGCAAATTCAGCAGTTCATCAACAACTGGTTTGGAGGTGAGCAGGATAGAGAACGTGGTACAGCAAACAAGTGTTGGGAGGTGCTGCAAAAACCGGAGAATAAGGCTTCAAAAGAACTCGCACACACGCCAGCAATTCCAAATTCCAACTTACAGACGTGATTTTTATCTCAACTTGGAACGAGTTTGCTAGGTTTCAGCCATTCAAAGAGGTAAGTCAGATTTGACCATGACTTGAGACGAACGAGAAATCAAGGGGTTTGGGCGTA
>JBGTGK010000377.1:0-2964 GCA_041746795.1 Phormidesmis sp.
CAGTCTCATATCAACCAGAAAATCATTATAGATGTTTCTCACTTCACGACTTAGCATCGATTTAACCTTCGGTCTCCTACTTATTCTAAGTACGCCTATAATCATGCCTGCCATTTCTCACAACACCAGTTTTGCTACCGCCCAGGCCCAAACTCAACCCACCGCTTTCTCAGACGTACCTGCTAACTACTGGGCGCAAGACTATATCGCCGGACTAACAAAACTAAACATTATCAGCGGCTTCGGAGACGGCACCTTTCGCCCCGACGATCAGGTTACCCGCCCTCAGTTCGCGACCATTTTGCGCAAAGCGTTTTTACAATCACAGTCGACGACGGCTCAACCTTTCACCGATGTCCCCTCAAACTACTGGGCCACCGACGCCATTTATGCCGCGCGTTCTGCGGGCTTTCTCTCCGGCTACCCCGGCAACAAGTTCGTCCCTGACTACCCCATTACAAGAAACGATGCGCTAGTTTCGCTAGCCACTGGCTTAAAGTACGCCGAGGGCGGCCCAGATGCGCTGGCTGCCTATCGGGATGCCGATGACATTCCAGATTATGCTGTCCCAGGCGTTAGGGCCGCCGCCAAAGCTAATATCATTGTCAGCTATCCTCATGTCGATCAGCTGTCTCTAGGTCAGTTTACTAGCCGCGCCGATGCTGCCGCCTTTATCTATCAGGCGTTAGTCAAAGCGGATAGAGTGGAGCCTTTAGCTGCAAAAGATCGCTGGTCAAGAAAACCTGTCGTAACGCTGCCAACCATGTCGGCACGGATGAGCCTGAGTCAGACGGGTCAGCAGCTAGCGACTATTACTGCCAATTTCACTGATACCGGCACAGAGGTCGGCGGCAGCTTTCAAATATGGAATACTCAAACCGGCCAACTGATTAAAGAGATTACAGCGCCCAATCAAACCCGTTTCGATAGCATTGCGATCAGTCACGATGGCACAAGCGTTGCGACCGTTTCAATCGATCCATCGACAAATGATACGAAACTATCCGCGTGGACAGTAGCAACGGGCGAACCGCTCTGGCAAAAACCGTTAGATACGCCTCAGACGGATTATCCCTTTTACTCTGATCGGTCACGGGTTCAAGTGGCTTTTGCGCCGGATAACCGCGAGATTGTTACCCAGCTAGTAGTTGGCCCTCAGGTCGGCAGTCCTGCGAACAATCAGCTTCGCTTTTACCAGGCGGCGACGGGTGAGGTTGTTCAATCGTTAGACAATGCGATCGCCAGTGGCGTACGAATCACACAGATTGCCTTCAGCCCGAATGGTCAATTTTTCGCCAGTGCTAAACAAGAAGGTGTTGTAGATGTATGGAGGCTGAACGGGGAGAATCGCTTTGAGTTTTTAAGAACGCTATCTACCGGCAGCGCTGAAGATATGGTGTTTACCAGCAACGACACACTGAATATATCAATAGTAAATGGCCAGTACCCCTATTTAGACGGTCAGCTTGATACTTGGAACATTCAAACCGACGACCGGCCCAGCCGCACCAGTCGCACAGCTTGGGATCGCACAGATGCTTTTACTCGATTGAGTCCTGATGGCAAATATTACTTCGTACGGGGTGATGTTGTGGGGAGTCGCCTGGGCAATGTTCAAACCGGAGAGCAGCAAAGTTTAGACGGTAAATACTCTGATACGGCGGTGGTCTTTAGCGGCAATGGAGACTATTTAGCGATCGCCAGTACTGGAGACATTTCCATATTTGCTAAAAAGATAACCTCAAATCCTTAGTGATACTCCACAGGCGTGGCCTGGCTATTGCACTCTCAAATTCACGGTCTCCTATCAACCCGGAAATCAATAGAAATGTCTCTCACTTCACGATTTGGATACAGTCTCCTATTGGGTTTACTACTTGGGCTAATTACACCTGCTATCATTCCTACAGTCTTCCATAGCGGTGCTGCTATTGCTCAAGCTCAGTCTCAGTCCACCACCTTCTCTGACGTGCCTGCTAGCTACTGGGCCTACGATTATATTCAAGGACTCGCCAAGCTTAACGTCGTCAGCGGTTTTCCAGACGGCAAGTCTCACCCCGAAGAGCCGGTAACGCGCGCTCAGTTTGCGGTGGTTTTGCGTCAGGCGTTTTTGAAATCGCAGTCCCCATCAGCTCAGCTATTTTCCGATGTTCGCTCTAACTATTGGGCCGCTGATGCTATGCAGCCTGATCGACTCCTTCGACCCAAGGCATAAGTTACCTCCTGCTTGCGACGGTCAATGCTCATACTATCCGACCAGTATCGCCTTCGCACCTGATGGCATCTTGAAGGTGCTTTCTCAAAATTTGTTCGAGGGAATGTTTAGCAGTTGGAACGTACAGAAAAAAGCGCTGGCCGACTATCCTGTACCTATAGGGACTGACCGCGACGACAGCTTCGAGATTATTAGCCCCGATGGAAAATACGTTTTACTCGGCGGGCCAGTCGCTGGACTTCGCCTAATCAATAGCCAAACGGGATACAGCGGCTGGAAACCAGACTTTGGCTCCCGAGATACGTCAGAAGTAATTACTGATAGAATCCCCGCCGATCCTTATTCAGTAACGCCTGTCTTTAGCCCGAATGGAGACTGTTTCGCAACTTTTGGCGTAGAAGTCAATACAAACGTTTATGTCTTTTCCAAACGCAGGCTCTGATGACTTGCCAATCCCTGTTTAAGTAGTTGATAGGCTCCCCACTGCCTTAGTACGAGGGGCCTGTCAAAAAGCCAACTTAGAGCAACGCTCGCGGTATAAAGTCGAGCAGTATCATCCGAAAAGATCACAGCTTGGCCGATGCGGTTCTTAACGATAGACACCGCTACCTAGTGCAGCGTCAAAGCTTAATTTTAGGGTAGATGGAAGTGAGCTTACATCTCGCATCTTCGATTTTCATTTGCCAATCAACGCCTCGCTGAGTGTTGTTGATGTCGGTAGACCAAGCGGCAATCTCATCTTGAAGTTT
>JBGTGK010000378.1:0-14450 GCA_041746795.1 Phormidesmis sp.
GAGTGCGATCGCCCCTGAACTAAGAAAAAACTAGATTGAAGTGAGTTCGCTCCCGCCTGCACTCAGAAAAAGGCAAATCGGAGTGAGCACCCTTTCGCCGCTACAACCTCCAACCTTTCTATGGCTGAAACTGTTGAAGCAGCCAAGCGCCTACCTGCGACTGATCCACCTCCCGACTTCGCTGCAAAGCCTCCTCCAGCACAGCAATCTCAAATCCCGACAGTACCTGAGAAACCCTTGTTCGCTGACTGCCCTGCTCTAATATTTCAAAGGCAGTCACCTTTGCCTTTTTTACATCCACAACCCAATACTCAGCAATGCCTAATTCTTCGTAGAGCGATCGCTTACTCCCCAAATCATCCAACAAAGACGTATTAGCAATTTCAACGACTAAATCGGGTGCGGGGTACTTATCGAGATTCACAATGCCCGATGTGGCAGGCACCAGTCGAGCACGAGGCCCGACATAGACAGATAAATCTGGCTGGCATTCATCTTGGCCTGTCTTTTGATATGAGCAGTTGTCGGTCATTTGTAGCGGAATAGCTCTGAGGATGCAAAACAGGTTAATCGCATTGCTCGTGAGAATATGATCAGCGCCGTGGTTAAATCCAACTGGCAGCATCTCAAATCTCCCGTAACCTTGGTAGTAGTAACCCTTCGCCTTCGCCAACGCCGGATCTTCTGACTGGCTCACAAACGTATCCCAGTCCATTGAAATCCAACTATCCGTCAGAATCGGTGTCTTTACAGCACTCATAAACAAAGCTCCTGCCTGCTACCCATTATTATACAAGCACTAATTACTTTGCCGCAGTCCTACTCCGAATGAACAGCTTCTCTAGCTCGATCCATACAAACAACAAAGAGCTGAAGCCTATGCACACCAGCAGCTCTATAATAGATAGATAGTGAGTGCCAAAGAAGTTGCGGAGGAAGGGCACGTATATCAGCAGCAGCTGCAATATCGTTGTCACGACAACGGCTAGCAGCACGTAGGGATTGGAGAACTGAGACACTTCTATCGCTAGCTTACGGTCAGAGCGAACGGCGATCGCATGGCCCATCTGCGACAAACACAGCATCGTAAACACCATCGTTTTCCATCGCTCCGGATCGCCCGGTATCTGCGGATTCTGCGTATATCCATAGGCCCACAGCATCAGCGAAATCGCGAGTATCGCAAACACAATTCCCACCCGCACCATGTACCAGCCCAGCCCCCGAGCAAAAATACTCTCATTAGGATCATGCGGTGGCCTATCCATTATATTCGGCGCAGGTGGCTCCATCGCCAGCGCCAAAGCCGGGAATCCATCCGTCACCAAATTCATCCACAAAATTTGTAAGGGCGTCAGCGGCACCGCCACAATCGGCAGCAGTAAAGGAGACAGCGCAATCGTAATCACCTCTCCAATATTTGAGCCCAAAATATACTTCACAAACCGGCGAATGTTGCTGTACACCACTCGCCCCTCTTCTGTCGCCGACACAATCGAAGCAAAATTGTCATCTAGCAGCACCATATCGCTCGCATCCTTGCTCACGTCAGTGCCCATAATCCCCATCGCTACGCCGATATCTGCCTGCTTTAGCGCCGGAGCGTCGTTCACGCCGTCGCCGGTCATCGCCACCACCTGATTTTGCGCTTGCAAGGCCTTCACAATCCGCAGCTTATGCTCCGGCGACACCCGCGCATATACGCTCACCGAGCCCACTACAGCCTCTAGCTCAGCCTGACTCATAGCCTCTATTTCTTGCCCCGTATAGGTCTTGGCATTCAGGTCATTGACTAAGCCCAAATCCGCTGCGATCGCCCGTGCCGTCAGCGGATGGTCACCCGTAATCATCACGGGCCGAATCCCTGCTCGCCGACAGCGCATTACCGCATCCCGCGCCTCTGGCCTCGGCGCATCTATCATTGCGACTAGCCCCAGCCAAATTAAATCCCGCTCAGCCGTCTCCTCGCTCATCTCATCTTCTAAAGACGCCTTTTCGTCCAGTGGCCTATAGGCAAACCCCAGCACCCGCTTCCCCTCAGCGGCCAGCGCTTCAGTCTGCTTTAAGATATCTTTTCGCTCGTCTTCAGCAAGAACCTGCGCATCCTGGCCTATACGATCGCACTGCTCCAGCAATAGCTCCGCCGACCCCTTCGCAAATATCACCGCAGATGCGTCAATGCCTAACCCGTCTGCCTGCCTGCTGGCTTCTGGCACCGACACCACCACACTCATCCGCTTTCGCTCCGAAGAAAACGGAAACTCATACAGCCGCTTAAATTCGTAGTCCAGCTTTCCTTTCTCCAGTCCGGCTTTAGCCGCCAGCGTTACCAAAGCGCCTTCTGTTGGATCGCCTACAATCGCCCACCGCTTCCCTTCTGGGCCATTCTCCTGTTGCAGCGCCGCATCGTTGCACAGCGCACAGTTTAACAACAACAAAGCCAGCGTCGGCTGCTCTAGCGGTGAAATCGGCTTTTCTCCTAGCCTAAAGTCTCCCGCTGGCGCATAGCCCTCGCCGCTGACGCTCACATCACGCTCAAACGGCAAGCCTGCAATATGCACCGACTGCACCACCATTTTGTTCTGCGTCAGCGTCCCCGTTTTATCCGAGCAAATGGTTGTGACCGATCCTAACGTTTCTACCGCAGGCAGCCTACGAATCAGCGCCTGCCGCTTCACCATCCGCTGGGTACCGATTGCCAGCGTCACCGTAATCACCGCCGGTAATCCCTCTGGTACCACGGCTACTGCCATACTCAGCGACACCGCCAGCAGCTCCTCAAACGCTGACCAGCCCAGCGCCAGCGTCCCCCCAATCACAACCAGCGCCACCAAAGTCAGCGAGCCAATCACCAGCACATTACCTAGCTGCTTCAGCCGCTGCTGCAAAGGCGTCGAAAGCACCGACACCGACTGAATCATGGTGGCAATTTTGCCCAGCTCGGTATCCATGCCAGTGCGCGTTACCAGCACTTTGCCGCGCCCGTGAACAATCTCTGTTCCCTGAAATACCAGATTCTTTTGATCGGCCAAAGATGCATCCGGTGACAACGTTTCTTTTGCCTGCTTCTCTACGCCAGTGGCTTCTCCCGTCAGCGCCGATTCTCTTGCCTGCAAAGCCGCTGACTCTAGCAGTCGCCCATCTGCCGCCACCTGATCGCCTGCTTCTAAGAGCATGACATCGCCAGGCACCAGATCTTTCGCTGGCCGCTGCTGAGTTCTACTGTCCCTCACCACTCGCACGGTCGGAGCCGACAGCCTTTTGAGTCCAGCGAGCGCTGCTTCTGCTTTGCTTTCTTGAAAGTAGCCTAGCGCTGCGTTGATGAGGACGATAATAGAGATGGCGATCGCATCTTTAGGAAACTTCCCGGCCCGCACGTCCAGCACTGCCGCTACAACGGCCACGCCAATCAGCATCAGCAGCATCACGTCGGTAAACTGATCGAGCAAAATCTGCCAGCGACTGCGCCGCCCCGTCTCCTTTAGCTCATTCGGGCCATATTCATTTAGCCGCCTTTCGGCCTCTGCTGCCGACAGCCCAGATTCGGTACTAGCACTCAGCGCCTCCACAGCCTCGTCAATATCGAGCGAATGCCACTGCTGAGCGGTTGTGATCATGATAGAAGCGCACTTTGTATGGACTACGGTATTCCCAAGTGTTATGGTAGCGCTTGTTTTATTAGACGCCTCAAAAAGGTAAACTTCGCTACGGTTCGCCGCTATTAACTATTTCTGAACGTAAATATGCACATAGCCGTTAGCATTGCGCTCTATTGCGCCAGCGAAACCATCCGAGCTAATTGCGACGCGATCGCGCTTCCCCTTCCTCACCGCTTCTAGACCCTGCTCAATCTCTCGGGTAGATCGTCCGTCTAACATGCCAGCTAGAGTGGTTCGCATCACCAGTCGATCCGTCGCCGGAGAAAACGCCGCCTCAGACTGTCGCACTCGATTAGAGCCTTGGTCATACACATAGCCCAGCGTCACCCGATTGGGCACCAAATTATAGGTACTGGTATTGAATCCCTTAGCAGAACTCTGCTTGGTCGGTTTGCCTAGCTCCTGCTCAACTTGCCCCTCAGACGTGCCGGGCGGCAGTCCAGGCACCGGCACCATATCGCCTGTCTTCCCTGGCTTGGCATCGTCAGGGTTGCCACTGTCATCTAGCAGGAGCGGCGGTTGTTCCTCGCTAGCTGAGGGCGCTGGAGAAGCCTCGGCTGGCTCGGGCGTTTTCTCGCTGGTATCCGGCGGCTCATCTGTGGGTGTGGTCACCTCCGGCTCTATCGGCAAGTCAGGCTCGGGCGCTTGGGGCTCAGGCGCTTGGGGCTCCGCTTCAATCGGCGCAGGCGGCTCTATCTCAGGCGCAGAAACATCAGGTGCAGAGAGTTCGGGTACGTCTGTGAGCCCTTTAGACACGTTTTGATACAGCCAAAAACCAGCGCCTACAATAGAACCCAAAATGGCCAGCGTCACCAGTCCTAAAACAGAACCGCAGCCCAGGCCTTTTGCTTTTGTTTGTGGGCGTTTTTTCTGCTGAGTCTGTGGCGTCTGTGGCGGGCTGCCAGGACGATAGGCGGTCTCTCCGTAGCCGGTTGGAATGGGCGCGACGACCGTTTTATAGTTAGTGGGCGGATTGGTTGCAGGCTGAACCGACTGATAGCCTGGCGCGACTACCTGCGTGGGCATCGTTGATGGATTGGCGTAGGCCTGACCCACCATTGAACCATCTGTTGAACCGTCGGTAGGGCCAAAGTTTGGGCCAGTGTTTGAGCCAAAGTTTGGGCCAGTGTTTGAGCCAGAAGCCTTGACCGTACGGCCAAAAAGACCTGTGTTCGGCCTTGCTGTTAGCATTGTCAGCCATCGGCCCACCGACTGAGGTCGATCCTTTAGCTCAATGTTCATGCCCTGAGCGATCGCCTCTGCCATAGCTGCATTTACATCGGGGCGGAGCTGTCGAATGGGGACTAAGGGGTTGCGATCGCGCAGCACCGCCGCCACCGGCACCTCAGCCGTCAGCAAGGTATACAGCGTCGCCGCTAGTCCATACACATCCGTCGCCGCCGACCGATGCGCCTTAGGCAAATACTGCTCAATCGGCGCGTAGCCTTCAGAGACAATGCTGGTGTGCGTTTGCGTGGGGTTCTGCGTCAGCTCGCGCGCAATGCCAAAGTCAATCAGCACCGCCTCTCCGGTAAGCTGATGGATCATAATGTTCTGCGGCTTTACGTCCCGGTGCAGCAGGCCTTTGCTGTGTACGGCCTGTAGGGCTCGGCCAATTTGGCTGATGTAGTCTATAGAGGCCCTTATGGGAAGTGGATTGTTAGGGAGAACGATATCGGCTAGCGATCGCCCTGGAATATAGTCCATCACCATGTAGGGCAGTCCGTCTTCAATAAAGAAGTCGCTGACTCGCACCACGTTAGGATGGCTGCACATCGCCAGCCGTCGGGCTTCGTCTTGAAACTGCCGCTGCAACTCGTTAAGGTTGGGCGCACTCCAGTGCGACTCGTGCAGCGTTTTAATCACGACGACTTGATCTAAGTAAATTTGGTGCGCTCGAAACGTCAGGCCAAAGCCGCCTCGACCCAGCACCATCTCTAGCTTATACTTGCCCCCCTGTAAGGTTTTACCAATTAAACTAGACATGATTGGATACCAGCTGTGCGCACGTAATTGCCGATTATAGTGTGTATCCTTCTTCCTACACTCACAAGCCCTCCTGTTCCAGTTATGACAGCTACTCTCCCTACCAAATCTACAGCCGCTCTCCGCCAAACCTGGGATAATACCCGTTTCTTCACCAGCACCAGCGACCCCAACATCGCCACCACCGTAGAAGCCTTAAAAGCCGATATTACAGAAATGGCCGCTGCCTGCCAACCCTTCTTAGCCGCCCCCTTCTTAGCCGCTACAGAAACCGCTGAAACGCTACAGCAAAAGGACTATGCGCCTCTCATTGAGAAAATCAGCAGCATTCACCAGCAGCACAAAACCCTTCAGCAAAAGCTGGGCAACGTCGGCACCTACATCTACACCGCCCTCAGCGTGGATACTCAAGACGCCAGCGCCAATACCTGGATGCCGATTATCCAAAAGCTTAGCGCCGACCTTTCAGAGGCCATGACGCCGTATGACGTCTTCCTTTTACGCGCCAGCGAAAGCTTCATCGCCGCGCTGCTGGAAGATCCTACGCTAGCCGAAGCATCCTTTTCCATCCGGCACCGCCGCCAGCTCAAAGACCAGCTGCTCAGCGTAGCCGAAGAGCAGCTAATCACCGGCCTTGCTACTAACGGTTTGCACGCCTGGGGCAACCTGTACAGCGAACTTGCAGGCACGCTAAAGTGCGAAATTAAAGGCGATACGATGGGCCTCGCCCAGGCTGCTAACCTGCTCAGCCATTCTGATTCAGCCACTCGTAAGGCCGCCTGGGAAGGTATTCACAGTGCCTGGAGTGCTCACCAGCCCGCTGTCGCCGCCGGACTTAACGCCATCAACGGCTGGCGCTTAGAAGAAACCGAAAAGCGAGCCCACACTCGCAGGCTCCACTACCTCGATAAAAGCTGCCACCAAAGCCGGATCGAACGCGCCACTCTCGACGCCCTGATGGACACCACCTATCAAAACCGCGCCATCGGTCATCGAGCCCTAGCCGCTATGGCTAAAGCCCTCGGCCAAACTCAGATGAATCCCTGGGATACGATGGCTCCTGCGCCTGCTGCTGGTAGCGATGAACTGATTAGCTTCGACGAGGCGATCGCGCTCATCTCCACCGCCTTTAATCAGCTCACCCCCGAAATGGGCGACTTCGCCACCATGATGGCCCGCAAAGGCTGGATCGATGGCAAACCCACCCCCAACCGAGCTACGGGTGCATACTGCTCCAAATTCTCTGAGCCCAAAGAGCCGCGCATTTTCCTCACTTACGCAGGCACCATGAGCAACGTCATCACCCTCGCCCACGAACTGGGCCACGCCTGGCACAACTGGGTGATGCGCGATCTTTCCGCCATCGAAAGCCGCTACTCCATGACCCTCGCCGAAACCGCCAGCATCTTCGCCGAGACCCTGGTACGCGACGCCCTCATGCAAAAAGCAAAAACCCCTGCCCAGCAGCTAGAAATCGCCTGGGAAGACGCCAACAGTGCCGCTGTTTTTCTCCTCAACATTCCAGCCCGCTTTGAATTTGAGAAAAGATTAGTCGAAGCCCGCAAGGTGGGTGCCCTCCGGCCCGCCCAACTCAGCAAAATCATGAACGATAGCTGGCAGCTTTGGTTTGAAGAGAGCCTTAGCCAATACGACGATCTCTTTTGGGCCAGCAAGCTGCACTTCTCTATCTCCAGCTTGGGCTTTTACAACTATCCATACTTGTTCGGCTATCTCTTTAGCCTGGGCATCTATGCACAGCAGCCCTCCACCACTTCGACTGCACCTACTTCGACTGCACCCACTTCAACTACGCCCAGTGGCCGGGGATTTAACGAACAATATACTGCTTTGTTGAGAGATACTGGCACCATGACCGCAGAAGAATTAGTGCAAAAGCACCTGCAAAAAGATCTCCGTCAGCCGCAGTTCTGGCAAGACAGTCTCACCATTGTTGAAAAATCTGTTGAGCGCTTTGAACAGCTCGTGGATCAAATGAAGTCATAAGCAACATTTGCGCTAGTTACTCAGATAATCAACAGATGGCCACCATTTCCTACCACCGAGTTCCCACCGTAGAGGAATGAAAGAGGCATAAAGCCTTTTTCCGCTTGCCTCTACGGTAACTTAGCACGACTAAATAGCAGTATGCTTTTTAATCAGCCCTGCTGCCTGCTCTGCATTTCCATTCGAAGGAAAGATCAAAATACTCTTGATCTTTGGATTTCGTACCAGCGCATCTGAATGGTAAAGCTGTTTTTCAGTAATGGCCACGCCTGAGTAGTTTTCAGCGATCGCAATCTCATCAGGAAAATTGCCATCATTATAAGCCTGAATAAACGCTCTATCTGGATGCCAGTTCCGCCAATCAGCGTTGAAGTAACGGCTACTCCAGTAAGGATTGTGGTGGCATACATCAAAGCTAACCTCCGGATTGGCTTGTTTCACACTAGTTCGCATTCGCTGCACAAATCTTGTCAACGACGCCGTACGATTTACCCCACCCGGCAGCTCTGAATAGTAGCCTAAGTAGTCATCCCACTGCACCGCATCTATTTTGGGATAGCGCTGCACAAACTCAGCCGATATTTTGTCAAAAAAGTCATTGATTTCAGGATTGTCCACATCCAGCAGATATTGGTCGACACCCTTATAAGTTTTATCTACTCCCGGTACAAACCAGCCGTTGGCAAGCGCACGCTCAAAAATAGGACTGTCTTTGTCGAGCTTAATCCCCTTTTCAAAATAGGCGTGTACCTGCATATCTTGCTTGTGCGCCTCGTCGATCATCCAGTCTAGCCAGTCATCTTGAAAGGCATTTTGGCAGCTTTTTATGTCAAATTTTTCTGCCATGACTTCGCTGTTGTACATCGGGCAGCCGTTGCCCCATACCCCATGAATAATGGTGTTGAGGCCCTGCGCCTTGAAGTGGCGAACGCGATCACGAATAGTCTGCTCAGTGGTACTTCCCGTCACCTGAAACCGACTGAGATAAATTCCTCTAATCTCTTTTGACTGCCAGAGCGTTGACGCTGAAGAAGGCGCAGCTACCGCAGGACTGCCGAAACTAATTGCGTGAGCGATGCGATCGCTCACGCTTTCACTAGCCACCGATCCACCAAGCGATCTGCTGACACCAAAACTATCGACATTTAAGTCACCTGTCCCTAGAACAATTCCTAAAACTAGGCCAAAGATTCCCAGTGCGAGCCTTAGCCGTAGTTTTGACCAGAATTTTGAGCAGGGCAAAGTGGAAAAGCCCCTTCGTCGGGAGCTCTCTTTTTTGTAATACATAAAAAATTTTGGAAGATAAATTAAGCGAGTAGTCGAACCAACAATATAGGAAGTAAATTTCTGTCTTACTAAACCGTAAAACGCTTCATACCGCAACCGCATGCCAAAGCAAAACCGGCTACAGCTGCGTATAGCAATTCTACTGAATGTGATACCCACTACTTTTTTGCCGGGTCTAAGTGCGCTTCATAGTACCCACATGTATGAACGAGCACACCAAAAAAAGCTAAATCCCTTACTGCTTCTCCTTTTGGTCAGCCGAAGGCTTCAAAACTGCCAAAAAGACTCGTATTTTACTGAAAAAGAGCTTTATCGTTAGCACACACACCTCAGCCACAGGCTAACGCAGCATACTGATGTTCTGATTGACAGTCTTGAAACATTAGGATTATGACCATAAGCTTTTTTAATGTGCTGTCGAAAAGATACACAGGTGTAATTCATTGCTGAGAGAAAAGGAATTTCTTGCATTTTCTCTAGCAAGTCACCATTGCCTAAACTGCTGATTTCTTGATGATGATAAACAATGTGTGATCCAAATCATTTACAGCGCTCTACCGTTGGGTTTTGGGCCGTGCCATCCGAGTGCGTTCAACGGGTACAGCGTCAGCCGTTTGTGGCCGAGGCACTTGCTAATAGGCCTGCTGATGATCTACAAAACCAGCGTTTGATAGAGAAATTGTTCTATAAAATGCAGCGCCATTTGATTGCTGACACCGTTGAAAATTTTGTCGAAGGCATGTTCGGCCCAGGGTATTTTTACCCAAACCGCTTTATTCCCAGACTCAATCAGCGCGTTGTACATGCGCCTGCCAAATCGGGCTTCGACTAGATGATCGCGCCCGCCATAAATTAGTAAAATCGGTGGTAGCCCGCCTGGCTCAGCCGAGCTGACATACGTGATCGGTGAAGCGGCGACGTAGGCGTCTTTTAGCTCGCTGGGCGGGCCGCCCATAAAGGATAAGAGCACCTGCTTGGAATTAATCGGGTCGGGCACAGGTGGATCAACATAGCCTGCGGTTAAGTCAATCGGCCCATAGTAGTCCACAATGCTTTTTACTTTTATAGACGGATCTGCCTGAAGACCTGCCAGCATCGCTAAGTGCGCCCCCGCCGACCAGCCCAAGAGGGCAATGCGATCGCTCTCAATTTCATACTCATCGGCGCGATCGCGCACAAAAACCAGCGCCTGCTGCACATCCTCTAGTTGAGCGGGAAAGTGATACTGCGGCGCATGTCGATAGTCAATGGCCACCACCACATAGCCCCGCGCTGCCAAATACTGACTCAGTTGAGCACTCTCCGCCGGACTTCCCTGCTTCCAGCTCCCCCCGTAAACAGTGACAACCGCCGGATATTTGCCCGGTGCTAGCGGCTGATACAGATCTAAAAACAGCGGTTCGCCCGCCGGAGCCGCAAACTCAATATGCTGGCGAGAACGAACTTCGACTAGGGGCACGCCGCGAAAAAAGTTCAGCCAGCTAAACGGGGGATAGGAAGCCGCACTTGCGTTTGAAGGATTGAACGCAAGCGCCATAGAACTCTGGGCCTGCGCGACTGCCTCAGGCTGCTGCAACAGCGGTAAACTGCTCAAAGCCAGCGTCGCCAATAGCACTATCAGGAGCGCAGGGAGAAGCACCTTTCCCCTTGAGAAACTGCCGTACAGCCGCAGCGTTAGCGCTAGCAGAAGTAGCGTTACCAGGCCCAGCAGCGGACTGATCTCCGGAGCCCCTATCGCTAGCCGTAAGAAAAATACAGTCGGCCCCGGCAAAATAATCCAGAGGCTCAAAAAAAAGGTGATACCCGCTGTCAGCCAAACAATTATTCGTCCCATTAATGCCTTTCTCAAACTTTTTAATGCCTTTCTCAAACTTTAAAGATGCTTTGCTGATTTAAATGCACTAGCCATACTTTTGTGCGCGCTACTTGAATAGATTAGAAGCAAATGCGGCACCGACAGCGCTTTACCCGGTTTAGGATCTGGCATAATCTCAGGCAGGTCGAGGAAGCCCACAAGCCACTGAGCCTTCATGCTCAACGCCAAACTCAGCAGCCTCGTTGCGCTGGCCTGTCATCTTCACACTAACTAATCCAAAAGGTCTAACCTAAAAATTCTCTAGTACACTGGATATTCGACGTTGATACAGGCGACTAGAGAGCCTTGCCAAAGTCTATTCGCAATCCATTTATCAATCCGTACTTATTAGGATTCATCGCGATCGCCATCCTCAGCTTTGGCCTCAGGTTCTGGCAACTCTCTCGCTTTGATAGCCTGGTCTTCGATGAAGTCTATTTTGTAAAGTTCGCTCGGGCTTATCTTGCAGGCACGCCACAGTTTGACGCTCACCCGCCCCTGGGCAAATATTTTATCGCCGCAGGCATTTGGCTAAGCGATCGCATCTCCATAGCCCCACCGCTCAGCTATCGCTGGATGAACGTCCTCATCGGCGGCTGTATTCCGCTGGTGGTAATGGGGATTGCCCAGGCGCTTAGCCCTGACTCAAAGGCTGGTGCAAAGGCTGCTTTGGCCGCTGGTTCAAATCAGCGCCAGCATCTGACATTTGCAGTCCTAGCAGGCGCTTTTGTTGCCACAGATGGCCTTTTCGTCACAGAGTCTCGCTATGCGCTGCTCAACGTTTACCTGGTGTTTTTTGGTCTGTTGGGTCACTGGCTGTGGCTACAGGCCAATCTCCTTTCAGCCCCAGCTCAACGAGATCAAATTGTTAGAAGAACGCTGTATCGAGTGTTGGCAGGCATTTCGCTGGGCGCTGCGGTCGCCACCAAATGGAATGGGCTAGGCTACGTTTTCAGCCTGCTGATTTGGGAGCTGCTGGCTGGGAGGCGATCGCCTGCAAAGAACAAGCCAAATAGCAATGCCCTCACCCTTGCTCTCACCCTTGCCCTCGCCAATAGTTTGTTGTACTTAATTCTCATTCCTACTTTCACCTACTGCCTCATTTGGCTACCTCATCTCTATCTTACTCACCAAAGCCTAGCCTCCATAAATATAGAGCTGTTCAACTTTCATAGAAGATTAGCCGCAGAGGGGCATCCTGCCTGCTCTCAATGGTTCACCTGGCCGCTGCTAGTAAAACCCATTTCCTACTGGTACAAAGAATCTGGCCCCGTCGCATACACCGTCAGCAACTTAGGCAATCCTGCCCTGTGGTGGCTTTCGAGTGCCGCTATTTTTCTGCTTTCTCTAGAGAGAATTCTGCAACTCTCACGTCGGTTCTCAGCAGCTACACGCTCTGTTAAAAACAACCTCAGCACTTACCTGCTGATTGGCTACGCCGCCAACTGGCTACCGTGGATGCTGGTCGGGCGCTGCACGTTCATTTATCTCTATATGCCTGCTGCTGTTTTTAGCTTTATGACGCTTGCCTGGCTGCTCAGTGAGTGGCTTTATTCGCCTGTCTCTTCTCCGTCTACCTCTTCTACACAGTCGCAAACAATCAGCCTAGTTATGCTGGGCGCGATCGCGCTAGCTTTCCTCTTCTGGCTACCCTTGGCTCTCGGCTCACCACTCACGCCGGATCAGTTGCAGGCTCGCTGGTGGCTGAGAACCTGGATTTGAGCAGTCACCAAAGCCACCGAAGCCAATCTATCAGCGCATTCTCTAAGCCGTAACGCTACGCATCAAAAAATTTTGTGCCACAGAAAAGAAACTAAGGTATAGTTCAGTAGTACTATAAAACAAATGTATTTACTCTCAATGCTTTCATTTTCAAGGTAATGCCCTGATAGCAATGGTATGACTCATGAATATCAAACTGATTGACCAAATTTTAAACGTGGCGATCGCTAGTCTAATATACGGCTCCGAAATATGGTTTGTCTGCGCCTTCAGCCTATACGCAGTAGACCGTAGTAGAAAAGCTAAAGCTACATCAGTCCGAACAGATCTCAGCGATCTCAGTAAACAGAAAACAGGTGATATTCAGATCAGTATCACGCCTTCTGCCAAGGCTGAACCTGTTGTTATTGTGCCTTCTCAGAAGGTCGTTCTTGAAACTACGCCCGAGCAAAGTATTTTCAACTTGTCGTCTAAAACACCTGTTAAACCCGCGAAGGTTACAGGTAATAGGGCCGCTTTGCAGGCGATCGCCTGTGAGCCAGTCAACTGGAAAAAGTGGAAAGTAGGCGACCTGCGAAAGGCGGACATTGCCAAAGTTTGCGGCGTCCGAAGCCGACCCATTGGCTCCCGTCGCGCCCTGACCAAAGCCGACCTGATCGCCCAGTACGAGCAAAACTTAAAGCGGCTCACCAAGTCTCCTCCCAAGCAGATTGTTGATCAGAACATGACTGCCTAGTGGAAGCCCAAGCGCGTTCGGATATGCCTCAATAAATATCTAGATCGACAATGTTATGTTCCAAGTCTGAAGCAAATCCCCTCTCGCGAGGCTACCCTGTACATCAGGGCTGTTTCATTCTAAATCTCAGATTTTGTGAATTAACGAGGATAAATGTTTCAGGCTTTCAAACCATGTGCTTACGATAGCTGAAGGCCTGAAAATTCATGGCCTAAATCTAGAATGAAATAACCCTAGACAGGTCTTGGGCTTGATTGATCTCAGCGGCTTTAACAGCAGCGGCTTCAAGCCGATTATGAACAGTGCCCACGCTGACCGGCATATCAAATAGATCTCGAAGCAGTTCTGCCACGCCGCGATATGAACTGTGGCAGATCAATACCAACCCTAGCATCATCTGGTACAGCCAGGTCTTAGTCACCGGTAGATGAAATAGAACCTCGTCATCCGTCTGTGTTGGCGCAAACGATTCATCGAGCGAGCGCTGCGCTTTGTTGCCTTGCTGATAGAGGAACTTCCGGCTGACCTGGTGCATTGCGACCAAGTGGCTAATGGGCTGTGAGCGCGAAAGTACTTGAATGCCGATGTCTTGGCGAACTGAGGCGGGGAGTCTCAATGCAACTGAAGCAAATGGACTCATATTAGTGATCGCATCCGACTGTTAACAGCAAATCGTTAGCCTAGCGGATCGTGTGTAAGGTTGTAACCTTCAGATGAACCTCGCCAAACCCTGGTTGTGAAGGTAGTTCCTCGCTTCAATAAATCTCGTCGCCTCATCATCTGCTCCTCTAACCTGTGAATGTCTTTGCAGCATAGACAGGGCAGAAAAATTTCTATAGAAAGAAATCGGGAAGAAATCGAGAAAATTCCAAGATCAGCTTCAAAACTACTGTGCTGTAGCGGATAATAGCGATAGCGTACTTCAGACTAGCTGACAATTGCCAGCGCCTGTGTGTCTAACTTTGAAGCGAAAAAATGGAATTCGATTTCGATAACAAAAAATCTAAACGGGTAGCAAAAAACGCATGGGTCGATTTCTTGGCAAACCAAAGAAAATACTATTCCGACGTGCGAAAAATTCCTAATATCTCAAGTATTGATCTATTTGCGTACGGAGTGAAAGTATCGCCGCATGTGTATCTATATCCTAAAGAAAAAACCAAGAAAGCGCTAGACTCTTTCTTGAAATCCATCTTCGAGA
>JBGTGK010000379.1:0-10211 GCA_041746795.1 Phormidesmis sp.
CAGCAGTGCCCAGGTGGGAGAAAAGCAAATTCTCTATCGGTTAAAAGACGGGCAGCTACAAGGGAATCAGATGGAAGACGGCCAGCTAGAAACGGGCGGGCCAGTGTATGAAACGACCCCTGTTTTTGACCTAACCTTGCCAACCTTGCTGCAAGAGAACGGCGTAGAGTTTTCGGCTGCGGCCCCTTCTGGCACGTCCTGGATTCCTAGCGTGCTGAGCTGGGTAGTTCCGCCACTAATTTTCATCGGCGTGTGGCGGTTGTTCTTGGCTAGAGGCCAAGGCGGTGCTCAAGGGGGTATCTTTTCAATTGGCAAAAGCCGCGCCAAAGTCTACGTAGAAGACGATGACACCAAAATCAAGTTCACCGATGTGGCCGGTGTAGACGAAGCCAAAACTGAGCTGGTAGAAATCGTAGACTTTTTACAAAACTCGAAGCGCTTCACTGATTTGGGTGCCCGCATTCCTAAAGGCGTGCTGCTAGTTGGCCCACCAGGAACGGGTAAAACGCTGCTGGCTAAAGCGGTGGCTGGCGAGGCTGGCGTTCCCTTCTTCAGCATTTCGGGTTCTGAATTTATTGAGATGTTCGTCGGCGTTGGCTCATCCCGCGTGCGCGATCTGTTCGAGCAGGCAAAAAAACAGGCCCCCTGCATTATCTTTATTGACGAGCTAGATGCGATTGGGAAGTCGCGCTCTTCAGGCGGCTTTTACGGCGGTAATGATGAGCGCGAGCAAACGCTCAACCAGCTGCTGGCTGAAATGGATGGATTTGGGGCTGAAGAGGCCACTATTATTGTGCTAGCCGCAACGAATCGACCCGAGATTTTAGACCCAGCGCTTTTGCGTCCCGGTCGCTTTGATCGGCAGGTGCTGGTAGATCGGCCTGACTTGAAGGGGCGCGATGCGATTTTGCAGATTCATGCGAAGGAAGTGAAGCTGGCTGATGAGGTGGATTTGAAGGCGATCGCAACCCGCACTCCCGGATTTGCAGGCGCAGACCTTGCCAACCTAGTCAACGAAGCTGCCCTACTAGCAGCCCGTCGCCACTGCGAATCTGTAGAGCAGCAGGACTTTGCAGAAGCCATTGAGCGCGTTGTCGCTGGCCTGGAAAAGCGCAGCCGCGTGCTGAATGACAAGGAAAAGGAAATTGTGGCCTACCACGAAGTGGGTCACGCACTGGTAGGATCTGCCATGCCAGGCACCGATCAGGTCGAGAAAATTTCGATCGTGCCTCGGGGTATGGCGGCACTGGGCTACACCTTACAGCTACCTACCGAAGACCGTTTCCTCCGAGATGAGGCCGAGCTGAAAGGGCAAATTGCAACGATGCTGGGCGGTCGATCTGCCGAGGAAGTGGTATTTGGCTCAATTACAACCGGCGCGGCTAATGACCTACAGCGAGCTACCGATGTTGCCGAACAAATGGTGACTAGCTACGGCATGAGCGAAGTGCTAGGGCCGCTGGTCTACGATCGCAGCAAGCACAACAACTTTTTGGACAACGGCGCAGCGCCTAACGCTCGTCGCCTGGTGAGTGATGACACTGCAAAAGCAATTGACGCAGAGGTCAAAAGCATTGTGGAATCAGCGCATCAGCGGGCGCTGGCTATCTTACAAGACAATCGCGAGCTATTAGAGACCATCTCTCAGCAGCTGTTGGAAGAAGAAGTCATGGAAGGCGCGGCGCTGCGGGCAATGCTATCAAAGGTGCAGGTAAAAGAATCTACTGACAGGAGTAGTTCTTTCAAAGCCCCGAAAAAGGAAGACCACCAGGCAGTAGAAGCGTAGCGAACGGGAGCGTTCAGCGTCTGTAGGATAGGCGTCTCGCCGGTAGACAGGATTCTGCACAGGCCTCGAACACCACCAGCTTAAGTTGATGAATATTACTTCAGCAGTGGGTAACCTTGACCGGTATTCACTGCTTTTTTTACAGGTACTTTTTAAAGCCTGTAAGTACCGGATTTTTTCTTTATGAAGTCCTTTAGCCTCACCGTAAACAAGTTGACAAAATATTTTTGATTTGTTTAACGAATATAGGCTTTTATTTTCTACCCGGTGGGAAAAACTGCTCTATGATCAAAGCTAACTAAAACGCTCTGTCTATCTTCGATGTTGCACCCTTTAACACCATGCAGATAAAAAGAGGGCAGATAAAAAAAGGGCAGGCTCAGGGCTCGCAGGCTCTTAAATCTCAAGCTTTTCACTATCGAGTTAAGCCGACACGTCACCGCCGAGGGTTTTTCTCTGGGTTTTTCTCTGGGCTAAAGAGACTTTGCTTATGGGCTGGAGCGCTGCTGATTGCGGTACCTTTTGCGGGCATCACCTACCTGCGCTACCAACAGCAGTCTTTAAATCCCTCGGTCGCTATTGTGTTGGGAGGCGCACCCGAGCGTGAGCAGTTTGCCGCACAGTTTGCCAAGGAGCATCCCAACGTCAGGATTTGGGTGTCTTCTGGCAGCAATCGTGAGTATGCGCAGTGGGTTTTTGATGAGGCGCATGTGCCTAACGATCAGTGGGCCTTGGACTATCAGGCGGTTGATACGGTGACGAACTTTACAACCTTGATCAATAAGCTTGAGGACAGGCACATTCATCAAGTGTATTTGATCACGTCTGACTACCACATGCGCCGTGCTAGCCTAGTGGCTCAAATCATCCTGGGAAGCCGGGGCATTAACTTTAAGCCTGTAGAAATTCCGACAGAGCATAAGCCCGACCGACCGGAAACGATCGCTAGAGAAGCGCGAGATGGGGCGCGATCGCTTCTCTGGGTGCTCACTGGTAAAACCGGCCTAGAGTGGCAGCAAACCCTAGGCAAGAAATAGCATCTCCAAAGATAAGGACAAACGCAGTCATGGATCTCATTACAGCCGATGTCTTAGTAGTCGGTGGCGGTACTGGGGGAACGGCTGCTGCCATTCAAGCCGCGCGGCGTAGTGCTGATATTCAGGTAGTCCTCGTTTCTGACTTGCTCTGGCTGGGCGGAATGCTAACGGCAGCGGGCGTATCTGCCCCAGATGGCAATGAGCTAGCCGCGTTTCAAACGGGTATTTGGGGCGAGTTTTTAAAGGCTTTGCGAAAAAAGCATCCACAGGGATTGGATAACGGCTGGGTAAGCTTTTTTACCTATAGCCCAGCGGTAGGCGCACAGATTTTTGCTGACTGGGTAAAGCAGCTGCCTAATTTGCAGTGGATAGCCGGACAGCGACCTCAAGCAGTGCTGCAACAGCATAATCGCATTACAGGCGTCCGGTTCGAGAGCCTGACGGTGAAAGCCAAAATTACCCTAGACGGCACTGAATTAGGCGACTTGCTGGCCCTAGCTGAGGTGCCATATCGTTGGAGCTGGGAAACTCGGGACGTTTGGCAAGAGCCTAGTGCGCCCGTCTCTTTAACCGATCCGACTGATCCGCTCTATGCCATTACCCAGCGCTACCCAGTACAGTCGCCCACTTGGGTCGTGATCATGCAGGACTATGGTGAAAATGTAACTGCGCCCATGATTGAAGCACCCTCGCAGGCTTCTCCTGACAGCATGTTTGAAGGTGCATGGGCTCACTACGGCAGCACCGACGCTTCGGCGGGTGAAACATGCCTGAACTACGGTCGGCTGCCTAACAATCAGTTCATGATCAACTGGCCGCACCAAGGGAATGATTATGGCGTGGGTCTAAATCGGTTAATTGAATCCGATCAGGCGCGATGGCGAAGCCCTTCCGCAGGAAGATCGCAATACGCCCAAGAAGCCCGGTGGCACAGCCAATCTTTCGCCCGATACATTCAAACAAAGCTGGGCAGGCGATACGGCCTCGCTCAAAATGTTTTCCCTAGAACTTCTAGCTCCCCAGGCGGTGGATTTGCGCTGCTGCCTTACTATCGGGAGAGCCGCCGGTTGGAGGGAATGACAACGGTATGTGAAGGCGACATTTTGCCGATAAAAGACGGACAGGTAGCGGCGCTGCCATTTAACCTGCCGGTTAATCAGGGGGAAGTCAGTACGAATTTTCACGGGAGATGCTCTGCGATCGCCATTGGCAACTATCCCAACGACCATCACTATCCTGGCTTCGAAATGCCGTTAGTCCCCAAAGCCATTCGCTGGGGCGGACGCTGGACGGGCACGCCCTTCACCATTCCCTACGAAGCGCTGGTACCCAAAACCATTGACGGCCTGTTAGCGTGCGAAAAAAATATTTCTGTTTCTCATATCGCAAATGGGGCAACCCGGCTTCAGCCAGTCGTGCTAGGCATTGGGCAGGCGGCAGGGATGGCAGCGGCGCTGTGTGTAGAAAAAGGGTGTGAGCCGAGAGATTTGATAGAAAAAGAGGGGGGCGTGCGATCGCTTCAAACCGCCCTTGTTAGCGACGCGATCGCGCCAGCAGCCGTCATTCCTTTATTCAACGTAGCGCCCGAACACCCTCAGTGGCAGACCATTCAAAAGTACTATCTCACCCACCCCGATCAATATCCAACCAGCGGTTATCATTCCTTTAATTGCCCATTAGCAAAAGCATTAGCCTCACCTATTCTTAACTCCAAACATTTAATTTCTATAGAAGGCAAATTTTACTGCAAAGCTGAAAACCATTACGAGCTGCATCAAACAACAGTAGAAACCCTTCCTAATAGCCTTTCGCTAGTGACAGTTAAGGCGGAAATTACGGAGTTTTTCATAAAGACATTGAATGGGCAACCAGTGCATATTTTAGGTATATGGAATTCAGCCGGAAAATGGCTACTTTGTGAGCAATTTAATGTAGTGAACTAAGCCAACTCTTCACATAGATTTTCCTGACTTTACATAGATACAACGTAATTCTAGGTAATGACTTGGAAATCACTAGCAACCATGCTGACTTCTCATCACTACTTACTCGGCAGCCTCTTTGCCGCCTTTTGTACCCTTGGTATAGCTTCTCAAGAAGCCTATTTACAAAGCGCTTATCACCCTCGCACGCCGACAGCAAGTGCAACCAACTATCCCGGCCAACAAAGCTGGTCGCAGGCTTCTGCTGAGTTGAGCGCCCAAACTGAAAACCAAGACGAATCTTCTAGCATTTCCCATCGAGGCAGCGGTCGTATAGACGAGGAACCTGCGGACAGCCGTAGCGGAAACTTTGCCACGGAGAACTATACAAACGGCAGCGTTGCGATCGCCCATCGAGGCAGCGGTCGGTCTTTACCCACATTTTCATGAAGCTAAGACGATAAATACAGAACCCAGCCAGAAATAGCTTCTATGAGTCAATATCCGTATACAGTGTAGAATATGGACTAAGTAAAGACTTGTTAAATCAACACTCTACTCTATGGTCAATAACACTAGTCACCCCATTTAAGAGTGCACCTAAGCCTGCATTTGAGCTTGCAGCGGTAGCTCATGGCCATCCAGCGCTGTTTCCTTTTATTTGTCTTCTGTGCATTCTATATAAGTATTGAGCATTTGAGCTTAATCGATTTTTAATGACCAGCAACACCGATTTAGTCAAGAAACTAGAGCCCAGCGCAATCGACGAAATCATGATGTATCTGGCCTTCAGCGCCATGTGTACCGGTGGACATCGTCATGGTGCCTTTTTGGACGCAGCCGCAACCGCCGCCAAATGCGCCATTTACACAACCTACGTAGAGCAGAAAAACAACCTGCGCATGACTGGGCACCTGCACCACATTGAGCCCAAACGTGTAAAGGCCATCGTCGAAGAAATGCAGGCTGCGCTCACGGAAGGCAAGCTGCTAAAAATGCTGGGTTCTCAAGAGCCAGGCTATTTAATTCAGCTGCCTCATGCCTGGTTGCAGAAGCACCCTTGGGAACCGGGAGACTTTCGGGTACCTGGCACGGGCCTTAGCCCCGAAGAAAAGCGTCAGGTAGAAGCCAGACTAAAAGCCGCTGACATAGACGGCCCGCTGCCCGACGCGCAGATGCTCACTGGCTTCCAGTTCATGGAGCTAGTAGATTTTCTACATGCCAGGTCGCAAGAGACGCTTCCAGAAGATCGGCGTATGGCCCTTAGCGACGCCCTTGCCGAGCACATCAGACGCCGCCTCATGTACGCAGGCACCGTTGCCCGCATCGATTCGCCCATCGGCGGTATGCCCTTTTACGCACTCACCCGCATTTCTTACTCTCCTGTCGGTGCTGAAGAAAGAACCTTCACCATGATGGACGACACCGCCCGCTACTTCCGGCTGATGCGCGAGTGGGCCAGTGCTAATCAGGGCTCCCGCCGAATTTTAGAAGAGCTAAATATTCCCGCTGAAAATCGGGAAGCGGCTTTTAACGAGCTGGATCAGCTAATCAGTACCTGGGCCAACAAGCATCACCACGATGGCGGACAGCCTGTTGTAGTGCAAATGGCCATGGGTGACAGCGATTCACTGCATTAAGCTAATCGCTTTTGAACATAATCTGACATACCCAGCAAATAAATGTTGCGCAAGTCACCTAATCGAAATTTTGCTTGATATTGAGAATTGCTAAAGGCGTAAGTCGGCTACACGTTCCATAGCATCAAGAAGCTGTAGACGGCGCTAAAAGTTTAATCCCAGACAGGGGATTATGCCAGTAGCACTGCCAGTAACTCATGGCAAAGAGAGAGGCAAAACAGCAAACCGCCGAACTCCCTGTTCCCCAGCACACAGCCGAAGGCTTTGTGTTCACAGCGATCGCGCAAGAAAAATATGTAGGTATTTTTCTGGTTGTTTCTGGGCTCTGCTGGACGATGCTTACCGCCATTTCCCTATTTGATCTGCTCCGGTCGATCAACCTATTCAGTATATTTTTTATCGCGTTCATCAGCCTATTTATAGTCGCTGGCCTTTTCATTTTAGGCTTTGGCCTTCTACAGATTTGGACGGATTTAAAGCTGCATCCCGCCGAACTCATTCTGCCAAAGCATCCTCTGCGCTTGGGTGAAACCTGCCCAATTTACTACCGCAGGCGGCTACGCAATGGCACCCTAAATAAGTCGGCACGCATTGAAGCTCAGCTAACCTGCGATGAGTGGTGCAGTATAGCCAAGGCACTGACACCGTTACCAAAACTCATGAGCTATGGAAGCAGCCGCTGCCTGAAAGCAGTATCGTTTCGGGCGAGACTCAGGCGGACTACAGCGAGGAAATAAAAATACTTCTTCAATATCCGCCTTCTTTCTACGCCAAACACAGTCAGATTCGCTGGCTGCTCACCATTAAGCTGCGAGTTCCGGGTATCCCCCAGGTGTGCGAGTCTATTTTTTATCTCCAGGTGCTGCCAGAAGTGCTGGCACGGTAGCCTCTCTCAACCACTATCTTTTGAAGGGATACAGCCTATGATTAGCATTTTTTTGGACGACGCTAGTGTTGCAGCGGGCATCGCATCTCCGGCCACGTCACCTATTTACCGACCGAGAAAACCCTACCTAAAACTGCAAAAGTAGAGCTGGTTTGGCGCACCGAAGGCCGAGGCACCAAAGAGCATGAAGTGGTGCGATCGCTCACCCTCAGCCCAGCAGAATTCTCCACCGGCAGCGCGATTCCTTTCACCTTTCAAATGCCTTACGAAGGCCCCATCACCTATAACGGATCGCTCCTTCGGATTATCTGGGAAATCAAAACAACGGTTACGCTGCCAGGACTGAGCTTTAAAAAAGACGAGCTAGCCTATCCCTTTAGCGTAATCTGCCGATAGCCAAGATCGGGATAAACCACCAGCCGCCTAATTTAGTGACTTACACACTCAACCCTTACCAAGCTCTAAGGCTCAGCCCACTATCAATACGCTAGCCAAACCAATTCACCAGAGAATTGCTTACTGGGATGAAGCCGATCGGATTCCTGTCCCTCTATTAGTCGCAGCGCTACTCACCGCAGCTCAGACCAACCATACAATTGTCGCAGGCACTCACGCAGACCTTAGCAATGCCGCTCGCTGGGTGAAATTATCCGTTACGACAATTGACATCCCGGCTTTTGACGCTTTGATGCTGACTCAATGGGTAGACAAACGGATTGCGGCGGTGCGCTTGCCAGATGAATGCTGTGGGCTGAAGCTGAGAGCTGCAAAGGCTGAAGAGATTGCGATCGCAGCCACTGGCTCTAGGAGAGAAGCCTCAGATTTACTGCATGTCTGGGCTACCGAGCAAGCTTCCTTTATAGCGATGGCGTCTGACTAGAGATCACCACGCGCTTAGTATTACTCATCTTTTCTTTTAAGCGTCGAAGCACCCTTTCGTCTTCTATGAGCTGCTGTTGATAGCTAGGTTGCCACACTGGAGAACCCGGCTGATTGCGCAGCAAATTAATTCGCTTAGCCGTAGCCGCTTTGAACCCAGCCACAAAAGATGTCAGCAGTCGGGGTTTGCCTTTGCCTTCATGAAGGTCGCGGCTATGCGCTGGCAAAAGCACAAAAGCATAGAGGGCATCAGGCAAAACAACCCATTGTTTTACAGTAATGCCACGATGATCGGCAGCTAGCAGTAGCTCGTCTGCTGCAATTTGAGCGAGAGAAGAAACTGAGTCATGCCTGGTTTTTAGCGAATCGGTATCCGGCAGTTCGAATAGGCTATTGCCATCGTGAGTCTTCAGCTGCACGTAATAAAGTGCGGCCCCAAGATGTGAATTATCAGGCTTGAAAGTTTTTATCAACGGACGCCCTAAACCATTGCAAAGTGTCTGAGTTCAGAGTGCCCAGCCAAAGGAGAAAAAGTCGCTGAAGTCTGGCAGAATATACTTAAGCAATAATACTAAGGGCAAAAAACAGCAGTTTATAAATAGCGTAAAGTTTACCCTCGTTTGCTCTAGGGAAAAATTAGGCACAAAAAAAGAGAGGTTCATTGCGAACCTCTCTTTCTCTATTGTCTCTATTGATATCTTTGCCAACTCTGGTACTATTCGGGGAGCTTTGGGTAACTGAGCCGTTTATACCAGCTTGCAAGCGCTTGCGCAGCTGCTTTTGCCGTTTCATATACTGATGCTGTTTAGCAGAGCCGCCTCGTCCTTTGTGGTTTCTCCCCTCGTGGCGTGGCGACTCCCAGCTTTTTAGCCGCTGAGCCATGGCAATATGTCCTTAAAATTATTGTCTTTAACGTCGCTATTGCAGTATAGCAACGTCAAGTAGCAACACCAAAAAGCACGACAAAAAAAACGTAAAAAATGGGCAAAGAGAGACTCGAACTCTCACGACCGAAGCCGCCACATTTTGAGTGTGGTGCGTCTACCAATTCCGCCACTTGCCCATGTAGGCTTATCAGTATACAGAAATTAGGCAACTTTGTTACAGCCTTTCAGGTAGTGACCTCTAACAGTCACTACCAGTTTCGCCAGCCACCGACCCGTTTGCTCTCTGGCTCATTCACCAGTGGTCGATTGCTCAGCAGAGCTTGATAGCTAGGTGTGCTGGCCCACCGGTCAATTTCTCTGGCTCTAAGCACAGGTACCGGATGGCTAAGATCGTCAGTTTTTAAGCGCTTGAGCATTTCGCCTGTTTCACTTTCACTGATGGCATCGTAGGAGCGAGCTTGGTCAATAAAAGCGTCTAAATTTAGCTGGGATGATAGCGTGGGCGATCCACCTGAGAGCTTCATCAGGACGGAGGCCACGGTGCGGGCATCTTGAGTGGCCAGCAGGGCGGCTCTGTCGCAGGTAAATTCAGCGCAGCGCACCCACTCCATAATTTGCGACTGCCAGCTTTGCATGAGCACACTGCCAAAAGGCAGCTGGCTGGTAGCTAGGGTCAGCAGGTTTGCCAGCGTCAAATACACGCCGTGATCGCACTTAAGATGGCCGAGTTCGTGCCCAATGACGGCCTGTACTTCGGCGGGATTAAGCAGCTCAATGAGGGAAGTATGCACCACAATAAAGGGCTGCTTACCGCGCATCGCAAAGGTATACGCATTGGGAACGGGATGCTGCCGGATGTACAGTTGTGGCGGCTCTAGATCCAGCACCTGACAGGCATCGATCAGCAGCTTGTGCAAATCGGGCAATTGCTGTTCGCCAACCAGAACACTAGAGGCAATGTTCTCTAGATAAAAAAACTGCTCGGCGATCGGTCCCAAAAGATTCCGAATGACGACATCAAGACCGGGCAACTGCTTCAGATTCGCTGTCGCCTCGAAGTCCAGAGGGTGGCGAAAATGGTCAGCTCGCAAGCCAATAAGGGGCGTTTTGAGGAAGGACATACGATGAGGAGACAAAGGACAAAATTCAGCAAAAAGAGTCACTCTGTTGCCTG
>JBGTGK010000380.1:0-19113 GCA_041746795.1 Phormidesmis sp.
TTTTGGCTCGGGTCATCGCAACATAAAGTAAGCGATATTCCTCCGCCTTTTTCAAATTGCTGGCTTGCTGCCAGGCCTCTTCAATGTTAGGAATGGGCGCAGGCCGATAGTTCTGAGCTTCTGAAGCATGAGCAGCGTGGGTATAGGCACGAAGCTGAGCGCGAGCCACCTCATCGAGGGCAAAGTTGCCGAGGAACTGCATTTGCTGAGGAATCCAGGCTTCGCCGGGAATGTTGCGCCTGTGCAAAAAGGGAAGAAATACAGCGTCCCAGTCCAGGCCCTTGGCTTTGTGCATGGTCATAATGGTGAGCTGACCGGGGCGGGTGTACTGCGATTCGGTGTCTTCGGCTTCGACCGCGCGAAAGCGTTCACTGCTGAGGAGTTCTTGCAGTGCGCCGAGCATAGCTGTGAGGGTGCTGTCTTCTAAAGTCTGCTGCGCAATCCGAGCAGCAAGCTTATCAGCGGTAGCCAGTTCGCTTTGGTCATAGCCGAGGGTGAGGCCCAAAAAAGGGATGAGGTGGTAGGCGGGCAGCTCTAGTCGAGCGCGGATGAGGGCGGCGCAATAGCGGCGAGCCTGCTGAGCGGCTGGCGTTTGGGGCGGCGAGTCGAGGGGGCCGGGATACAGGAACTGTTCTGGATGGGTGGCGAGTGGGTTTAAGTCTTGAGTAGGGATGAGCTGTCGGGAGACTAGGACGCGGAGGGCGGCTTTGATGCTGTCGGGGGAGTGAGGGCGTTCGATGAATTGCAGCAGGTCGAGGATTTCGCGGGGGATGTGGGTTTTGCGATCGCGCGCCCCTACATCATAAATTTCAATCCCCGTCGCCTCAAAGTCAAACCCTAACTGCTTAGGATCTTCTAAAATGTCTCGCAAAAACTTACCCTGACGGCTTTCTCTTACCAGCACCGCCGCGCTCAGGCTGCTATCTTCATCAAACGCATCAACCACCCTTTGCGCCAGCTGTTTCACCGTTTCGATAGTGCTAGCCGGACGTACCCACTCTACGCCTTTCCCGATCGGCGCTGGATTGGCGTTAGGCTGCGGATCGTTTGGGCCAACCGGTAAGATGTCCTGGCTGCGAAAGGCCTGTTTTGCGCCGTTTTTATTCACCCAGTGGAGCGTAAAGTTGGCGGCTTCTATGATGCGATCGCAGCTCCTTCCCGCCTGCTCAATGCTCGCTAACTGCCCAACTTCCTGACAGCGATCGCAAAACTGGTTAAAAAACACCGGATCAGCAGGCGTGAACGTAGAGTTAATCGCCTGATTTGGATCGCCAACGCGCACCAAATTAATTGGCCCATCAGGATTTTCAGGATCTACCGCAAGCACTTCCAGCAGCTGAGTTTGCAGCGGCGAAGAATCTTGTGCTTCATCTTCAAAAATGGCAAACACCCGGCTCTGCCACAGGTCGCGAATATCCGGTTCCTCCAGCGTTTTTAGCGCCGCCAAAATCATGTCATCGTAGTCAATTAGCCCCCGACCTGCGAGGAGAACCTGATAGTGAGCATAGAGGCCCGCTGCCACCTCCACCACATCATAATCAGCCCCGCCTTCAGGCACAGCTACCCGCATCGTCCGAGCAACTTCGGCTAAGGCATCCGGTAGCAGCCCCGAGCTTTTAGCTTCATGAATGACGGTATAGGCCAAAGCAGGCAGCACTTCTGTTCGCAGCACAGACTGCCGCCGCAGCCGTTCGGTCTCTTCCCCGTCGAAGTCGTTACCTTCAATTAGCCTTTGATAGCTAGCTGGATTTTCATCGATCCATCGCTCTACCGCCGTGCGAATCAGGCGGTGGCTTTGCGTCGGCGAAACGAGAGTAGTGCCTTCTGAGTCAAGGGGGGAAAGGTTGATGCCTGAAATTTCAGGGTGGCGGCTGGCGATGTTGAGGGCGAGGCCGTGGAGCGTGTGGACAACGAAGCTGTTGAGCGGCAGGGAGAGCGATCGCAAATGCTGCCGAACTTTGGCCTTGAGGTTTGCTGCCGCTGAGCGGGTGAAGGTGACGAGCACTAGCTGCTTGCGAGCGTGGAGTTGGTGATGAGCAATGGCGATCGCCGCCCCTGCTGCCATACCGGTAGACTTGCCCGAACCCGGCACCGCTGAAACCGCGAGCGGGCCAGAGCGCCACTTGGCCAGTGACTTTTGACCTGGACGCAGGCTGTCTATAATCTGCTGAATCTGTAATGCTCGTTCTTCAGCAAGTTTGTTTGCCTCTGATTCTGCCTTGCGAGAAGCCGCAACCATATGCCCAAAACTCCACTGCCCGCTCAGTTTGCCCGCTCAGTTGATGCTGATGACGCTAAAAATAGCTCACAGAATGCCATTCTAGGCTTTAATTCAGGCTTTGATTCTGGCGAGCTGCCAAATTTGGGGAACGCGCCGCCGCTGCTGATCTAACAGCTGACGAATAGACAGCGCCCGATCTTCTTGGACGAAGAGCAAAGGCGCGATGCTAACAAGGCGAACGATGGCTGTAAGGGCAAAGAGTGCAGGTAATCCAACGGTAGAAAGTTCGGCCAAGTAGCCGCCTGCGGTTGTGCCCAGTGCGCCCGTAACGCCCATGACGGCGGCTGCGATCGCAAAACAAACTGACTGTCGAGCCAGCGGTGCTAGCTCTAGCTGAATATTAGCCAAACACAGATCCAGCGCGGCAAAAGTCCCTCCTTGGGCCATATGTAGCAGCGGTAGCGCTAGCCAAACAGAGTAGAGGCTGCCATCTGCAAAGCTCCACATAAAGGGAATAATAGCTGCCAGAACGCAGTTGATAATCAGCACCGGGCGATTGCCAATCCGGTCTGCCAGACGCCCCCAAAGCATAATCGCCAAAAAGAATGCGCCATATCTCAAGCTGCTGTACAGCGTCACCCACTGGACGTCCAAATGCAGGGTATCGAGTAAATAGTAGTTAAAGAAAGGTGCGCTCAAATTTACGCTGAAAGTCCACACGCCCAAGAACAGTAGCAACATTAAAAAGTTACGACTTTTAGAGAGATCGGTCACCGGCCCGACTTTTGCCTCCAAGACTTTTTCTTCGCAGACTTTTTCCTGATCTGAGGCTGCCTGTTTGGACGGCTCTACAGAAATCGTTTCAGCCACTGATTTTTGAGCGACTGACTTCTTTGCAACTGATTTCTTAACGGCCTGCGGGTTCACATCGCTCATATAGAACTGAAAGCACAGGCTCGCTAGGCCCATTAGCACCGCGACGATTAGCACGACCCCGTAGCCTTCGACTTCGCCGCCCATCCAGCGAGAAACCAGCCAGCCGCCAACCGGAATGGTGAGTAGTGCCGTCAGGCTAGAGAGCGATCGCCTCAGACTAAAGTAACGGCCTCGCAGCTTAACCGGCACTAGCATTGCCATCCAGCTCATCCACGACGCACACCCAACAGACTCCAAAATATTGCTCACCGTCAGCACGCCCATGGTGAGGAAAGTGAGTGCCTGCGCCGTCAGGCTGCCGTGGCTGTACATAAAAATGCCTACCGCCGGAATCAGCCACAGCAGCCGCGCCGTGCCAAAGATCCACAGGCAGTAGGCATGGCGACTGGTTGTTTTCTCTGAAAAGTAAGCGCCCAAGGGTTGTAGCAGGTGCGCCACCATGGGAATAGAAGTGAGCAGGCCTACTTCAAAGGCACCTGCACCTAGGCCCAGAAGAAAATTGCTAATTAAAACGCCTTTAACAATGTTTTCAAAGACTGAAGAGAATGTGCCATCAAAGGTCGAGGCTCTAAGGCTCCGCCGAACTTCTACCTTAGACAACCTAGCACCATTGCTTTGCTCAAATGCCTGATCGGATAATTGGCTGAGTGATGAAGGCTCAGAAGCTAGGGGGGATAGTGAAGTGAGCGCTGTCCCAATAGAAGGTGAGGTGGCTTCAATCTTTAAGGAAGTCATCCGAGTATTAATCCAGGCTAAGGATGTTGAAAACAGATAAACCAGACTACAACCCTTGCTAGATTACCGTTACGCTTGTTACTCAACAAACCCTGACATGGGGCTCTGACATTGAGCTCATAAAAAGCAAACGGAATCTCACAAAACTATGTATTTATTTACATAGTTTATGTCACCCTGAGAGTCAAAAGATCCTGCTTCTGTATAAATGCGACCTGGGAGAGAGAGGCTTAACCTTTGCTTTAGAATTGGTCTATCGCAAGACATAAAAGCTGGGCAAAAGAAGCCGCTCTGTTGTCTCTATTGGTGTCTTTTCGGCCAGCTTTAGCTGAGGTCTTTCCAAGCTTAAGAGGTGCCAGACGGGTGAGCGGATCCTACTCAACATCTTAGGCTTGCGATGAATGGGCAGGTTTTCTCCGGTGGGATAGCCATCCTTTTTTTGATAGACCGCGATCGCCTCAATCGACACGAGCCGACATGAGTAAGCAGACGCAAGGCCCATATACAGCGGGTTTGCCCGACAGCTCAGATCTTTAGCGAGGCTAGGAGCCCCCGTGCTGCCTGCTATTTTGACCCTGGCGGGTAAGCTATTGTTAGGATGGCCAGTGCCCGCTTGTAAGCCCTTAATCAGGCGCGGGTTAGTGGGCACGGGAGTAACTGTCCTACCTTACGTTTTCGAAAGAGACCCTGCTTTTTACCATAGAAGCAGGGAACAAGCTTTTTCTTAGGGTACGTAGAGGCTGTTTTGCCCGTCTATTTATTTAAGCTATATAGCTGAGTAGGGCAGGCACACCGGATGAACTAAAGTGCTTAAAATAGTGGGTAGCAGCGGTGCATAGACACAACCCATAAATGGAAGGGCCTGCCAAGCTTTTAAAGGGCTATTCCAACTTTCATATCAGGATATACCAGGGGTGAGAGCAGCTGTGATTCAGGAATTTGAAATATCCATCACTGCCGTTGGCGGCGATCAGTACTTGATCCGCACAGAAAATGTAGCCAAAGGCGTACAGCTGGCCGAAGAAAAAGTTCGCTGGCCGGTTGCCCAGTGGCTAGAAAAAACGAAGTCCTTTATGCACGATCCGCTACTAGGGCTATTGCAGGGTCAGCAGCGCCAGGCACTACCCACTCGTGCGGGCCAAGATAGCCCTTATCCTAGCCCTTTGGGAGCAGGTGCCGATGTCGCTACGCTGGTTCATTTAGGGCAAACCCTGCACAATGAACTCTTTAAAGGGCAGCTGCATGACAGTTGGATCACGGCTCAAGGCGTAGCGCAGAACCGTCAAGATTTGCTGCGACTCAGAATTGGCATGAAGGACAGCCGTCTTCAGCAGCTGCCTTGGGAGGCCTTGCACGCTGGCACTCGGCCACTGGCAACGGGTACGGACGTTATTTTCTCACGCTATATATTAGACAGGCGGCAGGGCCACTCTGTTCATTTATCTAAAAGAAACGAGTCAGACAAAGCGCTAAAAATATTGATGGTGATTGCCTCCCCTGACGATCAAGAGCGTTTGGAACTGAAGCAGGAGGTGTATCACTTGCGCGCTGAGCTGCATCCGGTGGGCATTGAAGATGACGACACGCTGCTAGATGTTCAGCTCAAGATATTGGAGCAGCCCGGACGCGCTGAGCTAACGCAAGAGCTAGATCGCGGTAACTATCAGGTTTTGCACTATGCGGGCCACAGCAACTTGGGTAATGCGGGCGGCGATCTTTATTTGGTTAGTCGTCAAACTGGCCTGACCGAGCGGCTAAGCGGTGAAGATTTAGCTGGCCTGCTGGTTAACAACGGCATTAAGCTAGCGGTGTTCAACTCTTGTCGGGGGGGCTATAGCTCTAGCACCGAACCGGGTTGGCAGGAGCGTAATCTGGCTCAGGCGCTAATAAACCGAGGAATGCCCAGCGTAATTGCCATGGCCGATCGCATTCCTGATCATGTGGCGATCACTTTCACTCAGCTGCTGTATCGCAATTTGAGGAAAGGGCAGTCGATTGATTTAAGTTTGAATCGGACGCGCCAGGGATTAATTTCGGCTTACGGTTCTCATCAGTTTTATTGGGCGCTGCCGACGCTATACATGCAGCCTTCGTTTGATGGCTACTTGCTGAGAACTGCGGGCGATCGCGAAAACGCCAGCCTGCTAGATTCCAACAACGATCCGTTCGGTGGCATGTTTTCTGAGCCTGGCTTGGCCGACATTGACTGGCCAGTTCCGCGAGGAGGAAAATCGATATTGACGTCTAAAGAACTGCCATTTGAAAAATCGTCATCCGAAAAGCTCTCATCTGATATGGATTTGACGGATAACGCAGACGCTGAGCCAGCCGACGCCATGGCAAAAAGGCTCTCAACGCCCCTATTGCAGGTGAAGACCAGTGAGCTTGAGGTAGATGAAGAGCTGCGCGTGCCAGAAGAAATAGAAACACCCCGTGGATTTTACGGAGAGCAGACAACGGCCCTCTCTTGGCCATCATCGCCTGAACCGTCCGCCCAGGCTCAGCCTCCTCGCCACAGACTGGTTCCACCCGCCGAAGAGCCTACCGAAGGGATAGACCGCTCTGCAAATGAAGGCGAAGCACCCGCGCTAGTCGGGAAACGCCTTGCCCGTAGCCATACGCTGCGCACTCAGCGGCTGACGGTGCCAGCTATTGCCTCGATGGCGGTGGTTGTGCTGCTGAGCATTATCGCCGTTAGCTGGTTTCAGCGGGCTCGCCAAACGCAGCCGGTTGCGCCCGCGATACCAGCGGCTGTAAGTGAACTCAGCTTGCCCGCCCAGGTGGAAGTTGCGCTCAACAATAGCAACCTGGATGCCGCAACCATGGCAACTAAGTCCTTGATAGACAAGGGCGAGTACAGTGCTGCCCTAACGGCCTTGAATGCCGCTACCACGCAGCAGCAAGCAGATGTGATTGTATCCTTCTTAAAAGGGCGATCGCAGTGGGGCTTAGTAAAGCAAGGGAGTCTTGAGTATTCTGCTGCCGATGCGCTGCGCTCTTGGACGAGAGCGCTAAAGAGTGAGCCTGATTGGATGGAAATCTCGATGGCGCTAGGCTTTGCTCAGTATGCTGTGGGTCGTGAAGAACTCGCTTTAAAGAGCTGGCAGCAGGCAATTGATCTGGCAGCTCGCCAGCCCGACGCGCAGAACATTTACTTTTCTAACAAACCGGCTGATGAGTACATCCTCAACGCCTATGCGGGTGTGGCCATGTCGTCGCTAGCGCTATCCAAAATAGAAATCAATCCAAACGAGCGCAACCGACTTTTAAATCAGGCAGTAGCCGCCTATACAAAGGTAATTAATGAAGCGCCTGCTGACTTTAACGAGAAGTCGCTAGGCGACAATTGGCTGTGGTTAAGTCCTGCGATCGCTGACTGGTCAAAAGCAAAGCAAGAGCTGAGCCAGTCCCTGCGTTAAGCTTTTGATGCAGCCTACAGTCACTAAAATGCCGCTAGTCAAACATCGACTAGCGGCATTTCCGTTTATGTTTTTTCACTCGCTGCTGTTAGGAACTCTCGGTGAAGATCTGCACTGAGCAAGCTTTAAGAAGCGTGCTTCTTTGGTGTATAAGACATTACCCAGCAGCGCTCAATATATTGCACCTTTTGAACGTGCCAAAACCTCATAGGGCTGACGATCGGCTTGCGATCGATTTGCCCAATAGGCTGACTTAAATACTGCCACAGCGGAAACGTAGAGATAGGGCTAGCAGGCATCATAATCTTTATCCAAGCGGCAGGTATGGGTGATAAAGGGGTGGTAAAGCAGTGTGCTTATCTATTGATAATTAACAGTATGTAGCGGGTTCTCTCTCCGTGAGATCACCTTAATTAGGCGTTCAAGTCATTAGGTGCTGTACTATTCAGTACATTTTCTGCCAGTATGCGCGTACTTTCTGCGGTGCGAATGAGCGCTATAAAGTTTTCTCAAGAAATTCTCAGGAAAACGGCGTAAATCAACAGCCCAAACAGCGAAGCTGCTAAAGTTCCCAAACCGGCGGCAAAGCTCTGTCGGATAACAGTGAGAACAGAAAATAACGCAACCAAAACACCGGCAATCAGTCATAGCGCGTAGAGAACACCGACGACTTGCGGGGCAATAAATGAGGAAAACGAAAAGTCAAATAGCTTAGCAAAAAGCCTCTGTTTTGGTTCATAGCTAGGTTTTCTCTGAATATATGAATATGTTATTGGGTTGTCTGCTATTAGATTGTCTACAGGCTATGAGATAGCCGTAGGCAGACGCTTAGCTAGAGCTGATAATTCTTCAAGTTTGCTCAGCGACTATAATCTTCTTTTATCCTTATTCCTTGCTTGTATGCCCTCATCAGCACATTCTTTATCACAGCTTAAATCCACTTCCCAATCGACTAACTGGCAGGCATTTGCTGACGCGTTAAGCCCAATCGAAACGCTGCTCGCCCCCACTCAAGTCAATAAGCTTTCTAAGGACTACTACTATTTCAGCCCTATTTTGACGGAGCAGCTTCAAGACAAAGTAGGTAACTTAGTCGTGCGACCTAAAACTGAGAGCGAGGTATTAGAAGTCGCCGGGGCATGTGTAGCGGCTAAGGTACCGCTTACCGTACGCGGCGCAGGCACTGGCAACTACGGGCAAGCCATTCCCCTAGCAGGCGGCGTCATTTTAGACCTGAGCGCAATGAACGCAGTGAAGTGGATCAAACCAGGCATAGCCTGCGTAGAAGCAGGCGCAAAGCTAGCTGCAATTGATCGCGTTAGCCGACCCCAAGGCTGGGAAATTCGGATGTCCCCTTCTACCTATCGAACCGCAACGATTGGCGGCTTTATCGGTGGCGGTAGCGGCGGCATTGGCTCTGTTATGTACGGCCAGCTAGCCGATCGAGGCAATCTCCAAGCCGTCCGCGTCGTCACCTTACAAGACACTCCTCGGGTCATAGAACTACGTGGTGACGCCGTTCATCAGGTGAGCCACGCCTATGGCACTAATGGCATCATCACTGAACTCGAAATCCCCTTGGGGCCTGCCTACCCTTGGGCTGAAGTCATTGTCACCTTCGATAGCTTTATGCAGGCCGCCCGCTTCGGCCAATCCTTAGGCAACGCCGATGGCATTGTCACAAAGCTTATTAGCATTCACGCCTGGCCTATTCCTAGCTACTTTGCAGCCTTACAAGATGCGCTGCCTGATGGGAAAGCTGCCGCTTTGCTGATTGTTTCCGACAGCGATAGGGCGGCAGTAAATGACCTTGTTAAAGAATGGAAAGGCGCGATCACTGACTACAAAGACGCCCAAGCCGCCAATAAAGGAGCGGCCATTGCCGAATTTACCTGGAACCACACCACGCTTCACGCTCGCAACGTAGACGATAGTCTCACCTATCTACAAACGGTATTTCCCTACGACCCTGACCTAAAGCTGATGCAGCATATGTACGAGCACTTTGGTGACGAGGTAATGATGCACCTAGAGTACATCCGAGTGCAGGGCAAAATTCTCCCAGCCGCGCTACAGCTCGTCCGCTACTCGTCGGCAGAGCGCCTCAACGAAATCATCCGCTACCACGAAGAAAAGGGCGCGTTTATCGCTAACCCTCACACCTATTTATTAGAAGACGGCGGACGCAAAACCGTTGATGAAAACCAGCTCAGGTTCAAAGAACAGGTAGATCCGTACGGGCTGCTAAACCCTGGCAAAATGAGAGGCTGGTTGGAGCGCAACTGATTTTTAGCTGATTTTTAGCTGAGTTCTAGCTGCCAAATGTTTTGGGCTCGGTGCCAGAAAACAGGCGAGCGATATTGCTGCGATGGCGAAACACTACGTAGAAGCTACCTGCGCTCGCCAGCACCACGTAAGGCAAAGGCTGGTGTAGACTCGCCATAAATATCGGCACAGATAGTGCGGCGGCGATGGAACCGACAGAAACCGTCCGAGAGATGGCCAATGCCGTACCGAAGACCGCTGCAACGCCTAAGCCTGCCGCCCAAGATAGTGCCAACAGGACGCCTAAGCCAGACGCTGCTGATTTTCCGCCGGTAAATCCTAGCCATACCGATTTGCTATGACCCAGAATGGCTAATAAGCCCGCCAATATGTAAACCCAATGCGTCCAAGCTTCGTCTGCTGCAACAGAAGCTGGCAGCAGAAAGCTGACGAACGCCATCATGCCTCGCACTGCCAAGGCTCCTTTAACCAAATCAATGCCTAGCGCTGTTATCCCAGCACCTTTGCCAATGACTCGGAACACGTTGGTTGCGCCTGTGTTGCCGGAGCCATGCTCGCGAATATCAATGCCCCTGAGCGCTTTTGCTAATAAAAAGCCGGTTGGGATAGAACCTAGTAAGTAAGCTGCTAGTAGACCTAACAGCACGATCACAACAGTAAGCGCAGGCATAGCAGCTAATTTTTAAGGGGATTTAAGGGGGCATCATTAGTAGTAATCGTAGTCAGCAGAGGGGTTTGCTGGGTCAGGTGCAAACCCCAACCAAAGCGGGAACTGAAGTAAGGAAAGGCTGACCTTTTCTTCGGCTTCATCCATAATCAAAAACGGAACTCTGCCGCTGTCGAGCAGTCTTTCGGCGCGCTGGATCATGGGTTCAGCCGCCTCAAACAGCATTACCCCGCGATTCGTGCCAAAGTCAGCGCGGGCAATTCCTAAGCAGTCTTGCAGCCAGCGCCGCCATTCGCCCAGTCGTTCGGGTGTGGTCGCTAGCACCAGCACGCACAGCCGCTGGCTGTAAATAGCGTGCATACAGGAAATGGCCGCAGAGGCTACCATCACGTTTTGCAGGCGGCTGCCCATGCTTTTTACAGCGCCCCGTCCGCCCTGATTAAAGAACCAGTTGGAGGTGCGGTCAGCGTGAATAGGCTCAAAGGTGCGACGCAGCTGCCAGGGCGGCCCGTAGTAGTCGGGGCGGGTACGGTACTGGTCTAACAGGCTATTAATGCGATCGCGCTGCTGAGCAAACCGCTGAGCTGCCAACGGCACGATCTCAGCTTCATCAGGGCCAGAAGATGCCGTAGAAATAGACGGCTCTGTCGCGGTGGGTGCGGGTGGCGTCAAATTCATCTCCTCAGCCGTCGTCACCAAATCTTCTAAGCTGCCGAGCAGATAGTTCTTAAAGCCCTGCACCCGAATAGCAATATCCTGTGAGGCTCCCGCAAAGCTAGAGCGCATTTCCGCCTCTAAGCGTTCTTTTTGCCGCTCTAGCTGTTCTATATCGCGCTGTAAAGCCTGTTTTTGCCGCTCTAAGTCTTGCAGCCCCTGTTTAACCAGCTGCTCTATATCAGCCTGAGCGCCTGAGCGCCGCGATAACCCCTCGCCTGAGCTGCCGAATGTAGAAGCCGGAGCGGGCGGTATGCCAGAGGCTGAGAAGCGACTGCTCCGGTCAGAGCGCTGAAGGCCTAGCGGTCTTTTGGGCAGCGTTTCGTTAGGGTTCTGTGAAGGTTCCTCTCTACGTCCAAAACCGTCACGCTCTTCGGAATCGCTACGTTCGGAATCATCGCGTCCAGAGTCATCGGTCGGATCGTTAGCAGCGCTGCCAGCAGAACTCTCTGCTGGCGAGTATTCGTAGCTAAAACCGTTAGGCTTTTTGGTATTTTCAGAACGGTTGGAATCTTCGGGAGGCATGGCGCAAGGCAGTTACGGTCAGTTGGTTTGGTTGGGCGGGCTCTGGGCTGAATTTTGGGCTGAATTTTGGGCTGAATTTTCGGGCTTTCCGAGTTCGCGCGATCGCGAACTTGCCGTCCTCACCGCTTCGATCAGGGCCGAGCGCATCCCCAGCTCCTCCAAACAGGCAATCCCAGCAATGGTGGTTCCACCAGGACTCGTTACCCGATCTTTAAGCTCTGCCGGATGCATACCGGTTTTTTGCAGCAGCTGAGCGGTGCCAAGCACGGTTTGTATCGCCAGCTGATTGGCAATAGATCGCGGCAGCCCTGAGGCCACACCGCCATCAGCTAAGGCTTCAATCACAATTGATATATAGCCAGGGCCAGAGCCCGAAAGACCGGTTACCGCGTCCATCATGCCCTCAGGCACCTGCACCACCTGACCGACCGCTGAGAATATTTCGTGAGCTAGATCACCTTGCCGTGGTGACGTGCGGCTACCGAGCGCGATCGCCGTCATCCCAGCCCCTACCGTAGAAGGCGTATTGGGCATCGCCCGCACGACCGGCCAGCCCGGCATCGCATCCTCTAGGGTAGCCAGCGGCAGCCCCGCCAAAATTGAAAGTACTAAGGGCGGCGTTTCGCAGTGTGCGCCCTGAAAATCTTTAGCGACCAAGCTGAAAATCTGAGGCTTAACGGCCAGCAAAATCACCCGGCTCGCTTCAATAACCTCTCGGTTACTGCCCGTTGTTTTCACAGCGTACTGCTCAGAGAGCACCTGCCGACGCTCGGGAGAAGGCTCGCCCAGGATAATTTCATCAGGGGCATACAGTCCCTGAGAAAGAAGGCGGGATAACAGAGCTTCGCCCATTACCCCGCCACCAATCATGCCAAGTCTTACAGGCAAAAGATCACAGCTCTAATAACTCTCTTCACAGCATACCGCGAATGGTTCACAAGAAAATGAAGTGTCCTTTCCATTTGCAAACGCGATTTTTCAAGCTGTTTTAAAATTTAAAAGCACCGCTCAGCTTATAGCCTGCATTTTGTCGCCCCAGAGTTTGACCCAGAGATCGTCTAGAGATCGTTTCAAAGGCTTTGCAGAGGCTTCACTAGCCCTTAGGCCATGCGAGCAATCTGCTCGGTAGCCCATGCAGGTGTTGGAGCTGCCTGACGAGGAGCACTTACAGGCTCTTGCCCGGTAAAGCCATCTTCACCTTCAGAAGGCATACTGACCTGAACACAGTTAGGTGTGAACAAGAAAATGCTCTCACCGATGCGCTCTTGATGTCCGTCCATGGCGTAGGTGCCGCCTGCAACGAAGTCAACAGCCCGCTGAGCCTGGTCAGGATCCATAATGGTGAGGTTAAGCACAACCGACTTGCGCTCGCGCAAAGCCTGAATCGCCTGAGGCATCTCTTCAAACGTGCGAGGCTCCATTACCAGCACTTCCGACATTCCGTTTATCGCACCAGGCATTCCAATTACGTTATTCATTGACACCATTCCAGAATCAGTTGACAAAACTCTCTCGCGGATGCGACGACGGGCGGGCCGAGCCGTTTCCTCAGGCGGAATTGGCGCAGCTATCGTTTCGGGCTCGCTATTTTCTTCTTCGTAAAGGCTCTGATACTCTTCGCCTTCTTCCTCGTATTCGTATTCGTAATCAGCCGGATCGTTCAATCCAACAAAGTCCTTTATCTTCCCAAAAAGACCACTCATTCACTTGTGCTCCAACACGATATATTTTGACGACTTGGCAAAAATGTGTAAACATTTGTACTAATCATTCGACCCAGACAAACGTGCCACCGCGTAAGTTGTGGCAATCAACCTAAAACATTTCTGGTAAAAGTTCAATCCCTTTTGAAAATAATTCCACTCGGCAAACCGCAAGCAGATAGCCGAAAGAAAAATCAAAATGAGGATTTATGGCCCCAGAACAAGGTTTTGATATCAGATAGTAAATGCTTCGAGATAAAAGCGGGTTGATGATATCGCGATTGTTCTAAAGTCAGTCACCAGAACCAAGGGCTCTGCTTTATCTAACCATTAAACTAGGTTCACAAGCATTACCCCATGCTTCAAGGATTGTGTCAAGCCTTTTTTTAGCTATTCTCCCAGATTGCTCGAACCTGCCTGCTATCAGCTATCAGTTGTTTGAGCAATTTAGAAATATACTGCCCATATCCCGGCAGCATTACTGCTTGATGCGTGTCTGCCGATGTCCAAACAAGCTACTGCCAAGCCTTATCACGGTAGCACCTTGGGCGATCGCCCATTCAAAATCTCCTGACATTCCCATCGAAAGCTCGTCCATGGCAATCCGGCTTAGTCCTTGCTCTTTAGCAACCTGCTCAATCTCAACCGCCAAAGCCTTTCCCGCCGCAAAAATTGCCTGCGTCTCTTCATCAGGCAATCCGTAGGGCGCAATCACCATGAGCCCGACAATATTTAAGTGTCTTAGCTCGTTTAAGTCAGCCAAATCGGCCATCAGCTCGTCGCGCTCAAAGCCTTCCTTGGTAGGATCTAATGCTAGCTTTACCTGCAAGCAACAGGTCGGGCGCTTGCCCAGTTCTGCGGCCTGTAGATCAAGCCGGGTTGCTAGCTTCAGGCTGTCGACAGAATGAATCCAGTCAAAATGTTCCAGCACCTTGCGAGATTTGTTGGACTGTAGGTGACCAATAAAGTGCCAGACAGCATCCGTAAGATCACTGACCTGTGCCTGTTTTGCCAGGGCTTCTTGCGCTTTGTTTTCCGCAAAATCTCGGATGCCTACAGCGTAAGCTGCTCTCACGACCTCTGCGGGAAAGGTTTTAGTGACCGCAACCAGCTTCACATGGGCTGGAATGAGAGGCTCTATTTTTTGCAGGCGCGACCCAATAGCCTCAGCAGTTGCTATGCCCTCTATCGTTTCTTGAGCAGTCTCTTTTTCCATAGTCTTTCCTCCATAGCCTTTCCTCCATAGCCTTTCCGCTCGCGAGAGACAGCACGCAGGGATGACTTCAGCTTATGAGCTAGTAGGTATTTTGAGGTTCAAAAGGCCTGCTTATAAGACTTTTGCAGCCGATCGTACTCGTCTTGCTGTCCCGTGCGACGAATAATTCTCAGGCGCTGTTCTATGAGCTGCTTGGCTTCCACTCGGCCCGTAGGTTCAAAAGACAGACCGCCAACGTCATTTCTCACCAAAAAGAACAGGCGATGTGCATACAGTGTGGCAAAAAGTTCTTGTCCCTCGCCGACAAGACAGATCCTAAAAAGCAAACCGAAATTAGGATGGTTTAGATAGGTTTCTGTGCTCATTCAGGCTGTTAGTGGGTGCTCCATATGACGAGTCTACAGCGTTTTACGGGCAATTGCGTCAGAGATTCTCCGGACGGCTATCTGGGAAATCCGACCCAGTAAAGTATTTATACCCAAAGCGTAATTGATATCACCGGGCTAGAGTCCTAGCGCTAATAGCTGGGCTTTAGCTTTTTGCAAAGACTCCTGCCACTCTCGGGCGGGTTCGCTATCGGCAACGATACCCGCCCCTACTTGACCCCACACGGTGCGTACTTCACTGTGTGATTCACTGGCTAAATTCGCTAAGCCCGTCGGTTCAGCAGGCGATATCAGCAGGGTACGAATCAAAATGTTCAAATCTAGCCGTCCGCGTCGGTCGAAGTATCCGCAGGAGCCATAAAATAAGCTACGTCGGACAGGCTCTATGGCTTCAATGATTTCCATACATCGAACTTTTGGACAGCCCGTGATGGTTCCGCCCGGAAACAGGGCGGCAATTAGCTGAGCGACTGAGCGATCGCCTGCAAGTTCTCCCACCACGTTGCTTACCAGATGCATCACATGGCTGTAGCGTTCAACCGCCATCAGCTCCTCAACCTGTACGGATCCCCATTTGCACACGCGGCCTAAGTCGTTACGCTCTAAATCTACTAGCATGATGTGTTCGGCTCGCTCTTTGCGATCGCTCTTCAGCTCGTGTGCCGCTGCCCTATCCTCCTCAGCCGTTCTCCCCCGGGGCCGAGTCCCGGCAATCGGCCTTGACTGTGCTATCCCCGCCTTCAGGTTCACTAGCCGCTCAGGCGAACAGCTGACGACTGCGCCCCAGGGCGTATGCCAGTAGCTCCCAAAAGGAGAAGGATTAATGTGATGTAGAGCCTTGTATATCTCCCAGCTTGGCAGCGTCGTTTGCGCCTGAAACCGCAGCGAGTGATTAACCTGAAAGACATCGCCTGCTGTGATATGTGCCTTTGCCCGCCCGATTGCCTGTTCAAATTCGGCCTGCTCCGTTTCAAACCGCAGGTCGTAGGTGTGCTCACCGTGAAAACTATTGTGAGAACTAGGCTTGTCTGTATTTCCGTCTATATAAAATAGAGGAGCGCTAGCAGATTGGAGGGCCATATTCGCTAAGCCGTCCGTCGTTTCGGCTGCCAGCCAAAGCTGTTGAGTATGATGATCCAACACCGCAAACTCAGCCGGTTCGTACCAAAAGGCCACCGGAAACGGTAAAGCGTCTTCTTTTAACCAGGGTAGGCGCTCAATCTCCCAGGCACAGTCGTAACCTAGCCAACCTAGCCAGCCGCCTGTAAAGGGCAAGCCTTCAGGCAGATCAGCTGCTTGGTCAGCCACCGACTTAGCAGGCTGATACTGACCCATTTTTTCTAATAGTGGCAATACCTGACCAATGCCAGGCGTCCATCGCTGAATTCGACGCTTATCTATTCTGGGTGGGCCTGCACAAATAGAATAGCGAGCCATTTCGGTCGCTTGCTCAGACAGGGACTCGGGGGGTAGTGGATAGGGGCTCTCTAGCAAAGTTGCAATGCCTGCCTCCCCTGTTTGCGTGGTTTGAGGTTGAAACAGCGCGGCAAAAATATCTGATCCCGTTCGCTGTTTTAGCGGGAGCGATCGCCAAAAAAAAAGCTCGCAGGGCTGTGGCTTCAAGCAACGCCTCCAAACATAATGCGGCCCCACCAAAACAGGCCCAACCCGCTCAGCACCAGCCAATCCCACCAGCGCAGTCGCAGCTGATGCCACACTACCCGATGCGTGTCAGGGCTGGTAAAACCGCGTACCTGCATCGCGCTAGCGATCTGCTCGGCTCGCAGCAGCAGGTTTTCAATCAGCCTTTCGGCCACCATCAGCCAAATCTGAATCGACCCACGTACGCCTAGCTTTTGCCATTTGATCGCTCGCGTGGTGACCGATCTCACCAAATTTTGAACTTCCTCTAGCACCAGCGGAATGAACCGCAGCGCCAGCGTCAAAGTCAGCGCAAGTTCCGTCACCGGCAGGCCAAAACGCTTGAGCGGCTGCATCAGATCTTCTATGCCTTCGGTCATTTCTTCGGGCGCTGTGGTTAATAAAAACAGTGTGGATGCGTAGATTAACGTAAATATTAGGGTGCTGAAGCTAATCGCAATTCGGCGCGATCGCTGCGTAATATGAATCCCCAAGTCAAGAGGCCGTTTAGCAATATCAACGTCAACAATGTCATACCGATAGCTAGTCGCACGCGGCACTTGCGGCAATACTTCTGGCGGGGTCGAGCTATCTGGCCACTGCTCCAGGGTTTGCGCTGTCGGCAGCCGAGGCTGCTGAGAAATTGCTATGCCATCAGGCATCAACAGCAGCAGCCCGGTTACTATCACACCAATTAACAGCAGCCAGCCCATTTGCTGCCGCCACACCCGCAATGGGATACGAGCGCTAATCGTCAGCAGCACCAAAAATACAACAATGGCAACTCGGCAAGACATATTAGCCAGTATCGGAGCCAGCAGCAGGCTCGTCAGCCAGGCGACTTTTACGCGCGCGTCGATTCGATGGAGCCAGGTAACGGGCTGCTCCATGTATAGGCCGATGGGAAGCGATCGCAGTAAATCCATTTATCCACTATCTCTTGCGGGATAGGCGTCTCGCCCGTCCAGGTCACCTGTCCAGCTCTGGGCCACCCAGCGGGCTATCCGCCTTGAACCCTAATTTGCCCGCGATACCTTAGTCGCCCGGTTCGCACCCGCCGCCCTTTCTAAGTCCCGCATACTCTTACCGCGCCACAGCAGCCGAATCGGCGTACCGTCATAGCCCAGATTCTTACGAAACTGCTTCTCCATATAGCGCCTGTAGCTCTCACCAAACAGCTTAGGATCGTTGACAAACATTGCAAATGTGGGCGGCTGAGCGCGAACCTGAGTGCCGTAATAAATTCGTCCCTGCCGCCCCTGCCGGGTCGTCGGTGGCGTATGCCAGCTCGTAGAATCTGCAATCACCTCGTTTACAACCGAGGTCGTCACTCGCCGCCGGTGCTGTTCTACCGAGGCATCTACCGCGTCTAAAATGTTCGGTAGCCTTTGACCCGTCAGCGCACTCACATACAGGCGCTTTGCCCAGCCCAAAAAGTGAATCTTCGCCTCAATACTTTTATCAAACTCATAAATCGTGTGGGAATCCTTATCAATCGCGTCCCACTTATTCACCACAATCACGCAGGCCCGACCTTCTTCCTCAATTCGCCCGGCCAGCTTTTGATCCTGCTCAGTCACACCGTCTAGGGCATCTATTACCAGCAGCACCACGTCGGCCCTTTTGATCGCTTTGAACGCTCGGTTAATGCCAAAAAACTCTGGCCCAAAATCCACGTTCTTCTTTTTCCGAATGCCCGCCGTATCAATCAGCCGGTAGCGCTTGTCATCCCTGGTCACCACCATGTCAATAGAGTCTCGGGTCGTCCCTGAAATCGGGCTGACAATCGATCGCGCCGAGCCCACAAAGGCATTCAGCATACTCGACTTCCCTACGTTGGGCCGACCAATAATCGCAACCTTATACTCTTCAATTTCCTCTAGCTCATCAGTCGGCGGCAAAAGCTCTATTAGCTCATCAAGCAGCTCTCCGGAGCCACTGCCGTGAATCGCCGACACTGGATAGGGCTCGCCCATCCCTACCTCCCAAAACTGCGCTGCCTGAATAATGCCTTCATCAGGCGACTCACATTTATTAACCGCAAGCAGCACCGGCACCTTTTGAGTGCGTAGCCACGAAGCAATCTCCTGATCGCCCTCAGTTGGGCCAAACTGCCCGTCTACTACAAATATTGCAGCTGAAGCTTCTACCAGCGCCGCCATGGCCTGTTCGCGAATAAAGGGTAAAAACTCAGTATCGTCGTCGAATACTAGGCCACCAGTATCTACCACTAAGAAATCGCGGTCTTTCCAAAATGCGGGTTGATAGGTGCGATCACGCGTCACTCCCGGCTGGTCAAACACAATCGACTGCCGCCCGCCCGCAAAACGGTTCACCAGCGCCGACTTGCCCACATTAGGGCGACCAATAATAGCGACAATCGGTAAAACCATAGCAAAATCAGGCCAGCGAAATCGGCCCAGCAATCAAAAGAATCATTATAGTACGGTTTTCCCTCCAATATCCGGGCTATTCCTGTGGAACGCCAAGGCGAACGACTGCGCTCAGCCCTCGGGCCAGCTCCAGTGATCACGCTTCAGCCCCAATGATCACGCTGACTGAGCGCAGCCGAAGTCACAGCACCGCCTTAATCTCCGCCTTCGCCTCCCGCCTCAGCCCCGCCGAAATCCGAAACAGCTCCTGCCCCGTATGTAAATAGCTGTC
>JBGTGK010000381.1:0-1770 GCA_041746795.1 Phormidesmis sp.
CGATGGCGGCGGCAACTGACCTAAGCATTCTCAAAGCAGGTCGTAAGTTTGACGTGCCACCCGTGCTGATTCAAAAAATAGACGACGACCGCGTAGCCGAACTCAAAGCTCAATACGGTGGTGACTAGGCGCTAGTGTATCCGTCAATATCAGCTAGCCTCTTATGAAGTCACTGAGCTTGAGAGCTAACTGTTCGACGAGAGGCTTTTGATAGAGCTGAACAAATTCCGATTTCTCACTTAGAATCTGCTTAGCGTAAAGCTATAAACGTTGGTTTCGCTCGTTTGTTTGAATTAGAGCTGTTGTATGACGGATAGCACAACCCTCATTTCATTTGGGTTAGCGGCGGCGGTGCTGATGATTAGGCAGAAATATGTGATAGGGACTGCCTACCTTGCGCTGGGCATGGTGGCCGCAACGGTGCCCTCCGACCAGAAATAAAAGAGATTTATTAAGGCTATGCTTTCAGCCGCATTTATTAAGGATCGCGCTAGGCTTATGACTTTGGCCACTTTGGCCTTGGTGAGCTTAATCAGCGCGCTTAGCTTCTCGCTTGTGAGCTGTCGAAACGGTGCGCCTACAGTGGGTAATGCCGACGATATGCCTTTTGTAGCGGTGACCCAAATGGCAGAGCAGCCGTCTTTTAATGCGGTGCGTGATGGACTGAAAAAGACGCTGGCGGATGCAGGCTACATAGCGGGTAAAAACCTGCGGTGGGAATGGCTGAGCGCAAAGCACAATCCGGTGAGGGCGGCGCAGATTGCCAGCAAGTATGCAAAGGCGAGACCGGATGTGATTGTGGCGATCGCCCTCCCGAGCGCCAAAGCGGCAGTGGCGGCGACAAAAAACATTCCGATCATATTTTCAGCCGCTGCCGATCCAGTTGATGAAAGCCTTGTAAAGAACGTAGACAGGCCGGGTGGTAATGTTAGCGGCGTGAGCGATCGCTTTCCTATGGGTCAATACCTTTCTTTAATTAAAGAAATTCTGCCAAAGGCGCAGACCTTAGGCGTGGTGTATAACGCCAAAGATGATAGTTCGGTAAGTCTTGTAGATTTGCTAAAAGCGGAAGCACCCAAGCAGGGATTCACAGCCGTGAAAGAGGCCAGCGTGGAAGCGCCTAATGAAGTGGCTGAGGCTACACGCAAGCTGGTGGGCGCTGTCGATGCGATTTATGTGCAGACCGACCCAACGGTAGCATCGGTGCTAGAGTCAGTGATTCAGGTGGGAAAGGACAATGATGTGCCGGTGTTTGGCGGGGATACGGAAGCGGTAAACAAGGGGGCGATCGCAGGTCTTAGCCTTAACTACGATGACGTCGGTCGTCAAACTGGCGATATGGTTATTCAAGTGCTTAAAGGCAGCAGGCCAGGAGATTTGCCAGTGAAGTTTGTAGAGGTGATGCGGCTATCTGTCAATCCAGCATCGGCCAAACAAATGGGCGTGACTATACCAGAGACCTTGATCAAACGCGCTGATGAGGTTGCTAAGTAGCCATTTCACCACCACAACCTTAGACATCTGACACCCCGCTGCCAACAAAAAAATTACAGGCTGCGGGGGGTCCTTCCTTAAAAAAGCTAGCCGCTAGGTTGCACCGTTAATGGGGTCACCACTTACTCGCGCTCGCGATTCGCCCTGCTGAGAGAGCACATCCATATCGATCTCTTGGTCGCTCAGATGTCCCTGGGCTTTCGCGACAGCAGCTTCTGTAGCTTCGGGTACGGGCCGACTTGCCGTCGTATCGGGCGTCGAGCAAGCAGTGACGCT
>JBGTGK010000382.1:0-5838 GCA_041746795.1 Phormidesmis sp.
AGCGGGATGACCGCCGCAAGCCGTTGAACTGGTGGGAGAAGCCGGTAATGAAGCAGCTGCTCGATCAGTGGTCGCATCCGGAGTTTTCTAGCATTGAGGGGTTTTCTGAGCTGTTGGAGGAAACTGGCATGGTAAAGGGCCAAGTAGAGACGGCGGACTGGTCGCAGGAGACGCTGCCCTCCTGGATTGATTCAATTTGGCAGGGAATTATTCGCCCGCAGGGGCTGGTGAAGTTTGGGGTTTCTGGCTTCATTAAGTCTGTGCGAGAGGTGCCGACGCTGCTATTAATGCGTTTGGCGTTTGGCAGCGGGCTCTGTCGGTTTGGGATGTTTAAGGCGGTGCGGGCAAAGGTACCGTCATAAAGATTGGACTGTCTTTTAAGTGATGAGATGCAAAACAATGTTTTGCCTTTTGGGGAGAGCGATCGCCCATGAAGTGGAGCAAAGACAAATTCACCCTCACTGACTGTCGAGAAGACCTAAATATCGATTTTATCCACGATTTCTTGAGCAATGTCTCGTACTGGTCGAAAGGAATTCCTGAAGACATTGTTACATCTGACCAGATTTGGCTGAACATAAGACAGGAGTCGTTCTAGTATGTTGCTGAATCTCAATTCGGGAGCTTTGTAAACTATGCCTGAAACAATCTACGTTCTTACCAATGAGGCAATGCCCGATCTGGTGAAGATCGGCAAAACTAACGGTGAGGATGTCGGAGCTGGGATATCGCAACTGAGCAATACGAGCGTTCCTTTCCCATTTGAATGCTACTTTGCAGCAGAAGTGAAAGATTGCTCGAAGCTGGAACAACATTCCTCCTGGTACATTGAACAGTATTCTCAAGCAAGCTGGATTGAAGTGAAATGAATCAAAAATTGCGGTACATGGTTGTTATTGAGAAGGGAGAGACAAGTTATGGCGTCTATGTTCCAGACTTGCCTGGTTGTGTAGCGGTCGGCGAAACGCGCGAAGAGGCTCTAGAACTTGTCAAAGAAGCAGTTGAGTTTCATCTTGAAGGTTTATGTGAAAGAGGTGAATCGATTCCTGAGCCTTGTTCTTCGGGTGAATTGGTAGATGTTGCTGCCTAACAATTCAAATGCAGCGGACGGTTGAGAGCTGCTAGTGCTGAGTTAAGGGTTTTCTACCGTCTTTGATTTGAGGTGTTAGGTTATCGGTAAGGTAAAGGTCAAGATCAGCTTACCCTACACTTCTCCCCACCCTGGCTTAAGCCTTTTCATGATGGGGTTGTATGCCTTAAAGTAAGCAATCGAACCTAGCTGACGCAGCATCGACTTTTGTCTAGTATCTGCGCCCATACACTGCTTACATACAGGGTGGGTGACCTGAAATTTGTCGAAGCCTTTTCGGAGCCCACAGGCAGGCGATTGACGGTCTAAGATATCGCTGAGCGAACTGTTGTTTAAGTTGCCTAAGGGGATTTTACCATCGTAGTCTTTGCAACAGGGAACCACGGTGCCATCATATAAAATGCCTGCTTGGTCGGTGGTGCCGTTGCAGTAGCCAAAGCTAGCGGGGATAACGGTGGTGCTTTCTACATTGCCCCAGCTGTCGAGCGGGAAGGTTTCCAAGGCAAGCTTTGGGGTAAGTTCTATAACCTGCCAGCGACCCGGCTTGTGCTTGGATATTCTCTGTTCTAATTCTGTCGCTGTAGGTTTATTGGGAGAGCCTGAAAGAAGCCTATTACACCATTCTCTCAACTGCTTTTGCATCTGTTCTTTCCCGTCTACCACATGCATCGTTTTGTGCGGCACTAAAAAAGGATGGGGCGTTGTATCTAGAAATTTGAGATGCACCCGAGTGGGCGAATTTTTATCTGCTAAATTAGCCTGAACGTAGCGAGTGATGCCATCAAAGTACTGCTCTGGCTGGAGCATAGGTGGCGCACCGCGAATGATGAAAGTGTCGGGATCTGGGGTTTGCAGTGAAATGGTGACTTTGGGAATGCCAGAGATGACGAGCTTGTTGATGTGCTCGGGGCGGATGTGGAAGGTGCTGCCGTTGGTGGTGAGGTGGAGGTTGAGCTTGCGGGTTAGGGCGAGGGCGATCGCCTCAAAAATAGGCGGATAAATCAGCGGCTCGCCCATCAGGTGAAAAGCCACAATCTTCGCTAACCGATGCTCTGCAATTTCATCTAAAGCTTTCTCTAGTAGTGCCCAATCCATATGCCCCCGCCTGCGCTCCATAATGGCATCAGGGCAAAACTCGCACTTAAAATTACACACATTCGTGACCTCCAAATGAATGCGCTCTAGGCGGTGTTTTTGAGGGGTGCAAAGACGCTGGTAAGTATCTAGGCGAGTGCTTGCACGGTCAGCCGTAGTCATATATGAGAGCCCTTTTGAAAAATTTAGGTGTCAAGGATAGCGTTTCTACCTTTTTTCGCTACTATGCCTTAACCTTATCAAGTGTGCTTTCAATCTGACCAAGTTTCAATCTGACCAAGAATGTGTTGAAAACTCTAGGGTGTAAATAGGGCCATGATGGACAGCACAATGGTAGTAGCGGTACTTGATAGCGCCGTTCGCTATTTGCAAGCGGGTGATGATAGGCCTGCTACTGAAGACGTGGTGAGCGCTCTCATCGCTGCTGAAAAGCAAAGTAAGCATTCTAAACGCCTCTACCAATACAATCAGTTTATAGGCTCTTGGCGACTAGGCTTCGTTTCAGGCACCCAGAAAGTAAGACCTCGCCCCACCTCAACGCCTATTCAAAAGCCGGGTAAGGGCCGCTTTTTACCGCGCTTTCTCAATATTGAGATTACCTATAGTAGTGACGAAGACACGGCCTCTGGGCTATTCGGCACTGTAGAAAATGCAGTGACTATAGGGCCAATTAAGCTGCAACTCACTGGCCCAACTCGTTTCTGGCCTAACACCAATAGCCTGGGCTTTGACTTTACAGCTCTGCAAGCCAAGCTCGGCCCCCTGCGGCTTTACACAGGGTCTATACGCGGCGGCGCAGAACGCAACCAAACATTTAAGGCTCAATCTCTTAAAGATCAGGCCTTTTTTACCTTTTTTATCGTAGAGCCTGACTACATTGCCGCTAGAGGTAAGGGCGGCGGGCTAGCGCTCTGGATTCGTTAGTGATAAATAGCAATGAAAAAGAGGGTGCCGTGCTGGTTAAAGCATGGCACCCTCTTGGCGTTTCTTGATACTCTCTAGAGCTTGATGGCGATCGATCGCGCTACTTAACCATTTCGCGATCGCCCTCAGTCCGAATTGGCTTAATGAAGAACAAGCCGATCAATTTAGAGCCCACCGCCGTAATGTGAGGAACCTTGCGCAGTAGCTGAAGCACCTTGGGCTGACCCGACTTGCTAATTTCGCTAACCGCAGCCGTGTGCTTCGTGCAGGCATCTAGCCCCGCGAAGAAGCGGGGATCTTCTACATCCAACGTGACCGGGAACAGGCGACCCGCTGACTCGTTAGTCTTTTTGATTACTTCGATGTCATACTCACGCGCATCTAAACCCAGCGAAGCGTAAAAGCCTTTGCGCTGAATGTCGTTGAGGTACATGGTGGCAAACACCGACAACAGGAAGAAACGGCACCACAAACGAGCCTTGAGATCGTTTAAAAACTGGGGCTGAGACTTCATCATGGCCGCAAAGAAGTCACCGTGGCGGTTTTCGTCCTGGCACCAGTTGTCGAAAAAGTTAAAGATGGGATAAATGGTGTCGCCAGGGTTTTGCTCCAGGTGGCGGAAGATGGTGATGTAGCGCCAGTAGCCAATTTTCTCGGAAAGATAGGTGGCGTAGAAGATGAACTTAGGCTTGAAGAAAGTGTAGCTTTTGCTCTTGGTTAAAAAGCCAAGATCGAGCTGGAGGTTGAAGTCGGCCATGGCTTTGTTGAGGAAGCCAGCGTGACGCGCCTCGTCGCGAGACATGAGATCGAAGCCTTCTGCCAGAATGGGGTTGCGGCCTTTGAGCTTGCGAGCCAGCTCTTTGTACAGCAAAAAGCCCGAGAACTCAGCGGTGCAGGAGCGCTCTAAAAACTCCACGAACATTTTGCGCTTTTCGCCCTGGATGTGATCCCAAGCGCCTTCGAACCGCGCATCCCGCACGAAGTGATGGCGGTTGTAGTCCTCTTTGAACTCAGCGATGATAGCTTTAAGCTCGTCTTCGTTAGCAGAAACGTCCATTTCAGCCATTTCTTCGAAGTCTGTGGTGTAAAACCGGGGGGTCAGGATAGTGTCCTGAGCCGGTGCCTTTACGCCGGGGCGAAGCTCGTCGGCTGTGGGGGTTTGTGCGGGTCGCTTTAGGGAATCTACCATTGAGTCCTTTTGCCTATGCCTTTAGCTGATGTATTGGTGGGTATGATGAGTGTGAATATTAGTGTACAAGATAAAAACTTTAGCGCTGCGGTTTTTAAGAATTGCAACAATTGAAGTTGAGGATGCTCAAGCTTTTCAGATGACTTTGGGCACCGCTGCTGATCACCAGTCAAAGCGCTCTACCGCATCGTATAAATCAGTCTGAGTCTCCTCCGCTTCCGCGTCAGTGCCTCCTGATTTCTTAACCTTCTCTCTGGCCTCATAAGCCGCTAGCTGACGCGCCACAGTCGCCTGAATTTTCTCGTGGCTAGCAACGCCCTCATAGGCATAGCGGTTGTAGCCGCCGCGCTCTACCAGATTTTGCAGATAGGCCACCCGGTCTTCAGGATTGGGATGGCTGGCAATCCAGGCGGGAGCTTGATAGCCATCAGCGTCTTCGGCCTCTTCAGCCTCTTTGTTAAGCGTCACCATGACGTTGTACGTGCCGTCTGCTGCATAGCTCGCTGCCGCTAAAATTTGAGTGCCTACGATGTCGGCCTGACGCTCCATTTTCCGAGAGTAGCCGCTTAAAAAGACGTTGTTGATTAGGCCGCCGTAGGGCAGATATTGGGCAACGCTGCTGCTGAGGTTGCCTCGGGTGGCCAGTTGAAAGCCGTGAGAGAGCACGCTGTGAGAAATTTCGTGGGCCATGAGTCCGGCGAGTTCGGCTTCGGAGTGGGTTTTAAGAATAGCGCCCGCGTTGATGAAAACCTTACCGCCAGGGAGGGCAAAGGCGTTGAGGTCAGGGTCGAGAATGACGAAAAATTCGTAGTCCAAATCATTGCGGCCAGTGGTGGCAGCGAGGCGGTTGCCAATGTGGCGGACGTAGCCTAGCGCTTCGGGCTGCTCTAGCATGGGGAGCTGCTGCTGCACCTGGCTGGCGACTTGGCTGCCAATGTTGTTTTCGCCCTGAAGTAGCATGATAGCCGAGCTGGCGGCGGTGAATGGGCCAACAATGCCGCCGGTAAGTGCGTAGCCTAAGATACCAGTAAAAGCGTTGGCGATCGCCCCTTCCCTAATATCGCCCCGCGTCTGCCTTTGAAAGCGTGCCATGTTCTCAGTGGCCAGGGCGGCTTGAGCCGGTGCGGCTGCATGGTCGCTGTTGAGTGCAACAAACTGACGAGAGGCGATCGCTGCCTCCAACCACTGCTTTTGCGACATGTACAAGTCAACTTGAGCCAGCAGCAAGTCAGCTTGAGCCGGGTACTGAGTCAGCGCCTGCTCCAAAACCATGCTGGCTTCATCTGGCCTGTCAGCGGCCTGTAACACCGCTGCATACTGCAAATGACCTGGAATAAAAGCAGGTTCCTGACTGCTCAAAAGCGCCAGCGCCACCAGCGTTTGAGCAGGGCGCTCATCAGCAATACCCGCCTTAGCCTCGCGCCAGTAAACGCTTCCCCCAGGCGAAAGCAGCGCTTCGTCCGTAAAAGGCTCTGGCGGCAGCACCGCAAACTTCTGGGGCAGCAGCCAGCTTTCATCTTTTGCCTGACGGTAAAGCGCT
>JBGTGK010000383.1:0-34061 GCA_041746795.1 Phormidesmis sp.
AGAATGCGATTGTCGAGATTGTAGATAATATCGCGGCAAGAGGTGTTCAATTTAGCCTCGTCGAATAGCCACCATAGAAGAATGTGGGTGTCGAGAAGATAGCTCATTCCCACCGCTGAAGCTCCTCCTCAGGCAACGGCTCAAAGAAGGCATCACCGAGTTTGCCAGAGAGAAGGCCCGGTCTACGAGGCTGCGGCTTTGCCGTATCTAGGCCAAGGCGGAAGTAATGAATTAAATCATATAGTTCGGCTAGTTTGTCTTCAGGGATGTCTTGTAGCTCTTCGACAATCTTTTGAATGAGCATAGTATGGGCCTTCGAAGTACATAACCTAAGCTTACCTGTTTGAATTGGGAGACAGGTTGGCGATTTTTGCTATTAGTCGATGCCGCCGTTGATGCCGTCGAAGAGGAGGAAGAGACCGCCGAGGAAGATGGCGATCGCACTCACGCCTAAAATCCAATCGTAAGAAGCTGCATTTTCCATAGGGTTCAGTATTGGTAGGCTGTACGGTAATTATAGAGCTTTGCAGGCGGAGACGAATCTTTGGATGCCTGCTAGATCTTTGTGGATGGCAATATTGGTGTAGCTGTGCTGGGCGAGCAAGTCGGCGACGGTTTGGGCTTGGCCTTGCATGAGTTCTGTGAGCCAGAGGCCGCCGGGACGAAGGTATGTTTGGCCGGTTTGAATGAGAGTACGGATGCTATTTAGGCCATCGGGGCCGCCGTCTAAGGCGAGGTGGGGTTCGTGGTGAGCGACTTCGGGTTCGAGGGTGGCGACGGTCTGGGTGGGGATATAGGGAGGGTTGGAGATGATGGCGGAGAGGGCTTCGACTCCGCTCAGTCCACGGAGAGGGGGGATGAGATTGGTGAGCCAGTTGCCCTGGTGGAAGGTAATGCGATCGCTCAACCGATTCTTTTGAGCATTCAAACGAGCGAGCGCTAAGGCTTTTTCACTGATATCAATGGCGTGAATGGTGGCTTTGGGGAACTGTTGGGCGATGGCGATGGCGATCGCCCCACTTCCCGTGCCCAAGTCCGCCCAGTGTCCTGACTTTATTTCGTCAGCAATAGGGCTTTGCTCGGCTAGCTGTTGAGCGATATCAATGATGAGTTCAGTTTCAGGGCGAGGGATCAAAACGTCTGGGGAGACAATGAGAGAGAAGTTTCGCCAGGGCGTTTCGCCGATGAGATATTGAACAGGAACGCGGTTTACTACGCGCTGCTGCCATTTTTTGGTGAGATCAGCAAGCGATACGTCTACCGGCAGCTCAAATTCGGAGCGATAGAGATCGAGTCGCAGTGACAAACTGCTCAGAGAGGTCGCGCTCTGTAATACCCAATCAACTTCTTCAAGATCGATGTCATTAGCCTGGGCGAGTTCAAGTGCCCACTGTCGCCACTGATATAAGGCTTGGCCTGATGTTGTCTCAGCCATTGAACTATTCACAGGTACTCACTAGGCTTAACTCACTATAGAACGTGCAGAAGGCTAGGGACGCCTATCACTTCAGGGAACTGACGAATTTCGGTGAGGGCTTTTTGAAACGAGCCTTCAGGAACTTCGTGGGTGACGACAACGAGTTCTACTAAGCCGTCTTGAACGCCGATTTGAACGATCGATTCCAGGCTGACGTTGTGATCGCCAAAGCAAGTGCCCAGTTTGCCGATGACGCCAGAGGTATCTTTCACCAGGAGGCGTACGTATAAACGGGTGACCACCTCAGCGTTAGGAATGATGCTAAGGGTGTGGCTGTGCGAGCAGCCCAGCAGTGGGTTAGCGCTTTGGCTCATCTGGCTAGCCGGATCAGAGGCCAGACTAGACGCAATTAGCAACAGGTCTGAGACAACTGCGCTAGCCGTGGGGCCTTCTCCAGCGCCGGGGCCAAAGAACATGACCTGACCAATGGGATCGCCTTCTACCAGTACGGCATTATTGACGCCGTTGACGCTGGCGAGCGGATGGCTGGTAGGGACTAAGGTGGGATGAACACGAACCTGGATGCTGTCGGCAGCAGAGCTGGTGCCGGTAGGAAGCTGGGCGATCGCGAGCAATTTAATCACAAAGCCCAAATTTTCCGCATAGGTAATATCGGCGGCGCTGACGTTGCGAATGCCTTCACAGTAAATGTCGTCGCGGTTGATGCGGCCACCGAAAGCCAGAGCGGCCAGAATAGCAATCTTATCAGCAGCGTCGAGGCCGTCCACGTCGGCAGTCGGATCGGCTTCGGCGTAGCCTAACTGCTGAGCGTCGGTGAGAATTTGCTCAAAGTCACCGCCCTCACTTTGCATCCGAGTGAGGATGTAGTTGGTCGTGCCGTTAATAATGCCCATCACCGCCTGAATGCGGTTGACGCTGAGCGCCTGCTTGAGCGGGGCAATAATTGGAATGCCGCCGCCCACTGAGGCTTCGATCATGACGTAGACGCCTGCGGCAGTAGCTGCTTCGTAAATTTCTTCGCCGTAGCGGGAGATCACGGCCTTGTTGGCGGTGACGACGTGCTTGCCATGGTCGATGGCTTGGAGGATGAGTGATCGCGCTGGCTCCAAGCCGCCGATGACTTCAACGATAATGTCAATTTCGGGATCGGTGACAATGCTGCCGATGTCGGTGGTGTAAAGAGAGTCGGGGAGATCGACGCTGCGGGGTTTGAGCGATCGCACGCCCACTTTGGCAATCTCTAGCTCATTGAGCAGCGAATGGCGACCCTGAGTATCTAAAAGCAGCTTGACGACGCCCGTGCCAACCGTGCCTAATCCCAGCAGCCCTACCTTTAAAGCCAATGTTCCATCTCGCGAAAATAACCTTTCAATTGTAAAGGAGGGACGTTCCAGTGAATGTGTTTACGTTTGGATTTATGGGATGGGGGTTTGGGTTTGGGGGTTTAAAACGTAGGAGGGGCACCCCTCGTGGGTGCCCCTCCTACGGGTTGTGTTGTTTGGCGGGGTTAATAGGTTTCTACGTTCCAACGGTGGGCTTTTTTTAGGGTGCGGCGATATTCACTCCACTCGACGTCTGCCTTGGCAGCTTCAACGGCCATGGCTTCGTCGATGCCGTCCTCCATGCCTTTTAGCCCGCAGATATAGACGTAGGTGTTATCCTGCTGCACCATTTCCCATAGCATTTCAGCATGCTCAGCCACGCGGTGCTGAATATACATCCGGCCCCCTTCTGCGTTCTTTTGCTCACGGCTGATGGCGTAGGTCAGCTCAAAGTTGTCAGGATACTTTTCCTCGATCTCCTCAAGCTCTTCCTTATACAGAATGTTTTCGGTTTTAGGAATGCCGAATATGAGCCACGCCTTGCCGTTGAACTGATAGTCGGAGTTGGCTGCGCGCTCCTTATCCTTAAACATGCGCCAGAGATAAGCGCGGAAAGGCGCAATTCCTGTACCCGTACCCATCATCACGATGTTGGCGTTGGGATCGTCAGAGAGCAGCATTTCCTTACCGACGGGGCCTGTGATCTTGACCTTTTTACCCGGCTCCAAGCCGCACAGGAAACTAGAGCAAACGCCTTTGATAGTCTCGCCGCTCTCAGGATGCTGGTACTCTAGCTGACGGACGCAAAGAGAGACAGTTTTATCGTCTACATCGTCGCCGTGCTGAGTAGAAGCGATGGAATAAAGGCGAATTTTGTGCGGCTTACCGTTTTCGTCTTCGCCATCGGGAATGATGCCGATGCTTTGGCCTTCGAGGTAGTGGAGGTCGCCTTCAGAAAGATCGAACTTGAGGTGCCTAACGGTGCCGATACCGCCTTCTGCAACTAGCTCGTCGTTAGAAAGGCAGGCACCCATGTAAGGCTCTTTAGGCTTGTAAATATTGACGGGAACTTTCTTTTTGTCTTTGGTTGGCGTCATGAGCTTCTTTGGGGATTGCTGAGAGGATGTCTGACCTGAAGGAACGCTGCCGTTAGGCTGAGTGCTAGCAGACTGAGCGCCATTAGACTGGGCGCCACTAGACTGGGCGCTGGCAGTTGCGGCCTCACCCACTGGGCGAATGCTGACAATGTTGCCGCCCATTTTCATAATTCGCTTAGTCTCTTGCTGCATACGGCTGTAGGGCACTGTGAATGAAACGGTGCCGCTACGACGGACGGGGGCATTGCTGCCGCTAGCTTGGCCGTCTTGACCTAAGCCTTCAACTTCGTAAACGTAGAGCCGGTTGGCTGAGCTATTGGCGACGTTGCCAGTTGTGCTGGAGTTATACATCCTTGTAATGACCTTAGGCGGCTTGATATTTCTATATGAGGAATAGATTATCATTCTGAGCTGGTTGATTTCACTGGTATGAAGCCTTAAGTCGGCTCAGACAGAGGGTTTTAAGAAAAATTTTAGAAGTTTCTCTAACGTCTCTGGGGCGTCTCTAGGTCGTCTCTGGGGCGAATAGCCCAACTGAGACATACCGCTAGCCTGAGCTAGCAACGCTTAGCCGCTGGTCATGCGCTTATATTACTTAAAAAAAATAAGCTGGGTGCCTTTTTTAGTCAGGGTTAGCTGACGCCCGATAAAACGGCTACGCGCTGCTGGTTTATTTTTCCGATTGACTGTCCGATTGACTGTAAGAGAGGCGGGATCTATGAATAGCTGCTTGTTTGCGAGTCATAGTCTCTGATAATATTTAATATACGTAACCAAAAATTTCCAAATCATAGAGTTTTGTGATTTGTAGGGTTTTCTATGGGGCTAGTTGCGATCGCAGCCGCTGCAAAGAAACCTTTTCTTTTTGTCGGTCGCTGCCGACTAGTCGGTAACGGTGCTGGCTTAAACCTTTGGCGTAAGGGTTTATAGCTAGCTAATTAGGGGCCAGGGAACCTCGGTTTGCCTGCCTAGAAAGCGCTTTAAAAATGATTTTGACTTTGTTGTAGAGGACCCTATGACCAGTAAAGAAGGCCAAGTAGTTTTGATCGGTGTGGCTGGAGACTCTGGATGTGGCAAATCCACTTTTTTGCGTCGCTTGATGGATCTCTTCGGTGAAGAGCTAATGACGGTTATCTGTCTGGATGACTATCACAGCCTGGATCGTAAGCAGCGCAAGGAGCAAAAAGTGACTGCCTTGAATCCAAAGGCGAATAACTTTGATCTGATGTACGAACAGATTAAGGCGCTGAAGGCGGGTAACACCATTGATAAGCCTATTTACAATCATGAGACGGGTGAGCTAGATCCGCCTGAGAAGGTGTATCCCAACAAGATTGTCGTGATCGAAGGGCTGCATCCGCTGTATGACGAGCGGGTGCGGAACCTAATTGACTTCAGCGTATATCTAGACATTAGCGATGAGGTCAAGATCAACTGGAAGATCCAGCGGGACATGGCTGAGCGCGGCCATACCTACGAAGACGTGCTGGCGGCTATAAACTCGCGTAAGCCCGATTTCGAGGCCTATATTGACGTGCAAAAGCAGTACGCCGATGTCGTCATTCAAATTTTACCGACTACTCTGATTCCTGACGACAAAGAGAGCAAAGTGCTGCGGGTGCGCCTGATTCAGCGAGAAGGAATAGCTGGATTTGATCCGGTGTATTTGTTTGACGAAGGTTCGACGATTGACTGGATTCCCTGCGGTCGTAAGCTGACCTGTTCTTATCCTGGCCTGCGGATGCACTATGGCCCCGACAGCTACTACGGTAACGAGGTTTCGATCCTAGAGTTAGACGGCGAGTTTGACCGGCTAGAAGAGGTGATTTATGTGGAGAGCCATTTGAGCAATACCTCTACTAAGCACTATGGCGAAATGACTGAGCTATTGCTGCAACACAGTGAGTATCCGGGTTCTAAAAACGGCAGCGGCCTGTTTCAGGTGCTGGTAGGCCTGAAGATGCGAGCGACTTACGACTTGCTGATGTCTAAGAATAAGGTTTTGGCTAAGTCTATGGCTTAGGCTGTAGCGATTAGGCAACGGTAAAGGGGAGGGCGGCTCAACGGGGCTGCCTTTTCTTTTGCAGGGGCGATCATAGAGGGCAATTATAGGGGTAACCACAAGGGTGTGCCCGTACGATGATTGGGTTGGATGGTAGCGGGATTTAGAGGGCTGGTAGATTGCCCTGAATTGTCGGCGGTGGGGTTGTAAAGTATTCTTGATTAGTCGGGCAACCTTGAGCTAGCTATAGCTGCGCGTATGCCTTGCGCTTTATAATCCTTTTTACTTGCTTCCCTTAGCGTGGCACTCCTTATGCCTTCAGACTCTACTCTCACTAGCATTTTGATCGTTGAAGATAGCCAGGGACGACGCGAAATTTCGCTGGAAAGCTCTGTGTATTCTTTGGGGCGCGATCCTAAGTGTGATATTCGTTTGGCTTCACAGTTTGTGTCGCGTCATCACGCGACGCTGGTGCAGCTGCCCAAAGATAACGAAACGGACTATTACCGAATTGTGGATGGCAACTTGAAGGGCAAGCCGAGCGCAAATGGAATGCTGATTAACGGGCGAAAGCTTCAGGCTCATGACTTAGTGAATGAGGACGAGATCGTGTTTGGCCCTCAGGCACGCGCTATTTTTTATCAGCTAGAGCGGGACACATTTACAGGCCCGGTGCCCGATGAGTTTGATATTACGCTGATTAGCCCGAATATGGTGGACGAAGACGAAGTTTAGAAACTGAGAGGCTTAATTGGGCCGTACTGCACGCTCCGTAACCTCGTCGAACAGATGAATTTTGTCAGCAGGAAAGCTGATTTGTAGCGTGCTGCCGATTTCAACGGGCTGGTCAGCAGAGACGCGGATTTGAATTTGAGGGTTGCAGGCAGGATCTACCGCTTCGGCGGAGAGCTGGGCCATGACAAAGGTTTCGCTGCCGAGGGCTTCAAGCTGGGTGACAATGGCAGGAAACGATCCGGGGCTCTGGCCAACGGCGATGTGTTCCGGGCGGATGCCAAGCGTGATGGGTTGGTTGGCGTAGGGTTCAACGGCGAGTCGCCAGTCGGCAGGCAGCGTTAGGGTAAAAGCTGAGTGGGTGAGCTGGCCTGCGCGGACATTGACAGGCAGAAAATTCATCGGTGGGGAACCGATAAAGGCGGCGACAAAGTGGTTGGCAGGCTCGCGGTAGATCTCTAGGGGCGGGGCGACCTGCTGGATTTTGCCTTGGTTCATAACGGCAATGCGATCGCCCATCGTCATCGCCTCCGTTTGATCGTGCGTCACATAAATAGTCGTCGTTCCGAGCTGCCTTTGCAGGCCCACAATTTGAGCGCGCGTTTCGGTTCTAAGCTTGGCATCTAGATTAGAAAGGGGCTCATCCATGAGGAAAACCTGAGGATCGCGAGCCATGGCTCTGCCTAAGGCGACTCGCTGCTTTTGGCCGCCAGAGAGCTGCTTGGGCAGACGGCTCAGCAGCTCTTCGATTTGCAGCATTTTGGCGACGGTGCGAACCCGCTGGGCAATACTGTGCTCAGCGGCAGACTGATAGCGTAGCGGCTTGGGCAGGCTGCGAGTGATGCCGACCAGAGCGCTTTCTTTCCAGCTTGGCTTTTTGCCAGCCGTGGGGCCATCGGTGAGATAAGTGCGGCGCAGGCCGAAGGCGAGATTGTCGTAAACGGTGAGATGAGGATACAGGGCGTAGCTTTGGAACACCATGGCGATGTCGCGCTGCTTGGGAGGGAGGGTGGTTACGGTGCGATCGCCTACCCAAATGTCACCTGCGCTCAAAGTCTCTAGCCCAGAAATAAGGCGCAGCAAAGTGCTTTTCCCACAGCCCGACGGGCCGACTAGCACCATAAACTCGCCGTCGTTGACCGTGAGATTGATGTCGCTTAAAACCGGCTGTAGCGCTTCTGTTGGTAGCTGCTTTTTTCGCCGGTTCTTTTTTTGACCTGCTTTATCCACAGGTTCTTCTTCGCCAAGCGCAAATTTACGCTCGCTGCCCGCAAAAGTTTTAGTAATGTTTTCAAGAACGACTTTAGCCAACGCAATTCACCCACTTGCAACCCCGTTTACCCCTCTAGCATATCGTCAGAAATATCCGTAATCTGCGCCTCCGTAATTACCTCGCTACGATTGGGCGTAAACAGCCGGGCGCAGGGCTGGCTTCTGCCCTGTAGCGAAACCTTGTCGACAGCCATCTTAGCGAACCGATTTTCATCCGTAAGAATCGTAAAGGTCGATTCTGGATCGGCCAGTATCATCGCGGCCAGTGAGTCATTTTTCAGGGCGAACTTAAAGGACTGCGAGCCGATGCCGCCCCTGTTTGACGCCTTAAAATTGCTAACCAGCATCCGCTTGCCGTAGCCCTTTTCAGAAATTAGCAGCAGGCTATCTTTAGACCTCACGGGCACGCCGCCCACCAGCCGCTCTTTTTTAGTCAGGCGAATCCCTTTAGTGCCCTGCGCGCTGCGGCTCATTTCAGGCAGCTGTTCTTCATTAATTTGGAAGCGCAGCAGCCGCCCACCGGAAGAGGCTAAAACGACATCGGTACCGACATCAGCGGTAAAGGCAGTCAGCAGCGTGTCGCCATCTTTGAGCTTGAGAATAGTGAGGCCGCGACCGCTGATGCGGGTCATTTCTCCAACGGGGAGTCGCTTGATGCGGCCCTGTGAGGAAATGACGATGAGCTGCTGGGCCAGGCGCTCTTCGGTGAGCACGATGTGGGTGACGATGCTGTCAGGAACGCTGCCAACAGCAGACGGAAGCAGACTGATCAGCGGTATGCCTTTGTTTTGGCGCTGGGCCATCGGCACGTCGCTAACGTTGACGCTGTAGGCCTTGCCGTCTTTGGTAAGCACTAAGATTTCTTGAGTCGCATTCGTGATTTCGGCTCGAATCGTAACATCGTCAAATTCGTCTAGCTGCTTGGTGGGTTCGTCTTCTTTGGCTTTGCGGCGGCTGTAGGCCTTGACGGCAGAGCGGCGGATATAGCCCTTACGAGTAATTTCGGTGACAAACTCGATTTCGCTTTCTTCGGCGGCGATGTCGGCCAGAAGCTTTTCTTCTTTGTCGCGTTCGGCCACCGTTTGGATGCGGGTGCGGCGAGGGTCGTTGAACTTCTTTTTGAGCGATCGCAGCTCTCTTTTTAGCGACTTCATCAGCACAGAGCGATCGTCAACTAGGGTCTGTAGCGTTGAAATGCGATCGGTAAGCTCGGCGGCTTCGTCGCGGAGCTTTTGCTGTTCGAGGCCGGTGAGCCTGCGCAAAGGCATAGCGAGAATGCTGTCGGACTGGCGATCGCTTAAGTCTAAATGCGCCTGTAGCTCAACTTTAGCGGTGGTGCCGTCAGCAGCGCTGCGCAAAATCTCAATCACATCGTCAAGGTTGTTAAGCGCGACAATCAGCCCTTCTACAATGTGGGCGCGGCTGCGCTTTTGCTCTAGCTCGTAGCTGTACTGACGGACAAGGGTTTCTTCTCGAAAGTTAAGAAAGGCTTCTAGAATTTCGCGCAGTGAGAGCTGTCGGGGCTGGCCGTCTTCGATGGCGAGCATCAGCGCCCCGAAGTTAGTTTGTAGCGGCGTCATTTTGTACAGCTCGTTCAAAATCAGGTGGGGCTGAGCCTCACGCTTAATTTCGATGACCACACGCATACCGTCTCTATCGCTTTCGTCGCGAATGTCAGAAATGCCTTCGATCCGACCCTGGTTGACGAGGCTAGCGATTTTAGTTATCCAGCTGGCCTTGTTGACCTGATAGGGCAGCTCGGTGACGATGATGGCCTGACGCGATCGCTTCCCTCTACCCACCTGAATTTCTTCAAAGCTAGCAATGCCCCGAATCGGAATGCCGCCGCGCCCAGTGCGATAGGCCTCATAGATCCCTTTGGTGTCGATAATTTCTGCGCCAGTGGGGAAATCTGGCCCAGGAATCAGATCGAACAGCTTGTCGTTAGAGAGGTTAGGGCGATCGATTAAGGCGATCAGGCCGTCTACGATCTCGCCCAGGTTGTGAGGTGGAATATTAGTAGCCATGCCCACCGCAATGCCTGAGCTGCCGTTAAGCAGCAGGTTGGGCAGCTGGGCGGGGAGAACAACGGGCTCCTGCTGGGAGCTGTCGAAGTTGTCGGCAAAATCGACGGTGGCTTCGCCCACGCCTTCGAGCAGGGCGCTATGACCAATTTCGGCTAGGCGGGTTTCGGTGTAGCGCATGGCCGCTGGCGGATCGTTATCGACCGAGCCAAAGTTGCCGTGGCCAGCCAGCAGCGGGTAGCGGCTAGAAAAGTCTTGTACCATACGCACTAGGGCCTCGTACACGGCCTGATCGCCATGCGGATGATATTTACCCAGGACGTCGCCGACGACGCGGGCACATTTGCGGAAGGGTCTATCTGGCACGAGTCCTAGCTCATGCATGGCGTAGAGAATGCGCCTGTGGACGGGTTTGAGCCCATCGCGAACGTCGGGCAGCGCCCGCCCAACGATGACGCTCATGGCGTATTCCAAATACGATCGCTGCACTTCGGTATGAAGGGCGGTGCTGACGATCTGCTCTTTGGAAAAGTCTACCTGTTTCGCCATGAAAAAATCCTGAATAAATACTTGGGTAGGGGTGAGCTATAAAGACAAGCTACAGCAAAGGCGATTCTCCTAATCTCCTACGGAGACGCTACGCGAGCGGGGAGGCTTTGCTGTCGTTACTTTTATAATGATGTACGTGCAATGGTGTAGCTTACAAGGAAGCCTCGGGAAAACAGGAGCGTTGAAAAGCTGCAATACTCTAGGATGTACTTCCTGTGGAGCTTTCTGTTAAGTTACAGTGCTAAGGTGTGATTTGGGTAGGTGATTTAGATTAATTCTTCGTTTGTAGGGCGCATAAAGTCGCTGGGTCAAACGCTAATTGGCTGAAGTTGAAGCTATCAAGAGTTGCAAAAAGTTAGAAGAAGTCGTAAATAGTCGCAAGTGCAAGAAGTCATGAAGACCATTTTGATTGTGGAAGACGACATGGTGAACGCCCGCGTTTTCTCAAAAATTTTGACGAAGCGAGGCGGGCTAAATGTGAAGCACACTGAGAATGTTGAGGAGGTGATCAGCATGGCTCAGAAAAAAGAGGCCGATGTCATCTTAATGGATGTTTCACTCTCTCACAGCGTGTATCAGGGTAAGCCAGTAGATGGAATTGAAATTACCCAGATGCTAAAGAGCAATCCAGAAACGGCGGGCGTGCCGGTGATTTTGGTGACCGCTCATGCAATGGATGGCGACAAGGAAAACTTTCTGAGCCAGAGCGGGGCAGATGGCTATATTTCTAAGCCAGTGGTTGACCATCAAAAGTTTGTTGATGATATTGCTGCCATGATTCCTGATAAGGGCTGATTTAAAGGAGCTATAGATAAGGAGCTATAGGTGATGATCGTGGTTCATTTGTACCATACATCACGCCAAACAGGCTAGTCAAAAATATAAAAAGGCGGTGGGCTCTTTAAAAGTAGCCTACCGCCTTTTTACTAGCAAAAAAATTACGCTGCGATTCTGCTTCAGCAAGGCTAGGGCATCCAGACGCCTTTACAGCTGGACTAAAATTTCCTTCAGCATAGGTGTGTTAAAGAATGCCTCGGTCGCTGTAACCAGCTTTTCGCCCCACAGATTTTCTTTGAGAAAGTCGATTTTGGCATAGCGAGGGTCTCGCTCTAGGGCGGCGATCGCCACGTCGCTGCTGTTAACACTTTGAGCGTCCTGCTTGAATTTGGCAACAGCGATCGCTAGCTGAGGCTCAGTTCCGTCAGTTCCGGCTAGGTCGAGCGCCTTTTGCCACTGGGCGATCGCGCCTTCTGTATCGCCCGACTCGTACTTTACCAGGCCAATATTGTTAATCGCCGCCCAGAACTTGGGATCGCTGCTGACCGCTTTTTCGTACTGTGCGATCGCCTGATCGTATTTACCCAGCTTGTAATAGGTATTGCCCAGATCGAACAAAGCACCTGAATTGGCAGCATCTATTCGCAGGCCTGACTCAAGCGACTGTGCAGCCTCAGCGTACTTCTGCTGGCTAAAGTAGGCATTGCCGAGCGTAAAGAGCACTAAAGAATTATCAGGCTTTAAGTCTTTGGCCCGATTGAGCGTTTCAATCGCCTTGTCAGGCTGCGGCTCGGTAGCCTGTAGGTAAAGGCTCCCCAGCAGGAGCAAAACGTCGGGATTACCCGGCAGTAGCTGTGCGGCTAGCTGCGCTCGCGCCAATGCCTCGTCATACTGCTGAAACTGAGCTTGCAGCGCGGCATCCCTGGCCAGGTTCTCACCATCTGTCTTGAACTGCGCTTGATCTAAAGGCAAGGTATAGGGAAGCAGCGCTTGGGCGATGGCGGGTTTGGCCTGGCTCCATGCTCCTGTGAGCAGCACGAGTGAAAGGGTAATTCTTTTAAGCACGGGTTAATTTAGGTGTAAAGAAACAATAAGTACGGAAGCAAACGCTCTTTAAAGAAACTTTTTATAAAAAAGCGATTGTATTCTACGCTTAGCTAGTGTCGTTTCCTTTTAGCATGTCGTTTCCTTTTAGCATGTCGTTTCTTTTTAGCGTTAGGTTAAATGATTTTATCGGATGCCTTAAAAACATTGAATCTTTTTAAGTTTATTTCTGGGGTTACATAGCCTCAAGCTTCAGCTTAAAACCTCAGTTCGTACTCCAATAGAAACTGGTTGATATCTGCAAAGTCGGTAGTGCCCCTGACAGTAAGCGCATCAGTGAGGCGGTAGTTGGCTCCAATTTGAGGGTTGGAGCTGTCAGTCAAAATTTTGGTGAGAGATACTGAAGTCGAGTCAGTGAGGTCGAAGCCGACAGAAGCGGCAATCCCTAGCCCGCCACCACTTTCTCTTTCAGCATTGTCAGAGCGTTCCACACTAGCAGCCGTCACGGGAAAAAGATTGAACTCGCTGAGGCTAAGCGCATTGCCAATCACATCTTGCACTCTCGTTAAAATGGTGCCGCCCAATAGGTTGACGATGCCGCCTAAACCGTTACCCTGCTCGATAGATTCTGCGGCGGTAATAAACCCACCGCCGATCAGGGTAACCAGTTCAGTTTCGCTGCGAGCGGGTGAACTAGTTAGCTCTATATTTTCCAAAATAGCGTTAGCTGGGCCGTTAACATCTGCTAGAACGCGGATAGTGCGCAGCGATCCAGGATTATTAAACCCGTTGTTGGTGGTGTCGGCAATTTCGGACGTGGCAAAAGGCGTGCCAGCGACCGCGCCACTGCTGTTAATTTCTTGAACCGTTGATCTCAATGCAACGTTGAGATAAGGGTTTTGCAGCCCTGTTTCTGGGGTAAATTCGGCGGTGTTGTTTTTTCCTCTCAGGCGGAAAAGCGTGGTGAAAAGGTTGACGCTGCCGGACTTGAGGTTGATAGTGCCGTTAGGTTTCAGGTCGTCGGGTGGGCCGTTGAGTACCAGCGTGCCATCGGCAACAAAGCTGAGCTGCGTGCCCTGAATGACGCGAACAGCCTGACCCAGAGTCAGGCGCAAGTCTCGGAACATAGGGGTAACGCCGCCTTCGGAGCGCGCTGAGGCGATTGCACCCGAAGATGCTGAAACCGCGCCCGGCGTCGCGGCGGTTTCCTCCAGGCTATTGGCTGAACCGTTACCGCTAGGTAACAGTATCCGACCCTGAGAAAGAACGACCTGACCGCCAATTTGAGGGCCGCTGAGCAAGGCGCTACCGCCGACAACAACCTGACCATTAACGCCACCCTTATAAAGATCTCGAAAATCTAGGTCGATATTTTCAAAGTTGACGGTGAGCGGCAAGTTAGCGGCTAAAGGCTGGGGGAAAAGCGGGTTAGCGGCGGCGGCTGAAGCCGTTGCGGATGTGAGAGAGCTCAGTCGTGTACCGCTAATAATGGGATACAGCAGGGGAAACTTGCCTGCGGCTGTTAGCTGGCCGTCGCTGAACTGCCCCTTTAGGTTTTCAACAATGATTTGCTCTCCGGCAAAGGTTGCTCTGCCCGTGACGTTGGTCAGCGGCTCTGGCAAAATTTTGGCGTTGATGACAGCGTTATCTAGGGTAGCAACGCCGTCTATTCTAGGGCTTTTGAGGGTGCCGCCTACTTTTAAGTTGAACTGACCGCTGCCGGATTTCCAGGCGATTTGATCGGTAAATATGTTGAGTAGCGCGAGTCCTTCATCTTCGACGTTGATTTCGACAGCGATATCGTCGCTTTTTGGCCGGGTCTCCATGAAGTTGAAGGCATAGGGAATTTGGGCGGAAAGCGTGAGCGGCTGCTCGGGAGTGCTGGCAATGAGTTTGCTAGTTAAGCTGAGCCGAGCATTCTGATACAAGAACTGGGCATCTGCGGTTTGAATGGGGGTGTCGTTGATGGTGGCAGCCGATAGTTCGGCGAGCCCGCGTAGCTGCGGGTTTGACAGGGTACCACCGATGGTGGCTGTGGCGTTGGCATAGCCCTCCAGATCGATCGGTAGCTGGAGAACTCTATCGAGGGTGGCAATGTTGAGGTTTTGAGCCGTGGCCTGGAGGTTGGAGGTAAGCTCGGTGTTGCGACCGAAGACGAGCTGGCCTGCGAGGTTGACGGCAGCGATCGCAGAGCGTCCCTCATCGGGAATCGCAGAGCGTCCCTCATCGGGAATCGCGGAGCGTCCCTCACTGGGAATCGCAGTTTGGCTGGCATTTCCAGTGGCATTTCCGCTGGTGCTAGCCTCAGCAATTTCCAATTCCGTTGTGCTCAGCTCAGCCGCAGGCGGCTCAACCAGAGCGCTTTCCTCTTCACCTGTGCTAACGACTTCTAGATCGGCAGGAACGGTGATAACAGAGGCAAAGCGCACTGGCTCTAGCGTCAGTACATTAGGCGTCAAGCTACCTTTAGCAACGACTTCCTGGGCGCTGTAGGCTTCTCCCCACTGCCAGTTTTTCCCAGCCAAGTCAAAATCGAGCTTGAAGTCGCCGCCGCTGCCGTTGAGCTGTAAGCTGCCTGCAAAGGGGCCGCTGAGTTCTTGCAAGGGGGGAAGGGGACGATTGGCTGCCGCTATTTTGTCTTCGACCTGAAGGGTCTGAATTTCTGCCAGACGGCGCAGCTGCCTAACGAGGGCTGTGTCTTTTTGCCCGGTAGAACTGGTTGCTAAGATCGTGTCTAACGCTGACTGAGAAGGCGGATTTGTTATCCAGCTAGGGGCCGTAAGACCTCGGCGGAAGTCTTCTAATTGATAGATTGAAAGGGCTGTGAGGATATTTTGAAGGTTGCCCTGCTGGGTTTCGAGGTTGGCGCTGTAGACCGGGACGGGGCCATCTAAGGCGAGGCGTCCGCTGAGGGCGTATAGGTTGTCGTTGAGAACTAGCTGGCCGTTGGTGAGTGTGGCCAGGCTATTGGCATAGCGAACCTTACCGGCAAGTCGCCCGGCTCCAATATAGCCAAGGCCTAGCTGATCGATGGCAATGTCGCCAACGAGGGATTGATTGCTGAGGTTAACGTCTAAGCTGGCGGTGGTGAGGGTGCCGCGTAGCTGGCCGATGTCGGCTGGCCCTGTTCCTGGCCCTGCCGCTGGAAAATTAAGGGCAGAGAGCGGAAAGTTACCGGCTTCAATGGCGAGCAGGTCGCCTTGGGTTTGGCCACGGGCGAAGGCGTTGCGCCAGCCAATGTCAAAGTTGAGGTTGGGTGTAGCAGGGGCGGTGTTGCCCTGGCGAAGAGCGGTGGGGCCGATGTTGAGCGCAATGTTGTCAGTATTGCCAGTGAGGTTGAGGTTGAGTCCCCTGCTGGCAGCATAGTTAACCCTGCCGGTAAGGCGTGAGTTAAAGGGCAGCCGATTGGCGACTAGGTTAGCAACTTGCACATCGCCAGCGATGTTAGGCGCGGTTGGAGAACCGACAATGGTGCCTGTGAAGTCAGCGCGTCCTGCCAGGTTGAGGACGCTGGGGATAGTGACAAAGGGAATTTCGTTAAGGCCGTAGCTGCGGGCGACTACATTCAGATTGACGCTTTCGAGGCCTTTAAAGCTGAAGCGTCCGTCAAACGTAGGGGTGAGGGTGCCGCTGGCCGTGATTCGGTCGGTGCTGGCTTGGGCGATCGCTAGCTGCTGCCCGTTCCATGAGACTTGCGCAGTTAGCGGCTGGTTCAGGCTGGCAAACTGGGGCGTAAAGGCAGAAAGTCCGTCTGAAAAGGCCACGTTTCCGCTGGCCGTGAGGGCGCCTGCGCTGAGATTGCTAGCGTTGCCCCTCACTTGGAACTGACCGCTGATGTCTCCCTTGAGCTGGTCAGAAAATGCGTTGAGCTGCACGTTTTGCAGGTTGACATTACCGGCTAATGCACCGTTAACTAGCCTGCCAGAGCCTGTAGCTGTGCCGCCGCCGAGCTGGAGCGTGGTGTCTCGAAAGGCGATCGCACTCCCGTTAATATCAATTTTGCCCGACCCGGCATACTCAGCCCCCGGTGCGTCCCAGTCAATCGTGGCATTGACGCCACTGCTATTGCTCACAACCGTTGCGTCGGCAGAGACTAGGCCAAGATTGAAACCCGGCTGGACGTTGTAGAGATTAGCGATCGCACCACCAGGCACGTCTCTTGCTGCAACCTGGAAAGTAAAAGGTGAGCCCTGCCCAATCAAAACTTGGCCCGATCCGCTGAGCGCTCCACCCACGCTAGGCGTAGCCGCAATATCAGTTAGGTAGATCCGCTGACCCTGAAATCGAAAATTAGTGGATGCGCTGGTGAACGTAAGCTTGTCTACATCAAGCGCCCTCACAGCAGTAGCGGTTCCTGAAACTTGGGGACTATTAATCGGGCCTGTAACCGCCGCCACCGCGTCAAAAGCGCCCTCGGTTGGCACCGGCAGCTTGAGCTTAACTGTATTTGTAAATTCCTTGACGGAGACATCTTTAGTCGCGATCGCCAGGTCGTAGCCTTTGTCAAAGTCAACGAGTCCTTTGCTAGCCACTGCAATTTCTCCGTACTCGCCGCTGAGGCTGTCCACGACCCACTTGTTTCCCTCAAAGCGCGTCTGGCCATCTAAATTTTTCAAAGGCAGCGGCAGTGCCTTGACGACAAGCCCACCGTCATTGAGGCTAATCACGCCAGAGTAGTCCAACGGCTGCTGGGGCCGGATTTTCATGTCCATGGTGCCGCTGACTTGCCCTGATTCCACGGCAACTTGGTCAGTCGCTTGGTTAATCGTCGAGAGCGTGAAATTTAAAATGTCAAACAGCGGCGCTTTGTCTGCCTGAATCGTAAAGTTAGTCGCGTATTGAACCTTACGACTGTCGCCATCTACATTAGTTTCGAGATCTTCTAGCGAGTCGGTGCTGAGATTGGCATCTGAGTCACCATCAGCGCCTGTCGCAACCGCTTCTACTGGCTGTACCGCTCCTTTTACGACAATCTGGCCGCCTCTTTGAGGATTGCCTGTCACCTCAAAGCGCGTCCGGCGCTCGCTTTCTCCGGCTACGGTAACGTCGTCAAGGTTAACGTTTGCATTAACGTTATTGATAAAGATAGGGTTGGGCTCGCCCGGTTTCGCCGGTAGGGGGACTAGCGTAAGCTGTGAGTCGCGCACGCGAACGTCGTCAAGGCGAACCTCGAACCGCTTATTTTTTTTGCCCTGCTTAGGGACTTTAACGTTGAGCCAGCCCTTTTTTTTGTCCTGTGCAAGGTATCCTTCAGCGCCTTCTACAACGAGATCTAACCCTAGCTTTGAAGTGAACAGGGTTTCGATCAGGTCAAACTTAACGACAACGCCATCGGCCTTGACCGTTGTGGGGTCGTCCTGAGACGCACCTATCTCAGACGGGCCGACGCGCAAGCTGCCGAGCGAAACTTTTTCGACCTCGCCCAGCTCAACCGGGCGCTCTAACGACTTGGTTAGGGTTTTAGAAAGCAGGGGGGAGAGGTCTTTTTGAATAAAAATCCAGCCCCAAGCTGCTAACCCCAAGCCTGTGGCACTAAGCACTGTGCCCACCAGCGCACCTGCCCAGAACCAGGGAAAAGTCCGCTGGTTTTGGCGGGGGGGTGGCATGGGTTCGGGGCTCTGTGAATGATTATCAGCGTCTAGATTCGGCGGCACTATATGTGTAGATTGAGATTGATGTAGATGGAATGAAGGAAAAACTTAAGTGGAAGCCTAGTTACCCAGTACTCTATCAACTTTGTACGAGCATTTTATGAGGATGTGGCATTTTCTAGAAGCGCTTTTTCTGGGCTAATGCTGCTAAGCGTATGCTCAGCCGTGTGTTATGGGCGGGGGTAAAAGATTTCTATAGTAAATAGTGCATTGCAAAAAAGCAGGATCCGGATGGCCCTCCTAACGCCTCCTGGCGATCGGGTACTTAGCTTTCAATGGGTTTTTGTGCTCAGGTTTTCCACCAGTTTCTTAGATACTACGTAAGCTGGAGAAACTAGCGATCGCCCATTTATGAACACGCCCCCCCCCATTTCTAACCCCTTTTTGGCCCTTCAAAGTCGATATTTAGTCCTGGGAACATTTTTGGTCGCGAGCCTGGCAGTAGGTAGCCTGTACGCGCTGCTGGGAGAATGGCAGCTGCTGCCGCCATCGAACGAAGACCCCATTTTAAACCCCATTTTGACGATTGGGGTACTAACGGTGATGGGTAGCGCGATTTTATGGGTGGGCCGAGGGCAGGGTCTGAAGGTTGACCCTTTATTTGGCCCTTTATTTGGCCCTTTATTGGGGCAGATATCTAGACGGAGCGTGCACCGGTTTTCTATTTTTTACGGTCTGCTGTTGGTTGCTAGCCTGCTGCTATTTTCGCTAGGCATTTCTTCGGTAGTGTTTTACCTTCTCTCTTTGAGCTTTCCAGGCTATGTGAGCCAGTTAATAGAAAGCAATGTCCTACTAAATGGATCTAGCAGCCTATATCCGCAGTTTTATGACTCGCTGATGCTGTTTTTACTGCTGGTGTATGCCCCTTTGGTAGAAGAGTTGATATTTCGAGGTTTTTTACTACAGCGCTGGAGCATGAAGTGGGGTTTGCCCTGGGGTCTGATAGCTTCTTCGGTGCTATTTGGCCTGCTTCATCTTAATAATCCACTGGGCCTGGCGCTGTTTGGCCTGGTGATGGGGCTACTGTATGTGCGCACGCATAGCCTCTGGGTACCGATTGCCTGCCACTCATTGAACAATTTGGCGGCTGTCGGCATAGACCGGCTCTCTCAAATAGCGTCGGGCGGGCAAACCTCTACGGTGAGCGATATTCAAGAACTGTGGTGGATGAGCTTAGCTTTGGTGGTGGTGTCGGTTCCCTTTTTGGCGTGGTTTGTATGGCACAACTGGCCAAAGGCTGGTGATGAGATTCCCTATCTTGTTAATGTGGGTAGGCAATAAGTAAGGGTCTCTATGCCGCCTATCCGTCGCGTTCGTCAGCATGTAAACCCACTGAGCATTAAGTATGCCAACCCGGCAGGTGCGCCTGATTGGAGTCAGGTATTCAGCGATCCTCAGCTGCCGCTGCATTTGGATATTGGCTGTGGGAAGGGCGACTTTTTACGGCAAATGGCGGTGCTGATGCCGGAATGGAACTTTTTGGGACTGGAGATTAGGGAGCCGCTGGTAGAGCGGGCTTTGATCAGACGCGACCAGGCTAATCAAAAAAATCTACACTTTGTTTTTTGTAATGCCAATAACTCACTGACGCCTTTGCTGGCTGGCTGGCCGGGTGGGTGCCCGTTGCAGCGAGTGAGCATTCAGTTCCCTGACCCCTGGTTTAAGAAGCGTCATCAGAAGCGGCGAGTTGTACAGCCACAGCTGGTAGAGGCGCTAGCTGAGCTGATGCCTGCTCAAATAGACGGAGGCATAGACCGAGACGGGATGGTTTGGCTACAGTCGGATATTGAGGAGGTGTGTGTGGAAATGTGCGATCGCTTCACCGAAAGCCCAGCCTTTATGCGAACAGATGCTAGCTGGCTAGCTGAGAGCCCATTCCCGGCGCAGACCGATCGAGAGCGCGTGTGTCAGGAGAAGGGTTTGCCGGTTTATCGGGCGCAGTATATGCGCCAGTGAAGGGGCGTAAGGCAGGCTGGATTAGGGACGGGTCTTAAAAAGCTGTAAACTTTCATAACGTACTAATTTGAGAGAGCGCTATGGCTGATGAGCCCCAAAGATTTGGACAAGGATTTGGACAAAAAACGCCTAAAAAGCCAAAGTCGGAGCGTACGCAAAAGCGAGAGAAAGCTTCTAAGCAGTACGACAAAATGAAGACGGATGGCCTGCCTGAGTATGAGGTGTACGTTAGGGGCGAGGGCACGAAGCAGTGGTATCCAATCGGGGCGATCGCCGTGCGTCGCTCTAGCCAAATTAGCCGGGCGATTTATCACAGCGAAAAAGATTTGCTGCAAGGTGCATTCCGGGCGTTTCCCGTGCTGAAAAAGTACAGGGAGAATTTGGAGTATGGCTATCGGTTGAAGGGGGAGAAGGACGATGATATTGAACCGGCTGTGAAGGGGCGCGATCGCTCAGAGCGCGGCCTGATGGGTGCGATCAACGGCCTTAAAGGGCTCTTTGGAGGGAAGAAAACAGCAGAGTAATTTGATAGAAGTATCTCTTCTGATACCTTTACCCGTCTCCCCATGTGGATTCCGCTTACCATGCCTCAATTTTCTACCCAGTCTTCTGATCAGCCAACGCTGACCTACTGGCATGTATGGACTGACGATGACGGCATCAGTCATCAAACCCAGTGCGAGCTGACCGACTACAAAAAAGAGAGCATGGGCGGCGGTGCGGAGCCGCAGTGGAACAATCGTCTGATGAGTGGCGATGCGGAAGTATTATTTTCTATATTGCCCGTGGGCTGGGTCGGCGAATGGCATGAAAATCCCAAGCCGCAGTGGATTGTGCCGCTTTCCGGCGTTTGGTATGTAGAGACAATGGACGGGACGCGAATAGAGATGGGGCCGGGGGAACTGTCCTTTGGCGGCGATCAAAACACCCGTAAAGACGCCGATGGCAACAAAGGGCACACCTCTGGATGCGTAGGCAATGAACCGGCGAAGCTGATGGTGATCCAACTAAAGGGCGATGACTATATGGCGGCAAAACCGGGAGACTTTAAGTAATGTCGTTGTCACTATAAAAAATATGGATCCTAAAGCGCTAGATACTGCAACGATTGATCGCGTGATTGAAATGGCCTGGGAAGACCGGACGACTTTTGAGGCGATTGAAACTCAGTTTGGCCTGAAAGAGAAAGACGTAATCGCGGTGATGCGGCGCTATATGAAGCTCTCTAGCTTTAAGATGTGGCGTAAGCGGGTGACGGATCGCAAGACTAAGCACGCGGTGAAGAGAGATTTTGAGGTAGGGCGCTTTAAGTCAAGCAATCAGAAAAACTATTAGGCGGACGCGGTTGGATTCGGCGCGCTAAATAAATAGTGCGTTGTGATAATCGCACTGAGTATCATCTATTAAGCTTATAGCTGCAAACATACAGGTGATTTAATGAGCATCGTAAAAATAAAAGGCAAAACCGTTGTTAGTGCAGCGATCCTTGTTGCTGTAATGACGACCGGGCTGCTACTAATAGGCTCCAGTGCTCAAGTGGCCAGCGCTCAAGCGGCCAGTGCGCTAGTCGAAGCAGACATGACCGTTAGAGCAGCCCCAACCCAAGCGCAGATGCCCGCTGACATGACGACTCAAGCGGATACCCTTCGTCGACTGCTAACTCCCTTAAATCCTTCTCAGATGCCAGCTAACACGACGACTCAAGCGGATATAGTCGTGCCAATTAGTTTGACAGATGAGTCGGGCGTCGGCGAAGAGGTTGGCACAGTTGCCTTATCAGACACCCAGTACGGTTTGCTGCTCACGCCTAGCCTGATGGGCTTGCCCCCTGGCATTCACGGTTTTCACGTTCATCAAAACCCTGCCTGTGGCCTTGGCGAAAAGGATGGGAAGGTTGTGCCTGGCTTGGCAGCCGGTGGGCACTACGACCCAGCTAACACGAATAGCCATGAAGGGCCTTATGGGGAAGGTCATGTAGGAGATTTGCCGCCCCTTTATGTAGATATGGACGGAAGCGCTTCTACACCTGTTTTGGCACCTCGCCTCACGGTTGCAGATGTTGTAGGACATTCTATGATGATTCATATGGATGGAGACAACTTTGCCGATATGCCTGCGCCACTGGGCGGTGGCGGCGCTCGTTTGGCCTGCGGTGTAATTGAGGCTCCCTAGTTGGGGATGGGTTTTACAGCCAGCTCAAATGGGTAAATCTGTAGTATGGACTATCGTCAAGTCAATTATGAGCTGAAGCACTCTCCTGCTATCAGGCTGTTGCGCAGTCGTAATGCTGCTTTGGTGGTTGGCTTTTTGCACAGTCAGTTTAAGTCTCAAAGGCAGTCGGTTTCGATTGCGCAGCTTGTGTTGGAGGAAAAGCTGGGGAGCTACTTAGAGTATTTTCAGGAGGACAATTCTGAAGAGGAATTGAGATCTTCTTCAGAAGGCGCTTTGCGATCCTCTCAAGGAGGCGTTTTGCGATCGCCTAAGGAATACCTGAAAGACTGGTGCGATAATCAGTGGCTGAGGAAGTCCTTTGATCAGAGTGATGAGGCTGTACTGAGCCTGATGCCAGCAGCAGAGAAGGCGATCGCCTGGATAGAAGACTTACAGCAACGAGACGAATTTGTTGGAACAGAGTCTCGCTTTTTGCAAATATTCTCCTTGCTCAAGGAAATACAGGAGCGCAGCACGACCGATGTTGAAGCTCGGATCGCTCAGCTAGAGAATGACAGAGACAAAATTCAGCAGGAGATCGATCAAATTCGCGAGGCGGGCGTGGTGTCAACCTACAGCCAAACGCAGCTTCAAGAGAGATTTTTGTCGGCCAATCAAATGACCCGTCAGCTAATTTCGGATTTTAAGACGGTCGAACAGAACTTTAGAGACATGACTCGCAAGGTGCAGACTGCGCAGCTTGAAGAAGGAGGCCATCGGGGAGCGGTTGTGGGTCGGGTGCTGGATGCCGATCAGGCGCTAAAGGAGTCTGACCAGGGGCGGAGCTTCTATGCATTTTGGCAGTTTTTGCTTTCTAGCGATCGCCAGCAGGAACTCAGAGCGATGCTTCAGGCTGTATATGGGCTGGAAGAACTACAGCCAGTGACTCAAAAATATGGACTGCTGAAGCGGATTGAGTACAGCCTGCTAGAGGCGGCCCAGTACATCGTGCGCTCTAACCATCGCCTGAGCGAAAAGCTCCGCCAAATGTTAGACGAGCGTGCCCTTAGAGAGAACAAGCGAGTAGCTGAGCTAATTCAGTCAGTGAAACGACTGGCCGCAGCCGCTAGCGCATCGGCTGATTCAGACCTTGAGAAACTGGACTTTTGGACGCTAGAAGGCGATCCAACCGCGCAGCTTGTGGTTGAGCGCCCGCTGCATCCGCTGGAAGATCCGGAGCCGCCTGTCTTTTCGTTAGATTTTACAGATCTTCCTGAAGACGTTGAAGACACTGAAGCGATGTCCGACCTGTTCCAGCAGTTTTATGTGGATGAGGATATTCTCTCTGAACGGATTGATCTGACGCTAGATCAGCGCTCTACGGTTTCTTTTGCTGAGTTAATTCAGCTTTATCCGGTCACGCAAGGTCTACCAGAAGTGGTGGCCTACCTTTCATTAGCAACGCGCTCGGCTCGGCACTCTGTAGACAGTAGTACAATGGAAATAGTGATGGTTCCTAGCCTGGAGGCTGAGACGCAGCTCAAGCTTAGGCTCCCTCAGATTGTCTTTCGCCGCTGACTTCGTTGTTCTTCTTACATTCCAGTCTACATGTCGCCCTCTGACCCATTACAATCGCAATCTACACAGCCTTATGCGCCTGTCGTGCTCAAGCTTTTACAGGGTGTACTTTACAGCGACGACTTGCACTGGGATCGGCTACAAAGCTATCTGTCTCAGATTGAAGACTATTTTGCACAAATTGGCCTAAGGCTAGAAAACTACGAGAACGAGGGGTTTGCTTACCTTTCTCAGCCCGAGCCTGACCCGGATGTTCCAGGTGAGCCGCTGCCTCGACTGACGGCACGGCGACGGCTGAACTTTAAGCTGACGGTGTTTTGTGTGCTGTTGCGGGAACAATTTCTTCAGTTTGACGCCAGTGCTGATACGGGGCGATTGGTGCTAGATATTGAACGAATCCGAGATTTGCTGCGGCCTTACTTGCCGGAGGAAAATAACGAAGCTAACTTTCGGCGGAAAGTGACTTCGCTTATAAAGCAGGCGGTTGAGTTTGGCTTTTTAAGACGGTTGGCCAGTGCAGAAGAAAATTATGAAGTGCGCTCTATTCTTAAGGCTAAAATAGATGCTGAGATGTTGGAGCAGCTAAGGAAGAAGCTGGAGAAGTATCAATAGCGGAAGTGTTCGGTCTTAGAAGTTGCAAACCAGAACTTGGAAGCTACAAGCCAGAACCCAGGCGTTGCAGACCAGAACTCAGGAGCTACAGACCAGAACTCAGAAGCTGCAAACCAGAACTCAGAAGCTGCAAACCAGAACTCAAAAGCTATAAACCAGAACTCAAAAGCTATAAACCAGAACTCAGAAGCTATAAATTGGAACTCAAAGGTGCAAGCGGGAGTGTTCCGATTCTAGTGGATTTGGTCATCCTGGTTGGCTGCTTCAAGGCAGGCGAGACGCCCATCCCACAAGAGGTTTCCGTGATGTGTAAAATAGAACTGAATTGGACTTACCCAAAAGCCAGAACACTCTCATGCAAACTTCCCTGAGCCTAGACCAGTCTGTGCCGTTGAATCCGATGTTTTCAGCGGGCGAAACTTTGCCAGCAGGCTTTCGGCTGGAGCGATTTGAGGCGCTGAACTGGGGCACTTTTCACCAACGTCCTTGGTCGCTGGTGCTGGAGGGCGAAACGGCTTTGCTGACGGGGGACAATGGCTCGGGGAAATCGACGCTAGTGGATGGAATGCTGACGCTGCTGGTGTCGAACGTTCGCCGCAGCTACAATCTGGCTTCTAGCGCGGCTGGGAAGAAGAAAGAGCGGGATGAGAAGAGCTATGTGCAGGGTGCTTACGGTCGGACGCGCTCGGAGGAGGCTTACGGATCTAAAACGAAGCTGCTGAGAGAGAAGGATGAGCTGTCGGTGCTGTTGGCCCATTTTAAAGACAGTGCGGCTCAAAAGTCGGTGACGCTGGCGCAGGTTCTATGGATAGAGAATGGCGGCATTCGGAAGTTTTTTGCGATCGCCCCCACCGAGCTAACCATTGCCGACCATTTCTCGCAGGTGACCAGCATCTCTGAGCTAAAAAAGCGGCTACAGGTAGATAATATCGAAACGTTTGATCAGTTTTCTCACTACAGTCTAGCTTTTCGTAAGCGCTTGGGATTTCGGTCTGAGCAGGCTTTGGATCTGTTTAACCAAACGGTGAGCATTAAGGAGATTGGTGGACTGAATGGCTTCGTGCGCAATCACATGCTGGAGAAAATAGATGTGCAAACAAAAATTCAGGAGCTGCAAGAGAGCTATGAGAATTTAACCCTGTCGCATACGGCTATTCAGAAGGCGCGTAAGCAGCTAGAAGCCCTAGAGCCGCTGACGAAAGCAGCGAAGCGCTATACCAAGCTTGAGCTTGATGTGAGTGCGCTTTTGCGGTTTCAGCTGGCTGCGCCTGTGTTTTTTGCGGGGAGAAAGCTCGATCTGCTGGTGGATGAGCTAAAGGCTGTTGAAGAAAACTTGCTTCAGGTTCAGCACCGGACGGCGGCGGGCGATCGCCTGCTAGAAACCCTCCAAACCCAGGCAAAAGATCTGGAGTTTGCCCTGAAGCAGAACGAAGCGGGACAGCGTTTGCAGGCACTGACTGATAAAATCGCGCAGCAGCAAAAATTAGTCGATGCCAAAAAGCAACAGGCCAAGGAGTACGACCGCTTAGCCGTCAAGCTAGATCTGGCTGAGTACAGCGATCAGGGCAGTTTTTATGCCGCTCGCGCTCAAGCAGAAGCCCTACAGCAGGAAATGGATGAGGCTTTGCAAACGCTAGAGACAAAAAGGGATGAACAGAAAGTTCGTGAGTCTGAATTGCAAAAGCGGCAGCGTGAGTTGAGCAGTGAGCTTAGCTCTTTGCGGAGTCGAAAAAGCCAGATTCCTACTCGGAACTTAGAGATTCGCGATCGCCTCGCCCAAGCCCTCAGCCTCAACAGCAGCGAGCTTCCCTTCATTGGCGAACTGCTTCAGGTTCGCGCTGAAGAAAAAGCGTGGGAGGGTGCTATTGAACGACTGCTGCGAGGCTTTGGCTTGTGCATTTTGGTGCCGCAGGCGCACTATCAGGCCGTAAACACCTATGTGAACAAAACGCATTTGCAGGGGCGGGTGGTGTATTACCGCGTGGCCTCTAACGAGCCTGATCCAACTCAGCGGTCAGCAGAACCGGGTTGCATTCCTCATAAGTTAAGGATCAAACCCGATAGTGAGGCATTTTCTCAGTGGCTAAAAGACCGGTTAGTTCAGCAGTTTAACTATGTTTGCTGTGATTCTATTGGGCAGTTTCAGCGAGAGACGCGGGCGATTACGCCAACCGGGCTGATTAAGCATTGCGGGGATCGGCACGAGAAGGATGACAGGTCAAAGCTGGGCGATCGCAGCCAATACGTTTTAGGCTGGGACAATGCCAATAAAATCAAAGCCCTAGAAGCCGAGTTGCAGCAGGTTGAAGTAGGTATCTCGCATATTAGCGGCCAGATTCGGATGATAGAACGGCAGCAAAAGAAAAAGCGACAGCAGGGCGACGATCTGCGAGACTTTATGAAAATTGCCAACTATGCTGAGATTGACTGGCGCTCAGCAGAGCGCGATCGCCTCGACTTAGAAAAGCAAAAGCAGGATTTAGAAGCGTCATCTGATCAGCTCAAGCAGCTCAAACAACAGCTTCAGACAACTCAAACAGAAATCGCCGAGGCCAAAAGCCACCGAGATTTATTCCTTAGAGAAAGTCAGACGCTGGCGGACGATCAGCGTAAAAATAAGGAAGAACAGGCCCGATGCAAGGCCATACTACAGGCCGATAAACCTGACGCTAAGCCGGACATAAAGGCCTTTGAAACAGGCATGGCAGCCGATTTAAAGCAGTGTGTGCTGACGCTGAAGACCATTGCAGACGACGAATCGAGTCTAAAGGAGACGATTCAAGCGCAGCTAACCAAAAAGCGAGATCAGCTCAACAGTGCTCAAAGCGTCATGGAAAAATGTATGCTCTCGTTTAGGAACGATTTTCCTGAAAGTACATTGGAACTGGGAACGACTAAAGACGATTTGGATGAGTACTTGGCGCTGAAAGCTCAAATTGAGCAGGACGATTTACCTCAGCATGAGAAGCGATTTAAACAGATGATGGATGACAAAATTGTGACGGCAATTTTGATCTTTAAAAGCAGCCTAGAGCAGCAAGAGGAAGCTATCAAAATCGCGATTGACAATATTAACGCGTCTTTGCAGCAAATTGACTACACGGATTCAACATACATCGCCCTGCGCTGCGACAACACCCGCAACCGGGAGATTCGAGACTTTGAGGAAGATTTGAAAGTTTGTATTGGCGACGTGGCTCGTCAGTCGGCAGAGGATCATGAGCAGCGGTTTCAAGATATTCGCACGCGCTTGATTGAAAAGTTTAAGTCGGGCGATCGCTGGACTAAGCTCGTTACCGACGTGCGCAACTGGCTGGACTTTTCGGTGAGCGAGCGCTATCGGGCAGACGATACCGAAAAGGAGCACCATACCGACTCTTCGGGTAAGTCGGGCGGGCAAAAGGTGAAGCTGGCCTATACCATTTTGGCCTCTGCGATCGCCTACCAGTTTGGCCTAAGTCACAGCTTGGAACTTGAAAGCAGCAAATCCTTCCGATTTGTTGTAATTGACGAAGCCTTCAGCAAATCAGACGACAGCAATGCCCGCTACGCCATGAACCTGTTCAAAAACCTTCAGCTTCAGCTTCTGGTGATCACCCCAAAAGATAAAATAAACGTGATCGAATCCTACATCTCCAGCATTCATCTTGTCTCTAACAGGGCTGAAGGCAACTATTCTAGAGTTGACCCGATCTCGATTGAAAAATACCGCCAAGAGCGTCAGCAGGCGCTAGCTGCTGAGTCATGATTAGCCCCTCTGAAATCAAGCAAAAAGCTGAGAAGCAGTACGCCCGCTTCCTTTCCTCAACCATTACGGGTGATTCGTTTTTCCCTTACAGCTTTCCGGTGGGTGCCCTGCCAAAAGACTACATGGTGCTAAAGAAGGCGGTCACTGAGCTAATTAACGCTTCAAGCAAAGGCATTGGATACGGCTATAGCCTGACGCTTAAGGGCCGCAAAACTCGTGACTATGGAGAGCAGTCACTGCCCTGTAAAATCTGCATCGAAACCGAGACAGACTATCTTAAGCTGATCAAAAAAGAGAAAGCGTTTTCAAGGTTTAAAGCAGACGTTGCCCTGATTCAGTCGAACATGCCTGAGCTACAGCAGTGGATATGCCGTAATCCGCTTCAAGTTACTGAAAATCATGGAAGCTGGCTTGATCTGATGAAAGTCTGCCGGTATTTTATCAACAATCCCAGGCCTAATCTCTATATTCGAGAGCTTCCTATTGCCGTGCATACAAAGTTCGTTGAGCAAAACAGAAAGGCGCTTCGCAGCCTTTTAGAAGAGTTACTGCCTGCCGACCAGCTTGAATGGGTAGAAGCCGGACAGAACTATGCGTTTGAGAAGCGATTTTCCTTAAAGTATCCCGAATCACTCATTCGCATAAGGATTCTAGATCCTGATATTCAGCAAAAATATGGCTTTCAAACTGCCGACATGAGCGTTGTCATCTCTGACTTTAACCGGCTACGGCTAGGAACACCTCGCTGCTTTATTACCGAAAACATGCTGCCTTTTCTAACGCTGCCTCCTCTGACTAACAGCATCGCCATTTTGGGTGAAGGCTATGCCCTCAGTCGACTAAGGAACGCAGCGTGGCTGTTGCGTTGCCCCATTTTTTACTGGGGCGATATGGATATAGACGGATTTACGATGCTTTCGCAGATGCGATCGCACTTTCCCCAAACCCAATCCGTGATGATGAACCCCCAAACCTATGAGCGCTTTCAAAACTTTGCCGTGGATGTTGACGTGAGGAATGCTGAAGCGATCGCGCATTTGACGCCCGAAGAGCAAGCTCTGTATACCTACCTTGCCGAGCAGCGGCAGCGACTAGAGCAGGAGCGAATCAGCCAGGGCTATGTCAACCAGCATTTGCAAGCGTGACCGTTGAAAACAACGATATGTTACCTATGTGGGTCACAGAACACAGCAATGCCAGTGCCGACTGCCACACTAAGGAAATAAAAAAATACTTCTTAAAAGATTTAATCATATGAATAGCCAAAATATAAACGTGACCGCACTCGTGATTGCGAGGAACGTGGCAGATACCTTAGCAGATGCGCCCGAGTACCCTTACCAAATAGCTTTTTCTATTCCCTATTATCAGCATAAGCTTCTAGTTTATATCCTGAACAGAGTTCGCAGTCACTACATTGTTCAGCAAGGAGAAGCTCCCAGTCAAGCGCTTGAGACGATGCGCTATTTTGCCGAAGAGCTGGCGAACATAGAAGCGCTCATTCAAGAGAGCCTAGACAAGGTTTTAGAGGCAGAACCTGATTGGGAGAAGCATATTGAGATTTCTGACAACAGCCCTGTTTTTTACAGATGATAGGTAGCAGTGCTCGCTGCCTTCAGAGGTTTTCTATCGAGCATTCTTTTATTCTTTTTTTGCAATCTGCCATAGGCTAGACACGGTATCAGGAACTCCTTGCTACAATGTGCCAGAGTTGCACACATGCATTGGTCGGATTGCGTACATAGCAGAGGTTTATGGCGTTTATTTACCGTCACAAAAAACGTCACAAAAGCGCCCGTCCGACCAATGTTCGGCAGCGTACTGAATAAGTGCTAGCTGCTCTTTTAGAATTACGGACTGATCAGGTATTAGCTCAAAGAGCATGGCCCTCATTAAGCTAATGCCTAGAGCTAATGCCCAGAGCTAATGCCCAATAAAGACCGAATGGCCTGTGCTTAGCTGCAAAACGTAAAGTAAGAAGAAATAGCCTATCATGTCTCAGCCACACAACCGGGCCGCGCAAAACCAGCTGCTGGCTCACCTATCACCAGAAACCTATCAGCGCCTTAGTGCTCATTTTAAGCACCTAACCTTTCCGCTCGAAAAAGTGCTCTATCATCCCAACGAGCCCATTACAAAAATTTACTTTCCAGTGACCGCACTCCTCTCGTGGATCTCACTGATTGAAAATGGCACCCTGACCGAAATTGCCTTAGTGGGCAACGAAGGCATGGTCGGGTTACCGGCTATTTGGGGAGGCGAATCTACTCCCAACAGCGTCATTGTGCAAGGAGCTGGCGATGTATTAATGGTTGAGGCAGAAGCAATGCGAGAAGAATTTAGGCGCGGTGGCGATCTCAATAAAGAACTTTGTCTCTACATGCAGGCTGTGTTCACTCAGGTCGCGCAAAACGCAATGTGCAATCGGCAGCACACCACCGAAGAGAGACTCGCCCGCTGGCTGCTTTCCGTACAGGATAGCGTTCATAAAGACGAGCTAATGCTAACTCACGATTTCATGGCTAGGATGCTGGGCATTCGCCGCTCTAGCGTAACGGTGAGCGCAGGCATATTGCAGCAAGCTGGGATGATTCGCTATGCCCGAGGGCAGCTATCCATTTTAGATAGACACAAACTAGAAGAGACGGCCTGCGAATGCTACCGAGTTGTGCAGAGTGAGTACCATCGTTTGCTCGGTTCGAGATCGCAGAACGAGTCCTAGCCCAGCGCCTTTTCAATGGCCGCTTTTAACTCAGCATCATCAGGAGCCGTACGCGGGCCAAATCGCTCTACGGTTTCGCCGTCGCGACCAACGAGAAACTTGCCAAAGTTCCAGTCAATATCTGGGCCATCGCCAACCAAAAACTGATAGAGGTCACTGCGATTTGCGCCGTTGACATCCTGTTTTTCAAGCAGCGTGAAGTCTACGTCGTATTTAGACTTGGTGAAGTCTTTAATCTCTTCAGGGCTACCGGGCTCCTGGCTACCAAACTGGTTGCAGGGAACGCCGACAATGACAAGGCCTCTATCGCTATAAGCCTTTTCTAGCGCAACTAGCCCGCTGTATTGGGGCGTCAGGCCACACTGGCTGGCGACGTTAACGAACAGCACTACTTTATTTTCTAAAGCGCCGGGTGCCAGAGATGTATTGTCAAGGGTAGCTAGGTTGGTGGGAAGGCGGGTAGGAATTGCCATAGGGAATGTTAGTTTTTACAACGGCTTTATTATCAGGCATTTCTGAGCTAATTGCGCCGTCAATTGCGCCGTAGGGCCAAGCTTAGTAAACTGCGGCTAGCCAGCCAGCGGTGCCAGCAGCGATGCCGGAGAGTAAGAGCGCACTAAAAAGCCACCAGGTTGCGATCGCCACCTGCTTTCTAACGGCATCGGCCTGCCTTTGTACATCAGCCTTCACCGCCTGAGCCTGAGCCTCTAACTTTTCCTGCGCATTAGAAATCTGCTCTACTATTTGCTGACGAGCCCCTTCTAACTGCTGACGAGCCTCTTCTAAGAAATGACCGTCAGGCAGCTGCAATAGCTCGCTCGCCTCAGTTTGAGTAGCTGCTTGAGTGGCTGCTTGAGTGGCTGCTTGAGTAGCTGTTTGAATGGCTGCTTGAATGGCTTCAACCCAGGAGCCAATTTTTTGTACGGCGGGCTGCCAGGCCGACTCGCCCCATTCTAAAATCTGCTGAATTTCATCTGTCGTCATATCGCGACGCTTGGCAAGCTCTTCTTCCCAGAGGCTCTTGTCCCACAGTGAGCTAATTTGGTCGCTGATATGAGCAAGGTCTGGAAATTCAGCGGGATGAGGCAGGCTGCTGAGCGCACTGCCGACAATTTGAGTAATGTCCTTGGCGATCTGCTCAGGGTGAAAAGCGGACTTTTCCTGATGACGCAGGTAGCGAACGATCTGCTTGCTGAGCTGTTCTGGCAAGCTGCGATCGGCCCGAACTCTAAGAACAGGGGATGCCTGAATTAGCTGAGATTGATGGCTATTTTGAGAAGGCTTCGCTGATAGGGCCGACTTCAATGCTTTAGTTAAAGACTTCTTTTTCTCTGGCGTTATTTTGTTTCGCCGAGACAAAACATCGCTAACGGCATCTATATCTATCGAGAGACTGTCCGCAGTGCTAATGAGATGTTCTTGTCGCTGCGATTGGATTTTTTCCGTCAAGCCCTCGGGCGTGAGGATATCTAAATTCGTATATCGACAGTAGGCAATTAACTTTTCTTGAATAGCCTTACTTTCAGCAGACTGTTCTATTTTAGATTCTGATTCCTGGTGTTCTGGCTCCTGGTGTTCTGACTCCTGGTCTTCCGCTTCTTCTATGTTTTTACCTGGTAAAAGCGCTGTCATTACCTCTGTTTGAATATCGCTGAGCTGATCCGCGATCGCCTCCACCCGCTCCACCCCCAAATCCTTTCTCTCCTGAAGCCAACCCACAACCTGATCGCGATTTAACACCGACAGCTGCTCAAGGACTTGTTCAGGAACACCTTTAACGTCATAAATTTGTTCAGTAAAGGCCTCTTTTAAAACTTCAGGCTGTAGCGACCAGCTGGGCGCATGGCGAAGGTAAGCTCCGGCGATCTGCTGAATTGTTTTATGGGCAAATTCAATTTCATGGCTATCTGAGAGTGCCGGTAGCTGCTGCCACAGCCCTTTTATAGACAGATCTGACAAATCTATCTGGCCTTCTAAAACTTTGCCCAGTATCTGTTTCCAGTCAGGCAAATCGAGCTGCGATAGTAAACTGGACTGAACCGTAGAACCCACTGAAGAAACGCCTGTAGAAGCTGCACGGGACAAAGCTGATGTCAGTGGGCTATCTGAGTCTGTGGACTTATGACTATTCTGTGCCGCTGGCTCAATCTCTTTTAAGAGGTCGGCTATTTGCTCAGAAGATAGGCGCGTGCGATCGCCTATCTCGGCAAGCAGCGTTTCTTTTTGCTCCGCCAACAGTTCTGGGAGCGCTTGCTGCACGTCTGCGATTTGAGAGATCTCTGCGGCTAAGCTTTTCACCAGTGACTGTTCTTCTAAGGGTGAATCACTTTCTTTGCTAGGGAGCACCTGTCGCATGGCCGAAATGAGCTGACGACCTCCAGCGATCGCACTCCCCAAAATCGAATCAGCCACGCTCATAGCCGTAGAAGAGCTAAGCCAAATGAAGAGCAGCCAATACGTTGCCCAAAAAATCAGGCCAAAAATAACGCCTCTACGAGGATCTAAAATTTGGCTGAACTCTGCGGACAGCAGCGCAGCAGCAAATATTACGATAGAAAGACTGGTCGCAACCCCAAAGCCAAGCAAGTGAGTGACCGGCAGCGAAAACTCTGAGGAGGAGGACGTTGATGAGCTTTCTTTTGAGCGTTCCCCTAAGCCGTCCTCTGAGTTCTCTTTTGAGCTTCCCTCATCGCTGCTTTTTTGGGAGGCAGATCGGCCAGAACCGCCAGGAGCCCAGTTAAGCACCGTCAGCCCCAGCGCTACCCCAAAGTTTGCGAGCAATAGCTGAAACACCAAAGCCACGACTAGCCCGCCCGCAATGGAAAAAATCAGCTCCATAATTAGCCCACTTCAAAACTGCCTAAAGATTTCCTTCTGAAGATAGAGGTCTGACAGCGAAAATGCCATCTATCAAGGGTATTGCTTCGCTGCTTCTCCGCAATATGTATCCAGACTAGATAAGGGTAAAAATAGCAGTAAGGGTCGGCTCTTGGTTCCTTCAAAACCATATTGCTCATAATAAGTCTTAGCTGAAGCATCTTTTGCATCCACAAACAATCCGATGACACCCGCATTTTCAGCAATATCCGAAGCTTTTCTCATGGCTTCGACTAACAAAACTTTGCCAATTCCCTTACGCTGCCATCCTAATGAAACAGCTAACCTCGCCAGCTTTATACCAGGAACAACAGGCAGGTACTTTTTGCTCCAGCGATCTGGCAGATAATCAGCTTTTACCTCACATAACTGGAGTTTAGACAAAACCTGTTGAAAGAGCATTGAAAAGTCAGCCCGTCCTAAAATTTTAGGAGAGTTCTGTTCAAAACGGTCAAAACCAGCGTTATGCCGCATCGCTGGCTTTCTGTTTTGGTTTGGAGTAGGTTTTT
>JBGTGK010000384.1:0-2584 GCA_041746795.1 Phormidesmis sp.
TTCTGAGGAGAGGCCATAGGTAGCAGCAATTTCAAATTCCAAATTCAAGAGATCAGCTCAGCTAGCTCCATCCAGCGTTCGGTGGCGGTATCAATTTCGGCGGCGATCGCCCCAATTTCCTCAGTCAACTTCTGCAACACCTCATGGTCGCTAGGCGGCTCAGGATAGAGCAGTTTCTCAAGCTTGACCTTCTTTGCCTCTAGCTCAGGAATTTTACTTTCTAGCGATTCATATTCTCTTTTCTCCTTGTTAGAGAACTGTTTAGCTAGCGTACTGACAGCCGGTTTGACCGCAGCTGTACCCTTGCTGTCTGTCTTATTGTTTTCCTGAGTAGCTTTAGTAGCTTTAGTAGCCTGGGCTGACTTTTGATCTGCTTTCTCTTGAGACTCTTCTCTTTTTTTTGTCTCCAAATAAACCGAATAGCTGCCAGGATAACGGCGAATATTGCCACCCGGCTCCAGCGCAAAAATGTTCTTCACGGTGCGATCTAAAAAGTAGCGGTCGTGAGAAACCGTGATTACGCAGCCGTTGAAGCTTTCTAGATAGTCTTCTAAAACGGTGAGAGTTTGCACATCCAGATCGTTGGTGGGCTCGTCGAGGATCAGCACATTAGGGGCGCTGAGCAGTACGCGCAGCAAAAACAGTCGGCGCTTTTCACCGCCCGAAAGCTTGTGAATGGGCGTGTACTGCTGATTGCTCGTGAATAAAAAGCGCTCTAGCATTTGCGAAACGCTGATTTGGCTACCGTCGGCAGTGGTGACAAATGCGCCTTCTTCTTTGAGGTAGTCCATCACCCGCAGATTTTCATTGAGCGCTTCGAGCAGCTCTTCGGAGTGCTGGTTAAAGTAGCCAATGTGGATGGTGGAGCCAATGTCTACCGTGCCGCTGTCGGGCGCTAGCCGCCCGGTAATCATATCCATCAGGGTAGATTTGCCTGCCCCGTTGGCACCGATAATGCCAATGCGATCGCTCGCCGTAAACTCATAGGTAAAGTCTTTAATCAGCGTGCGCCCGTCATAGGCCTTGCTCACGCCCTCCACCTCAATCACCTTCTTGCCAATCCGTCGCCCAATCGTATCGATCTCGACCTTTCCTTGAGTCTCCTTAAAAGCCTTCTCCTTCATCTCATCAATTCGGCCAATCCGCGCATTTTGCTTGGTGCTGCGAGCCTTTGGCCCCTGCCGCAGCCAGGCCAGCTCTCGCCGCAGCATTCCTTTAAACTTTTGCTGGGAGCTAGCCGCTGAGGTCTCCTGATCGGCCTTTTTCTCCAGGTAGTAAGCGTAGTTGCCCGCATAGGTGTACAGGTCGGCCCGGTCAATCTCAAGGATGCGGTTTGTGACCTTATCGAGAAAATAGCGATCGTGAGTAATCAGCACCAGCGCGCCGCGAAACTGGCCCAGGTAGGTTTGCAGCCATTCCACCGACTCCGCATCTAAGTGGTTAGTGGGCTCGTCCATCAGCAGCAGGTCGGGATCGCTCATCAGCGCCGTGGCCAGGGCAATTCGCTTGCGGTATCCACCCGAAAGATCGCCCACTCGCGCCTCAAAATCTTCAATGCCCAGCTTGGTCAAAATAATCTTGGCGTTAGTCTCTAAGTCCCATGCGCCTTCGGTCTCCATTTGCTCGCCGACAACCGCCAGCCGGTTCATCAGCTTATCCATCTCATCGCCCGACGCGTGAGACATCTTATGCATCAGATCCTCATATTCGCGCACTAGCTGCATTTGCTCGCCGCAGTCCGCAAAGACCTGATCAAGTACCGTTAGGTCTTCATTCACATCGGGCGCTTGCGGCAGATAAACTAGCCGCGCTCCCGACTTAGTAAGCCGCTGGCCGCTGTCGATCGGCTCCATGCCACCCATCATTTTTAGCAGCGTAGATTTGCCCGAGCCGTTGACGCCAATCACGCCAACCTTGTCGTCGGGCTCAATGCTAAAAGAGCCGTCTCGCAGCACTTCTTTGATGCCAAAGTCTTTATTGACAGATTGAAAGGTAATTAGGCTCATAAAAATGGAGGTGGCGTTGGCAGCAAAAAAAGGGAACACGTATCGGCTTAGAGCGATCGCAGTATCTACATCCTATTGCAAAAGAAGGATGCGTGGAGAGTTAGCGCAAGCACGGAAATCCGGCAAGGTCAGCACACAAACTAGCTTTTACTTCCCCCTATGATGTTATACATGTAAAGACTTTTAAACGACTTCCGTTACGCAGGTGACAAACCCTTAGCGGAGAAACTTCCCATCAATTTCTTACGGAGTATTGACTTTTGACTGCCACGATAAAAAGGTTTGTTGCTGCTAAACCCTTGCCGGATAAGGCACCTTTGCAGCTAAAAGAAATTATTAGAAGCGTTCCTAAAGCTTATTTTGAAAAAGATGCCGTTCAGGCTTGGCGGCATGTTGCGATTAGCTTATTGGCTGCGATCGCTGGCTACTGTGCCATCATCTTCCTACCCTCGTTTTTTCTCCCCTTCTCCTGGTTTTTCACAGGCACTGCCCTGACTGGCTTCTTTGTGATTGGCCACGATGCTGGCCACCGCTCCTTTGCCAAACGTCGCTGGGTGAATGATGTCGTCGGCCACATC
>JBGTGK010000385.1:0-3718 GCA_041746795.1 Phormidesmis sp.
TTCGGGGCTATGGTCATCGGCGAGCAGTTCATCGAGTAGCTCATCAACACGGTTCGTGGCTTTTGGTTGGCTGGTCATTTAGCGATCTCCTTAGTTACGGTGGATTCTAGATCGCTTACACAAAATTCTGAGCAGTCTCGAACGAGTGGGTAAAAGCCCTAAACAACTGCTGACTGGACAGCCTCATCCACATTGGCTGGAGCCACTGGGATTTAAGCGGTTCCAAAGAGTTTAGAGACTTCCCCAAATGCTCGCTAGGCCATTGTCAACGATGGTCTAATTTGAGCTGCCTGTGTTACCCAAAATTGGCCTTTTTTGAACCATGCCAACTTTTTTGCCTGCTGATTGCTTATTTGTTGATAGTTAAGGAATAGCAAAAGCGGTCGGCTCTAGAGATGGTTTCGCCGTGTAAAACGGGCTGCTGGTTGGCCGTGTAGGCAGTGTAACGATACACAATGAGAGGCTGACCCAGCGGGACTTCTAAGTACTCGCTGATTTCGTAGTCGGCGTGGGTGCATTCAATGATGGCGTCGATGCGCTCAAGGGCGATCGCATTCTCTTCGAGGGTAGGAAAAGTCATTTGCTTTTGAAGCTGTGAGCCAAACTGCTTGCCTAACGCTAGCAAAATATAGGTGATATCAATAGCGCCGACAGCACCGTCCATGTACAACAGCTTTTTTTGCAGGTAGGCCAGCTTTTCGGTGAGCCCCAAAATAGCCTCTACCGTCTCGGGCGGACGAACTTTTCGGAAGGTCAGATTTTTAAACGTGAGCTGGATGCCCTTTTTAGCCAAATCCTGCTCCAACAAAACTAGCGGACTGGAAAGTGAGTAGGCAACTTTTTGCTGAGGCGTGACAAATACACCTTTTCCCTGCTGTGACTCAGCGAGTCCCTGGTTGACCAGGTTGGCGATCGCCTGACGAACCGTGATGCGACTGACTTGGAAGGTGTCCATAAGCTGATGCTCGCTGGGCAGCTTTTCACCCGGCGAATAGTCGCCCGACTCTATCTGCTGGCGGAGCTTCTCGGAAATACTGATATGTAGTGGAACAGCCATAGGATAAAAGAGGTGTTATACTCAACTTGTTATGACAAGTGGATGTTAAAGCGGTAAATTGGTGAGTAGTCGTGTAGCGTGCAATCTTATGATGACTGAAAAGGGAGTTAAGCCTGCTGATTTTACTGTGCCAGATGATGCGCCAGATGATGCGCTAGATGACACGCCAGATATTGGGCTGAATGTTGTGCCGAGGGCACGTCATCTGCTGGGCGCGCAGGCGCTGATAGACCTGAACCAGCGCTCCAATTTTGCCGGGGCACTCAGGCTATACGTTCATCTGTCGGTATTGGTTTTGAGTGGCTATGGCTGGGGTCATGGCGCTGGCCTTTGGCGAGTGCCTGCGCTGGTAGTATACGGAGCGAGCCTGGCTTTGATGTTTTGTGTAGTGCATGAGTGCGTGCATCGGACGGCGTTTGCCAGCGTGCGGATGAATGATGCGATCGCCTGGTTAGCCGGTCTGCTGTCGTTTTATAACAGCACTTTTTACCGGCGTTATCACAAGTGGCACCATCGCTATACGCGAATTGCGGGCAAAGATCCAGAATTAAGCGATTTGGAGCCTGCAAATTTTGCTCAGTATCTTTGGGTACTCAGCGGCATTCCCTGGTGGCAAGGTAAGGTCATCGGCCATATTAAAATGGCGCTCGGGCAGATGGAGGGCTGCTTTTATTTGCCCGAAAGTTCTTACGAGTCGGTGATTCGATCTACCCGCTTGCAGTTGGCTATGTATGGGGCGATCGCGCTCCTCTCTACTGCCTTAGGTCATCCTGGATTTCTGTTCACCTACTGGCTGCTGCCGCTCGCAGTCGGCCAGCCGCTGCTCCGATTTGTGCTGCTAGCTGAGCATACGGGCTGCACCTACGACGACAATCCACTAGCAAATACTCGGACGACGCTGACGCTGTGGCCGCTACGGCTTTTGATGTGGAATATGCCCTACCACGCCGAGCATCACCTTTATCCTTCTGTTCCTTTTCACGCCCTGCCCGCTGCGCATGACCTGCTCAAAGACTATTTTTCAACGGTAGAGTCAGGTTATGTTCGGATGAATCAAGCGATTGTTCATGATTTCTCCTAACAGCTTTGTTCTTGAAAATTTTGAGCTGCAATGTGGCGTAGTTCTACCAATAGCGACGCTCGTTTACCAAACTTATGGAGCGCCAAATCCAGATCGTACAAATGTTGTTCTTTACCCAACTTCTTACGGAGTACAGCATACGGATGTAGATTGGTTGGTACGTCCAGGCGGCATTTTAGACCCCACAGAGTGGTTTGTAATAATGCCAAATATGTTTGGCAATGGGCTTTCTACGTCGCCGAGTAACTGTGAGGCAGCGAAAGCACCGGGCTTTTACTTTACCCACTTTGACAATGTGCGAATGCAGCGATCGCTCCTCCAAAGCCTGGACATTGAGCAGCTAGCAATGGTCTATGGCTGGTCGATGGGGGCGCAGCAGGCCTATCACTGGGCGGCGCTATATCCTGAGCAGGTGCAGCGGATTTCGGCGATATGCGGCACAGCCAAAACAACCGATCACAACCGCATTTTTTTGTATAGCTTGCGAGCTGCGCTAAAAGGCGATCCGGCTTGGAATGGAGAGCGGTTCGAGGCCGTGCCCGATCGCGGTTTTCACACGTTCACTCAAATTTATGCAAGTTGGGCAGCTTCGCAGGCCTACTATCGAGCAAAACCTTATTTGGTATGGGGATATGAATCCTTAGAAGATTACCTGTTGCGAAGCTGGGAGGCAGGCTATCGCCAGCGCGACCCACATAATTTGCTAGCGATGATTGAGACTTGGCTGCACTGCGATATCAGCGACAATCCAGTGTACGAAGGCAATTATAAAAAGGCAATGGGCTCTATTACCGCAAGCACATTAATCATGCCTGCAACAACAGATTTATACTTTACGCCAGAAGACTGCGAGGCCGAAGCAAAGCTGATTGAGCACGCTACCTATCGCCCTATTCCTTCTATCTTGGGACATCGAGCAGGCAATCCCTATCAAAATTCTGAGGATGAGGCATTCATAAAACAAGCAATTAGCGAGCATTCAGCGAATCAGGTGAAAACTTAATAATCGCCTTACGGTCTAATGGTCTGCGCTTCACCGGACGGTATTAGACTTTGCTACACAACTAACAGCGTATGCTGCCGTTCCGCGTGCAAGCGCTGGTTAGCTTGCATGATTATTGCTCAAGCAAGCCAGTGCTAAGAGTGATGATAATTGAGCGATGCACTGGGGGAAGTTCTTCAATGTTATTTGGAACTTGAAATTCATATCGATCAGCTATTTCTTGAGTACGGTCTTTAAAATATCCAGAAACATCTCGTGTACGGACTGCTTTGATTAGTAGAGGGTTTAGATCACCAAATCCTCTATTAAGAATATTCTGTAAGATAAATTGTGAAAAGGAAATAGAACGGGGATACAAGTCTGTAAATCCATGCAATTTTTGGTTGTGCGTCAGTAAAATGTGGGATAGGCTGTGAAATCGTTCCATGACCAGCGATCACATGCTAGCCCTGCCCTTTGAGCAACCGTAGTTTTCTCACGACTATGTTGCCAGATCCAGTTGAAATAGCCAATTGTTAGCCGAGCAGTAACTTTAGTCTGTTCCCACAGCTTCCCAAACTTGTTCTGCCGCCTGTGC
>JBGTGK010000386.1:0-19109 GCA_041746795.1 Phormidesmis sp.
CTTGCAGCTCTACCCAGTTGCGAATAGCGCCCAAATAGTTGCCCAGATGCATGTTGCCGGTGGTTTGGATGCCTGAGAGGATGCGGGGCTGAGCCATAGGGATTGACGTGCTTTGGATATTGCTGGTTTGAGGTTAGCGGAGGTTAGCGGTATTTTATCGTGCGATGGTTGGCTCAACAAAATAGGATGCTTTACAAGCTCAACTGGCGATCGCTCCTTAACTTCTAACTTCTAACTTCGCCAGCGCAGCGTTTTTGCCTTAATCGGATTCACAAAAGGTCGATTCTCCACTGCCGCTTGCGCCTGCTCTTTTTTCAACCTGTAGTACCAGCGCGCTTGAAGATCTGCGTCGCCCACCAGCTTAGTAGCCGGGTTGTCATGCAGGCGGGAAGTCTGCTTTGCTAAAATGGTGCGGTCTTGAGCGAGAAAGCTGTGCATAAACCAGAGGGCGAACGGCTTGAACAGCCCAAACCAGGGCATTGTAGCGTAAAGCAGCGTGGTTACTTCGGTTTCGGTCTCTGAAATGGGCGTGATTGCCGTTAAGCTACAGACCGTGTTTTTATCTGTTGAAATGTGCTCAATGCGGACGCCCGGTAGCTGAAAGGAGATTTCAACTTCTGGATTAGAACCAACCAGGCGATAGAGCAGCGTTTGTTCTTCTAGCAGGTGCCGCTGCATGGTAAAGCCATAAGGCGAAGGCGCAAACTGTTTGGTGACTTCTTGAAGTTTGGCGGGCGATCGCCACCACCAGGCTTTATGCACAAAGGCAATGTGTGCGGGGTCGAGCAGGCCGATAACCGCATGGTCAATATCGCTTGCGTACTGCATAGAGTAAGCAGCCTGGTAGGCGCGATTATCAAAAAAAGGCACCTGCGGAACATCTTTTAAGTTAGCCTGTCGGTCGTGACTGGCCATATAAATCCAAACGTTGCCCTGCACCTCACGAACTGGATAGGACTTTGCCTTAAAACAGGTGGTGTTAAAAGTTTTTGAACTGGCCAGCGAGGGAATTGACGTGCATTGGCCGGTTTCATCAAAGGTCCAACCGTGAAAAGCGCACTCTATTTTGTTGCCATCGAAGCTGCCTGCGCTTAAGGGAGCAGCCTGATGCGGACAAACATCTCGCAGCGCAAATACAGACCCTGATTGAGTACGCCCAAATACGATGGGCTCGCTTAAAAGCGTTTTAACGATTGTTTGCCCAGGCTTAAGCTCATGACCCGGCAGCCCGTAGTACCAGACATCCTTTACAAATGAAGATTTTGCCGTCATGAAATAGCCCTGCGGATGTCTTAAAGAAAAGTTATAGGAATAACGCAGGTGGTGTGTTTGCAGCACTGACGTTACAGTGCTCGATCCTATCACTAAAGAATAGCTATTGACGGTTGCGCTGGTTTTTAGCAGAGTCCTACTGAATCTCTGCTGTGAGCACGGATTTATCCTGTGGCCCTAGCGTCAGCGCCAGCGGTCGTTTTTTCTCAAAGGCTTTGACGGCCTGCCGATACACGTCGTAGTCGGTGGGAAGCGTTTTGGTTTCGCCCGCCTGGTTGAAGGTGATTTTGTAGTCTATGGCTTTGACAACTTCGGGCGATCGCACAATTTCAGCCTTTCCACGACGCGCTTCTATGTCATCTACCGTCGGCTCAGGCGGCAAAACGGGCCACCAAAGTCCTTGACTATCGGGGCCAGAACCCGCCGCATCAGGGCGAATGCCATTTACGTTCGTAACCGTCGTAGACTCAAACCGCTCTAACCGCCGATCGTTAGGCCGATCTTGGCTAGCTCTAGGCACGTACTCTACCTGCCACACGTAGGCGGTTGCAGCGGTTGCTTCAAAGTCGGCGGTTGCTTCTGAAGCGTTAGTACTCACCTGATTGCAGCCGCTCACTGATACTAACAGGGCGCAGGCCACCGGAAGAACAGGCCAGTATGTCCTATTAAAACTGTGCATTTTTATACACTCTCACATTCTGCGCTCTTAGCTTAGCGCTATGTGGAGTGTGTTAGGTGCAGTGCGTTAGGTGCAGTGCGCCTTTTTCTGAAGCCGACGCTACACGATGTCGCAAAATATTATGTCGCAAAATATTGCAGAACTTCTCTGACAACGCCACTTTTACCGTGGCAATGCACTCTTATGACCTCGCCAGTGAGCATCTGGGTATCTCTGAGCTGCTTTACACAGTTAGAGACAGAGTGATCTACGTAGCTAGTGATGGTCACTACTAAGTCACAGTTGCCTATTTTATCTTTAATTTGATGCCGGTTGTTGCTTTCTCGGCTGTGAGGCGGCACATGAATACAGCGCTTAAGGCCGTACTTTTTCAGCTCTTCGGCGACTTCACGGTGGGTCGTTTCATGTCCGCCGACTAGGGCCAGCGAAACCTCAGAAAGGTCAATAACAAATTCTCTGTCCTGTTCTGCGGTTAAGTCAGCCTCCAGATCGGCAGAGATATCCTTTATAGCGGTTGGCGCAAGCGGCTCAGCGGTCAGCGGCTCGTCTGTCCTGCTCTCTAGCTGACTGTCGGTGACCTTTGCCTCAGGTTCAGTGTAGTCAGCACCAGACTCGTAAGCACGGAGCCCTAGCTTGTGTTCTAAAAAGACGACTTTACTGTGCAAGGCTGCTTTTTCAGCTTCGATCTTTTGAATATGCGATCGCATTTCACCTTTTTCTGCATCTAGCCCCTGATTTTCTTTATCGGCATAGTTAAACAGGGCGTTTAGCTCATTGCGATCGCGCTGGAGAAGATTGCGATCGCGCTGAAGCTTACCATATCTTTTTTGCAGCTTCTCAATATTGCGCTGAAGGACATCTTGCTCATCCTGAAGCGTTCCACAGCTCTCCTGAAGGTGGTCATAAGCTACCTGTAGGCTAATTAGCTGCTGAGCTAACTGTTGCTTTTGATAACGGTCTTTGCCAGTGGCACCCTTAATAAAGAGCTGAAGCGGCTGAATCAGGGATTTGAACATAAGCCCCCATGATGATTAGGTTAAGTACTGCCGATTAAACACGGAACATAGCACTAGGCGATCGCTGCCGATCTGCCCAGGGGCTGCCGCTACTGGCGACAATACCTTCAAACGTCTATCACTGTGCAGGGTCAGCGTAAGGTCAATATGACTGATACGCAGGCTTTGCAAAGCACTGTATATGTATCTAACATAGCGGCTTTGCTCAAAAAGCGAGCAGTTCCTAGCGCCCTTATCCGAATTATCTTGGTTACTTCAAAGAAATTTATTTAATAGCCGTAATTTCTGATGGGTCAACCGTAAAAAATGTATCGAATCACACAGCTCTATCGGAGCCTTTAGTAAGCGCCCAAGTGATGCTCAATGCTCAAGTGATGCCCAAATGATGCTGGAGTGAATGCCTATATAAACCGATCAAGGGCGGCTTTAAGCGCGTCTATTTCTGCTTCGATGTTGCCTTCATCAACGGCCCGAGTAATACATTCGCTGAGATGCTCATCCAAAATAATTCGAGCAACCCGATCTAAGCCGCCGCGAATGGCCGCAATCTGCACGAGAACGTCGGGGCAGGCGCGGTCGTCTTGCACCATCGTTTTAACGCCGCGAATGTGGCCCTCAATCCGAGAAAGTCGGTTCACAATGCGCTTGCGAGACGCTTCGCTGTGAACATGCTGACTGCTCTGATTGGGCTGATTAACTTGCGGATGCTCATGCAGATGGCTTGAGTCTAAGCAGGGCGTTGGTAAGGTCTGCTCGGGCGAGTTCGTGGTGGGCAAATGAGCGGCGGTAGGGGACGCTGCCGCGTTGAAGTTGGCATTTGCTGAGGACGGTATTACTAAGGGGGGCTTCACGAAAATAACTCACCAAATAACTTTGAGCGGATTGAACCACACTATATAGCTTTGGCTGCTTTGCTTACTGTGTAAGTAGTAGCCAAAGCCGGTATAGGTGGCAGACAAGGTGACGTGTAGCAAACGTATGTCGGCGTAGCCCTTTTTAAGAGAGATACATCGGCACATTGGCTAATACGTCAAGCTGAAAGCGTAGGCGCTTAATGAATTATCTTATAGCTTAACGAATGCCGATTGTTAAAGCACTGTTTGCCCGGCAAGTTGCCTTCAGCTAGAACGGCCTGAGCCACAATCTCTCTTTTGACAGACGTTAGCAGTAGAAACTTTTATTAACTTATGTGTGCAAACCTTTTGAGGCAACAAAATCATGCAAGACCCAAAGACTCCCCTAACTACTAGCAGCGCTTTAGAACAGCCCTATGCAGAGCCCGCAACTAGCTGGCGATCCGGCTTTGTTCCCAGTGCCGAAATTTGGAACGGTCGCTTAGCGATGTTTGGCTTTGTGGCCGCAGCGCTCACCGAGGTCTTTACAGGACAAGGCTTTCTTCACTTTTGGGGACTGGTACAAAACGTAGCTTCCACTACTCTTCCTAACTAATCTACTGAAATAAAAGCATTGGTCATTCAGATTCTACTGCGGCGCTGCCTTGCTAGCGCCGCTTTATGCTGTAAAAAAAAGCGCTGTATTAAAGCGCCGAAACTAAAGTGCGAGGAGCGTCCTCAAGCTGGCAGTACGGGCGGCTGTAGCAAAGGGGAGATTCTAGCGCGTGATGATGCAAAAAATCGGGATTGCTTAATACCTGTTCAGTCGGGCCAGAAAAAACAACTTTGCCCCGGCTAAGCACGACTGTAGAATTGCATAAATCTAAGGCCAAATCTAAGTCGTGGGTGGCAATCAGCTGAGTGAGGGGCAGGCTACCGAGGAGTTTGATGAGCTGCCTTCGTGAGGCGGGATCTAGCTGGGCTGAGGGTTCGTCTAATACGAGTACCTGAGGCTGCATGGCAAGGACACCCGCGATCGCCACCCGCTTTTGCTCACCGCCCGACAGGTTGCTGGCCGTCCGCTCTGCATAACGGTGAAAATCTAGCCCGACTGCCGCCATAGACTGCTTAACCAAATCAGTCAGGGCCGGTTCTTCTAGCCCCTGATTTAACGGGCCAAAGGCAATATCTTCCCAAACGGTCGGCATGAATAGCTGATCGTCTGGATTTTGAAACACTAGGCCAACAAAGTTACGAATGTCTTTTAGATTCTCGGGCGTCATGGTCTGCTCGCCCACGATGATATCGCCTTCCTGAGGCAGCAAAATGCCGTTCAAGTGCAGCAGCAGGGTGGACTTACCCGAGCCATTCGCGCCAATTAGGGCAACTCGCTCTGTGGGCTTAATTTCAAGATTAATCTCATGCAGCGCCTGGGTGCCGTCTCCATAAATATAGCTCAGACCGCTGATAGAGATTGGGTTGTGATGCATGAACGTGCGCCTTTGTCGTAGAAACTTTAGGGTCGGAAAATCGGTAAGTAAATGGCCTGGCCAAGCAGAGTAATTAGAGCGATCGCACTCAAAGCTATCACATCACGCCTGCCGCCCGTTGGCAGATCGCGGATGTGCGGAATGCCCGAGTAACCCCGTGAAAGCATCGCCTGATGGACGCGCTCTCCTCTCTCGTAAGTACGAATAAACAGCGCCCCAAACATGTTGCCAATTACCGAGCGCTGACGCTGACCTGAAGAGACCGCCAGGTTACGGGAGGCAGCGGCCTGACGCATCGCGCCTAACTCGTCAATGAGCAGTCCAGTGTAGCGGTACATTGAGGCCAAAATCGCCACTAGCAAGGGCGGCACTCGTAGCTGTACTAACGACTGAAGCAAGGCCGGGATGGAAGTGGTGAGGGTGAGAAAGTTGAGCGTTAGTAGACAAAGTGCTGCCTTGAGCGTCACGCTGCCTAGCACTACTAGCCCTACCGTCGTAATTTGTATGGGGCCCCATTGCCCAACCACCTCGCCACCGCTGTGAAACAAGGTGCCCAGCAAAACCGTGCCGATAAAAGCAAATTCGATGGCGATTCTTTGGAGCAGCACAAGCCAAGTAACACGGCCAATCGCAATTAGGCAAAGCAGCGTTACGCCATAGATGGCCCAAGTCCACCAGTGGGCGTTGGGCGTAAAGGCGATCGCCAGCACCATCAGCAAAGCGCACAGCACCCGCGTACGGGGCGCTAAGGTATGCCAAAAGGTGGACTTTTCACTATCGATATCAAATCTAAAAGCGCCCATGTAGCGGTGATCTCTTTAGTCGCGGGTATCGGGATCGGTGGTTGATGAATCAGGATATTTGCGAATTAACAGTTTTCCAGCGCCCCAAGCGATGCCAAAAGCAGCCAGCGTGCCGACAACTCCCGCTATCGGCGTGGCGACTGGCGCAGGCACCCCCCGCACCGCATAGCCGTCAAATACGCTAGCAAAAGGAAGTTTGGTCGCGACTGGCTCGGGATGCTCTTGTTCTACAAAGCCTAAGTCTTCGGCAACTCGGTTCAGGCCATCGGGGCTAGAACTCGCAAAAGGAGAGAGCACAGCGGCAATGATTAGGGCCACCCCCAAGCCGATGAGGAAAAAAGTGCTGTACCGCATTTGAGACGTATCATCGCTCATAGTTCTGTTGATCCTTATCTTTGTAATTATCTTGTAGGTCGATCCTAATATCCTGCTGTCTGCTGAAACATCCAACAGCTAGCGTACGCCAACATCAACAGCGACCCGCGTCTGCCGCTTACGAGGTGGATCAAACAGCAAATCGGGGCGAGTGCGCCAAACATAGCCAACTGCTGCAACCGTAATCAATGCCTCACCAATACCGATTAACATGTGCCAGCTCACCATAGCAATCAGCGCGACGCCCAGGGGCACGGTGCCTGAGAGGGCGAGCATGAAGGCAACCACCACTGCTGCGACCACGACGCTTACCCAGGAGGCCACAGCCAAACCCACAGCGGCTCCCTTCCAGCTATCGCGACCAATGACAAATCGAATAGATCGATACAGATAGTAGCCGCCAAAGGTGCCAATCAGGCCCATCACAAAAATATTCGGGCCAAGCACGGTGATCCCACCGTCTTGAAAAAGCACGGCCTGCACAATAAATACGGCGCTTACTACCAGAGAACCGGCCCATGGGCCCAGCAGTGCGCCCGCTAGCGTACCGCCCACTAAGTGACCTGACGTACCGCCTGGGATGGGGAAGTTGATCATTTGAGCCGCGAAAATAAAAGCGGCACAGACGCCCATGAGGGAGACAGTGCGATCGCCATAAGCGGACTCTACTCGCTTGAGTGAAACAGCAATGAGTCCGGCTGCAACCACCCAGCCAAAAAGACTCACTGGCAGGCTCAAAAAGCCATCGGGAATGTGCAGCCCTAAATATGGACTAAAGAAGATTTGAAACGCATTAGGAAACGCATTTATGAAGCCGAAATGACCTTGAAAAAACATAAGCGATCGCGACACACTAAACAAGACGCACTAAACAAACTGAGGGAGCTTTAGCTAGGAGCCACAATTTTCAAAGGAATTTCTTTACCAGGCTGTTCTTTAAAGTTGCCTTTGAGTTCTTTTTTTATGGCTTGGCTTGAATGTATCGTCAACAGTGACCTATGACAATCCGGGGGGAGGGGATAGAAAACGTAGGCTAGTAGAGCTTAATAGAGGTTAGAATCCTTCGAGCCGTTTGACGATATAAAGGCGCGAATAATCTCTTCAAAGCTGTGGTCTTGAGTGAAGCCAAGTGCGATCGCGCGGCTGACATCAAACTCACTGGGCCAGCTCGCCACAATTTGAGAAATCGCCCGACCAGGCTGATACTGAATGCGCCCCGCAGTGGCTTGATCGGTGAGGCTAGCCAACGCGTCAATCATCGCTTCAACGGTAACGGTCAGCCCCGGCAAATTAATCGTCCGGCTACCCTCAAAGCGCTCCGTGTTCAGGGTCAGGCTATGCACCAGATTTTGCACGACAGCCTCAGGGCTAGAAATCCACAGAGCTAAGCTAGGATCTACTGGACAAATGGCAGACTGACCTTGTAAAGGCTCACGGATAATGCTGCTGGCGAAAGAAGAGGCCGCTGCATTAGGCTTGCCGGGGCGCACGCAAACGGTCGGCAGGCGCAGCACGCAGCCGTCAATGAAGCCTTTGCGGCTATAGTCGTTTACCCAAAGCTCAGCGATCGCTTTTTGGGTGCCATAGGAAGAGCGCGGTGCGACGGCAGTTTCATCGGTGATGACCTGGGGCAGGTCGCCGCCAAAGACAGCCAGCGAACTCGCAAAAATAAACTTTGCGCCGGGTGCCTGATGTCGTACCGCTTCTAGCAGGTGACGAGTGCCGTCGCCATTGACGGCCATGCCCAAATCAAAGTTAGCCTCAGCCTGTCCGCTAACGACAGCCGCCAGGTGGTAAACCGCAGTAAGCTCGGCGGTAACCAGGCTTTTAACCGCCTGTGCGTCAGTCAGATCGGTCTTTAAGAAAGCGATCCGATCGTCTTCTAATGAGATCGCTGGAGCGGCCACATCAGCCAGGGTAAGACGCTGTAAGCTCACGTTTTTGAGGAGCTGCTGGGCTAGCCGCTGCCCCAAAAATCCTGCGCCACCCGTGATCAGGATATGCATAAGCGCCCAAATACCGTACAGTCCATCACTATACAGTTCATCAAGTGTAGACCGACCCTCTTTGCCTACTCATTTAAATAGGCATTTTGGCCTGCGGGCAAAATGATCCGCAGCAGCTGCTCAGTGCTTTCGGCCCAGGTTAGCCAGGGCAGGTTAGCCGAGCTAGGGGCATTACCAGCAGCATCGAGCGCTAGCCACTGTGCGATCGCTCCCGCCAGCTCTTCGGGCCGCTTTCCCTGAAAATAAAATGCGCGATCGCCCGCCACCTCCTTAAAAACAGGTAGCTCCCGAGCAACAATGGGCAGCTGCTGCCGCGCCGCCTCAATCAGCGGCAAGCCAAAGCCTTCACCTTCCGAAGCGGCTAGCAGCGCCGTACTGACCGCGTAGATTTTTTCTAAATATTCGTCACTAATACCGCTCAGCCAAAACAAGCGTTTCCCCAGCTGCGGGTGGGTCTTTATCTGCTTTGTTAACGACTCCACCTTCCAACCAGCCCTGCCGACAATCACCAGATTAATTTCTAAGCCCGACGCCCAAAGCAAACCAAAAGCCGCTAGGGCTTGGGCGTAACCCTTCCTCGGCTCGACGGTACCCACCATCAAAAAAGTCGGCAGCCGCTCAACAGTAGTCAAAAGATCCGCCGCCTGCTGGGGCACTCCACCCGACGGCAGGCTCCGATCAATATCAGCGCCCAAATGGAAAGCGCTAATTTTCAAAGTATCTGTTCGCTTAAGGGAAAAGCTAGCCAGCCAGTCTTGAACTGCATCAGCAGTTGCCTGAGAAACACACACTAGCCCAGTAGATACTTTAGAAACCGTTTCCAACCAAAAGAAAAACCTTTGACTACCCCAGTATGAAAACCATTCAGGATGATCGACTAGCAAAATATCGTGAACCACAAAACAAACATCCACCCCCAGGGATCTAAATCGCTGAAGCGTTCTTTGCATACCTAAAATCAGACGCGGTGTCAGGTCTAGCGCTAAAAAAACGTCACCACCCGTCACCGCGACCAGGCTATCAAGAGCCTCACTATCTTCCTCGCCGTCAGCAGAGCCCTCGATTAGATCCAACAGATCCGGCAAATCCGGCAGATCCGGCAGTAGCCTCATTACAAATTGATTGGCACGGCGGAAGCTCAAACCATCCCAATAAACCGGCACAACTTCATAGGATTCAGGCGGCTTCTGCAAAAGCTGTACCAAAATACTGCGCACTACTCTTTGGATGCCACTCCTGGCATCGTGCAACACAAGCTCGGAAATATCGATCAGTAACTGTTTCTTCCTAAGTCTGACCTTTCCTTGGGTGTAACTGGCTCGCTTAGCCTGATGGACTCGCTGATCGGTGCTCACGAATAAACGCCGTTGGACTGATGGCCATAAGCTCAAGCCCTGTCCTATATTCAGCGAGCTATTCGAACTCGTTCCCAGCTTCCAGCGGTGTACAGCGCTTAGCAATAGGGTAATACCCCTAAAAAGAAGTCGCTTCAGGCTGACTTGCGATCGCGCTGTAGTCATTCACAACCCTACAGAAATAAATTCCAGCATAGCTTGAACCACTGAGCAGATGTGAGCGCAAATATCGCCAATTGAATGCCTTTTTCTGATAGGGTTATTCGGCAATTCATCATTACGTAGGTAGGGTCTCGTGACAGTCATACTGCGGCCCATCAAAGCCTCGCTCAAAGCACTCACTCGTTTTGTGAGGCGGCAAGTAGCTTGGCTAAAGCCCCTAATACCGCTGAGTGAGCCGCAGTGGATGACGTTAGAACTACTCAAGACGCTGGTGCAAAGAGACATGGACGCTCGCTACAAGGGCTCTTTGCTAGGTAACCTGTGGCCGCTGCTAAACCAGCTATCGCAGCTGTTAATTTATACCTATGTATTTGCGATCGTGCTACGGGTAAAGCTGGATCTCAAAGGAGTGCCTGCCGATAACTCGTTTGTATATGGTTTGTGGCTGTTTGCAGGGTTAGCGCCCTGGCTTGCGTTTAGTGCGGGCTTAATGCAGTCCTCTGTGGCTGTGATAGGCCAACCTAACCTGGTGAAGAAGGTGGTTTTTCCACTCAGCTTGTTGCCCCTAGTGCCGCTACTGTCAAGTTTTTTAGAAAGCACCTTTGGCATCATGGCCCTGATTGTATTTGTGGCCTTTCTTACCCATGCGGTACATCCAACCCTATTGCTGCTGCCTTTGGTATGGATCCCACAGCTGCTGCTAACGGCAGGCTTAGGGTATTTGGCAGCAGGCCTAACGGTTTTTATTCGCGATATTCCCCAAACGTTAGGCGTAGTGCTTAATTTGTGGTTCTACGCAACCCCCTTAATCTATCCGGCAAACATGATTCCAGCGCCGTTTCGGCAGTGGGTGTTTTGGTTGAATCCGCTGGCGGCGATTGGGGAGATGTATCGGGATATGATTTTGGTGGGTCAGATCACTCACTGGGGAGAATGGGGGGTAGCGACGGGGCTATCGCTGGCGGTATTTGCCGCCGGGTTTTGGTGCTACAAAAAGCTGCGGCCAGCGTTTGCAGATGTTTTGTAGGATAGGTATGGCTGCTGTCAACGACGGGTTATTATTTCAGGCCTTATGACTGACGATATGGCGATTTCTTTGACGAATGTTTCTAAGGTGTTCAAGCGGTACCACCGGCCTGTGGATCGATTGAAGGAAGTTTTTTTACCCGGAAAACACCAGGCAGAAGATTTTTGGGCGCTGAAAGATATTAACTTGGGGATTCCAAAAGGGGAGACCGTTGGGATCGTGGGCCGAAATGGCTCTGGCAAGAGTACGCTGCTGCAAATTATTGCCGGAACTTTGCAGCCCACAACGGGTGATGTGAAGGTCAATGGTCGGGTGTCTGCGCTGCTGGAGCTAGGGAGTGGTTTTAATCCAGAGTTTACGGGGCGGCAAAATGTTTTTTTTAATGGGAAAATTTTAGGACTGACTCAAGCTGAAGTTGAGTCGAAGTTTGATGAGATTGCAGCGTTTGCCGATATTGGGGACTTTATTGATGAACCCGTCAAAACCTACTCAAGTGGGATGTTTGTGCGGCTGGGTTTTGCGATCGCAATCAACGTAGAACCCGATATTCTCATCATAGACGAAGCACTATCTGTTGGCGATGGGATCTTTGTCCATCAGTGCATGGCTAAAATCAAAGACTTTCAAGAGAAAGGTGGAACACTTCTCTTTGTATCCCACGATATTGGCTCGGTAACCCGTCTGTGTAAACAGGCCTACTGGCTAAAGACTGGCAGCATTTTCCAGCAAGATACCGCTGCTGAGGTTGGCAAATCGTATCAGGCCTGGATGCTTGACACGATTAATGTAAACACCAAGCGAAAACAGAAGAGAAAAGCCACCCTTTCTGGCGTGAGGGTAGCCGCTTCCGCTGAAAAGACTGGAGCTGATGAACCAAACAAAAACGGTGATTTCGCCCGAAAAGAAAACCAAAATCTATTTACGAATAAGCCATTTTTAAACTTTTCAAATGCTAAGCGGGCAGGCAGCGGACGCTGTGAAATCTCCCATATAGAAGTGCTCGATAGCAATCGTAATCGCATCAGCTTTGTCATGCCATCAGATGAAATTACGATTCACATTAAAGCAACTGCCCATGATTTCATTGAGAGCCCGATGGTAGGCGTGCAGATGTTTGACCGGCTACGAACTGCAATTGTAGGATGGAACACCTTTCAATATGACTATCCGCTGCCTAGCCTCAATCCCAAGCAACAGATCATCGTTGAGTTCAAGATGCAATGGCCTTCGATTTCTGGGGGTAGCTACATTTTAGAACCGGCTATTGCTGACGGGTCTCAGCACAGCAACGAGACCTTGGACTGGGTGTTTGCAAACTTTAAAATTGAGGCTGGGGTTCACGGCTTAGCATTTGGGATTATGAAAGTTGAAGAGGTACAGGTGACATCCATTATTCAAGACGGGTGACTTTTGTTAGATAGGCTGAAAACCTGGCGTCAGAAGTTTTCAATCTTATAATAGCCAGTTAAAATTTCCCGCTACATATGAGATAGATATATGCCTGTAATCATTGATATTGGTGCCCACGATGGGAGCTGTTTGGCCGTCCCTTCGGCGCAACAAAACCAGGACAATCTGGTCTATGCCATTGAGCCCATACCAGAGCTAGCAAACAGCATACGGCGTCATCACCTTCCTAATCTGTTTGTCTTCAACTTAGCCATTGGTGAAGTAGAAGGGATGACAGAATTCAACGTTAATCAAGATGACCAAACCTCTTCGCTCCTGCCAGCAGATCCACAGGGTAAGTGGATTTCTTATGCGGACAGGCTCAAAACCGTAAAATCTATTCAGGTTCAGGTCAAACGGCTGGACTCATTCATTACAGAAAATAATATTACTGATATTGATCTACTCAAAATAGATGCGCAGGGATTTGACTTACAGGTTCTTAAAAGTGCTGGAGAACTCATTCACAGCGTTAGGCGTATCAAGGTCGAAGTTCAACTCTCGCCGCTTTACTGTGGAAGTGCAGACAAGCCTACAGTTGTTGAGTATCTAGAATCACGAGGCTTCAGCCTTGTTTATAGCCAAGCGCAGACGGATGGATTAGAAGAAAACTTAGAATTCACCAGAGTCAATCGCTACAGTAAGGTTCAAAGTGAAGCGAAGGCTTTCAGTGTAACCGTTCCCCACGTTGGCCAGATCTCTATGCCCCATCAAGATCTTGTCGGTCGTTTATTGGAGAAGTTTATCTTTGAGGGGTCTGAGCAGGCGTTCTTTTGGCTTTATCTCAGACCTGGAGATACCTTTTTTGACTGTGGCAGCCATGCGGGTCTTTTTTCCTGTATTGCGGCAAAACGTATGGAAAACGAGGGACGCATTGTAGGGTTCGATCCTAACCCGGAATGTATAGAGCTGTATCAGTCTAACCTTCAACGACTAGGCTGCGAAAATTTTTTGGCCATCAACGTAGGTCTTTCTAACATAGAGTCAGACAGTGCCCAGCTGCGACTAGGCAAAGAAGGAATGTCAGCTTTTAGTTCTTTTGTAGAGGATGCTCAATCGTCGACTGAGCTTGGAGAAAACGTTATCACGGTCAGGCAAACCACACTCGATAAAACAATATCTGAGCTAGAGATTGACAGGGTTGAACTTGCTAAGCTTGATGTTGAAGGCTGGGAGGCCAACGTATTGCGAGGTGCTAGTCAAGCAATCGGTGAGCAAAAATTTCCTGTTTGGATGATTGAATTTACAGAAAAAAACGCTCAAGCTGCGGGCACGAGCACCTGTGAATTAGCCGACCTAATTGAAAACTATGGCTATACGCTATGTCAGTTTGACGCAACAACGCTTCGCTTAACACCAGAAAAGAGAAAGTCACAATACCCCTATACAAACCTATTTGCTGTTTTGGATATAGATTCGGTTAATCGACGGCTCCAATCTTCTACGGAAGATATGAAGTGGATTGCTCGCAGTATTGTACATAAATGGGATGTTTCTGTCAAAGCTGATGCCTATGATAATATGCTTCCTCATTTTGAGATTCAGGAGGTTAATTGCAGACTTAGATTAGAAAACATGGATAAGCTGTCTGGTTTATTAGCTGAGTCGGAAGCTAGGGTAGCTGAGTCGGAAGCTAGGGTAGTTGAGTCGGAAGCTAGGGCTGCAAGACTTAAAGCTGCTAACAATCTATTAATGAAACGCGCTGAAAACACCTCATTGAAACCTTTTCTAAGGGCTCTGAAAAGTAGTAGTCTTGGACAATTCGCTAAAAAGATATACAAGGGTCTTAGGGGACTTTGATGTGGTAGATAAAGAGAAGCTGATTGTATGTAGGTTCTAAAGTCCCGAAAATTTCCGTGTTTTATGCTCATTAGAAAATAGCTGTATGGATAGGCCCGCAAAAATTAAAGTTGCCATTGATCTGACGCCTCTAAAGACCGGCGGAGAAAATGGCGGTGCCAAAACTTTAATAACGACGCTGCTCAAAGATTTTTCTATTTATCAGGCTGATGAGATTGAGTATTTGCTTATAGCTGAGCCTTGGAACTACGAGGAACTCGAAATCTATCAGGCGAGTAACATTGTTTGCCTGCTCAGGAGCGATATCTATTCAGCCCCGACTCAAGAACCTCATGCAGCAGTAAACACTGTAGCTGAGCTAGGCACACCCCTTAGATTCAAAACCAACTCGCTGGGTAAACGAGGGATAGGCACTCTTAAACGCATTCTGAAAAAAGTACTGCTTAAATTTCCGCGCATTAAGGAGAAGCTGCAAGCTACACTGCTCAAGCCTCAGTTATCTACGGATGAACTATTCGGTGTGCTCACTCGTTTGCCATTAAAGTTGGTGCCTGAATCAAGAATTTTACAAAGAGAGTACGGCGTAAACTTGCTGTTCTGCCCCTTCTCAGCGCCTACGTTTGCAGAAGCTGGCCTACCGCTAGTGGCGATCGCCCACGACCTACAGCACTTAGACCTACCTTTCTTCTTTGACAGTGACGAACGCTTTCACAGAACTCGCTTCTTGCAAGACTTAGTCCGCAAGTCTGAAAAAATCATCTGTGTATCAGACTTTACCCGGCAGTCAGTTATCACCCACCTTAAGAGTACGCCTGAACAGCTCACGACCATCCCGATCTGCATTCACGAGCGATTACAGCCAAGATCAGAAAAACAAGTCAATCGAGTTTTAGAGGAAAAAGAATTAAACAGCAGACCCTACCTTTTCTTTCCTGCAAACTTTTGGCCTCATAAAAACCACCGCTTACTGCTAGCCGCCTACTCGATTTATAAACGGCAATTTGCAGATCAATCAGCAGATTTGGTATTTACCGGTGCGCTAGGAGAATCCCAGCTAGCGCTCAAAGAATTTGTTCGTCAGTTAGGGTATGAACAGAATATACACTTCTTGGGTTTTCTCAGCGAGGATGAGCTGATTGCTATTTGGCAAGGGGCTCAGGGGCTGATTTTTCCATCTCTGTACGAAGGATTTGGTATTCCTCTTTTAGAAGCCATGTGGTTTGGTAAACCCATCGCCTGTAGTAACATTGGTAGCCTGCCAGAAGTCGGTGGCGATGCCGTCATTTATTTTGATCCGCGCCGTCCTGAGGCGGTTGCCCAAGCGATGGGACAACTGGCTCATGATATAGACCTCACTAACCAACTCAAGGAGAAAGCAAAAGACCAGCTACAGCGGTTTGACAGAAAACAGATGACAGAAGCATACCTGGATATTTTCAAATCAGCACTAGCGGCCACTTAACTAATCCATTAACTGCCCATTAACTGCCCATTAACTGCCAAAACGATCAGCAGTACATCTTGCAATATGGCCCTCAAGTTCAGTGTAATTACTCCCTCATACAATCAAGGCTTGTTCATTGAGCGAACCATTCAAAGCGTGCTACTGCAAACAGAGGCCGACTGGGAATATATGGTTTGTGACGGCGGCAGTTCCGATTCTACAATAGAGGTTTTAAGGCGATATCAGAACTGCCTTCGGTGGGTCAGTGAATCCGATAAAGGACAGGCCGACGCGGTTAATAAGGGCATTCAAGCAACCACTGGAGACATCATTGCCTGGATTAATTCTGATGATATTTATTACCCTGAGGCTTTTCGCAAGGTCAAGCATGTTTTTGAGACGCGCCCTGACGTTCAGGTGATATACGGAAACGCAAACCATATTAATCAAAACGATCAGGTGATTGAACCTTATCCTACTGAGGACTGGAGCTATCGACGGCTAAAAGATACCTGCTTCATTTCACAGCCCGCTGTCTTTTTCCGGCGTCAGCTCGTTTCTCGTTGCGGAGGGCTCAATGCTAATCTTAATTTCTGCATGGACTATGAACTGTGGCTTCGCTATGGCCAGCATACTCCCTTCTTTTACTTGCCAGAGCTGCTGGCAGGATCACGGCTGTATCAAGACACGAAAACGCTGGGTCAACGTGTTGCCGTTCACTACGAAATTAGTGACATGCTCAAAGAAAAATTTTATTTTGTACCAGAAAAATGGGTGCTGGCGTACGCGTCTGTGGTCGTAGACGAAAAGGAAAAAGCTGAAGAGATTGATAATAGCACGCCTCGAACACGAGTGGAACGGATGAACCTTTTTTTGAGCGAAACAGTCAGCGGCTACTGGCGCTGGCGTCACTTTTGTATATCACCGGCTTCGATGTGGATGCTGTTTCGATGGACAGCAAAGGCCTATTATCAGTTTGTATATCACCAGCTTTCTAGCACACTCAAGTCATGAACATCGGATTTGACATTAGTCAGACGGGTAGCGGTAAAACAGGATGCGGCTTTTACGCCGATACTCTCCTTCGTCATCTACTAGCCCAGTATAAGAGCGATCAGTTTCTTTTGTATCCAACTTTTGGAGATACTTATTGGGATCCTGATCATCAAAAGCGTATAGAAATGATAGACCTACCGAACTGTCATTATCCTGTCAGGTTTGCGAGTAAAGAGGACTCTTTTGGATATTGGAGCAGTCAACAGGAACTAGATGAGGCAAAGATTGGGACGCCAGACATTGTTCATTCCAACAACTTTTCTAGCCCCCGGTTACGACGCTCGAAGCAGGTTTACACCCTTTACGATCTGAGCTTTATTGATGTGCCCGAATGTACGACTGAGGAAAATCGCTATCTTTGCTTTAACGGCATGTTTCAAGCTTCTCTGCGAGCAGATATGATGATTGCTATATCTTATCACACTAAGCGGCGATTTCTAGAGAACTTTCCTCACTTTCCTGAACACAGAGTAGCGGTTAGCCACCTAGGCAATCGATTGCCGGTTGAAGGCGCTGAAGAGCCCGTCAGCGCACTGCCTGATAGCCAACCGTTTTTTCTGTCGGTGGGAACCTTGGAGCCTCGAAAAAACCTGCGTCGTTTGCTCTCGGCATACCAGATGTATCTAACAAAAAGTGAAACGCCTAAGCACCTAGTGCTTGCAGGATCTAATGGGTGGCTTGAGTCTGATTTGTCGACGTATATTAGCGATCGCAATCTCAGCAATAAGGTTCACGTTTTGGGCTATGTCAGCGACGCCGCCTTAAGATGGCTGTACAAAAACTGTTGGGCTTTTGTCTATCCTTCTATCTATGAAGGCTTTGGGTTACCTGTACTAGAAGCAATGGCAGCGGGCGCAGCGACTATCACATCTAAAACAACAAGCTTGTCAGAAGTTGGCGGCGAAGCTGTTTCTTATGTAGATCCGTTCGATGAGACAAGCATTTTATTTGCATTACTGAAAATAGATAATATTTTCCATCGTCGGATTCTTCAAGATAAAGGAAAGCAACAGGCAAAACTATTCCACTGGTCTTCAACCGCTGCTACGGTATATCAAGCCTACGAGGAGGTAATGAGATTGCCCTATCATAGACCCAGACTATAGACTTATCCCTTTGGCTTATTCTTTGCATTGCTTCAAAACAAAAAGTTTTCATAACGTTGTTTATGCCTTTATCTATTAGTGTTGTTACGCCCTCTTTTCAGCAAGGCAGATTTTTAGAAAGAACAATTCAAAGCGTTGTTCGTCAGTCTGTCAATCCGGTTGACTACGTGATTTGTGATGGTGGCAGTGCAGATGAAACATTAGAAATTCTGAGAAGATATGACAGTCAGATCCGCTGGATATCTGAGCTGGATCAAGGTCAGGCCGATGCGGTCAATAAGGGAATAGCCATGACATCTGGAGACATCATTGCCTGGATAAATTCCGACGATGTTTACTACCCTCAAGCTTTTGAACGGGTTGTACAGTTTTTTGAGGCAAACCCTAAGGCTGTAGCTGTTTATGGACAAGCCGACTGGATCAACGAATTTGATGCCGTCATTGCACCCTATCCAACCCGGCCCTGGTGCTACCAACAGCTTACAAAAGAATGCTACCTGTGCCAGCCAGCTGTTTTCTTTAGGCGTCGGTTGGTTGAGCAGCTAGGTGGCCTCAATACTCAGCTTCAGTACTGTATGGACTATGAGCTATGGCTGCGCTATGGTCACGAAAATCCATTTGACTATTTGCCTGTTAAGCTAGCGGGATCTCGTGTGTACGCTAGCAATAAAACGTTTATGGGACGATTGGCAGCACACCGCGAGGCCAACAACATGCTAAAAAACAAGCTGGGCTATTCCACTCAAAAATGGATTTTTGGCTATTCTAAACTACAGGCTCTAGAGGCTTCAGGTATTTCACTTATTGGTGATGTTAAAGACGATAGAGCGTTATCTTTGAGCTTTTTTAACCGCTTTTTGAGAACTGTGATCGCAAACTGCTGGCAGTTAAACAGGCAGGCAATGCCCGTCGTCCTCTTAAAAGTGTTTATTTATCAGCTGGCTGTGAATAGCAGACTGTTGGCGCTGAGGCATCGCCTAATATTGAGAAAATCGTCTCTAACCAGTCTGAGCAAGAGTAGCTAACGCGTTAGCCGCTGTGTGCTGAGTCTCGTCTATAAAAAGCGATTCTGGTGGTCTGTCTTTATGGTGGTCCGTCTTTATATAGAGTACAGCTACCTCTCAACCAATGACCCTTCAAACTGTTCTATATCGATTTCGGAGTTTTATCTTATGTCGCCGCAAGAAGCTGTTTTGTTGTTAATATCTGTCTCGGCTGGCGTTGCGGGACAGTTCC
>JBGTGK010000387.1:0-13118 GCA_041746795.1 Phormidesmis sp.
TCAGATACATCTATTTTTATGATTTGCCGCCTCATGGCACAATTGAAGATGCCAGAGGATAGAAGGAACCGCACCCGTCATGTTGAAGCCGTTAAAGCGATTTGCCGCGCTGCTATTAGTTGTAGTGGCATTAGGACTGCAAAGCTGCTCTAGTGCCACTAGCCTGCAATCGTACAACGATAGCTACGAGGGCTACGAGTTTAAGTATCCGACGGGCTGGGTCGTTGCCGAGGTGCCGGACGGGCCAGATACGGTTTTTCATGACATTATTAATCCGAGTGAGAACGTGAGCGTGGTGATTAGCCCGGTGTCGGGGGGGAAAACGCTGCCGGATATTGGCACGCCGAGCGAGGTAGGCTATAAGCTTTCTAAAAGCATTACTTCGATGAGCACGGACGATCGCAATGTGGAGCTGGTAAACGCTCAGTCGTTTGAGGCGGGTGATAAGCTCTATTACGTTTTGGAGTACGTGGCTAATTTGCCTTCAGGGACACGTCATGATTTGGCGAGTGTAATTGTCAGGCGGGGCCAGCTGTATACGTTTAATGCCTCTATTCCTGAGCTGCGGTGGGATAAGCTCAAGGATACGATTAAGCAGACGGTGGCTTCTTTTTCGGTTTATTAAAAGATTAGAAGTTTCTTTTGATTGGTCTGGACTGACTGGCCCGGACTGGTTGGACTGAACAGGCAAGACGCTAATCCTACAAGCATTGGATACGATTTCTGCTATCTATATATTTACTATTTACTGCTGACTTTTATGGCCGATACTCAATTTGTGCTGGCGTCTGCTTCGGTGGCTCGGCGAAAGCTTTTGATCGATGCCGGTATTCAGCCGTTTGTGTGTCCTAGCAACTTTGACGAGGATGCGATCGCTATCAGCAACCCCCAAGAGCTAGTGCAGGTGCTGGCAAAAGGCAAGGCTGAGACAGTCGCGCCACAGTTTCCCAATGCGCTGGTACTGGGCTGTGATTCGGTGCTGGCGATTGATGGGATAGTGTATGGGAAGCCGGAGAGTAAAGCTGAGGCGATCGCTCGCTGGCAGCAAATGCGCGGCGGCTCGGGTGAGCTATATACCGGCTATGCGCTGATTGCGCCGGGACGTGAGGCTCTGGTCGACTATCGAATGACGCGGGTGTTTTTTGCTGACGTTACGAATGCAGAAATCGAGGCCTATATTGCCACAGGTGAGCCAATGCAGTGTGCAGGTGCGTTTGCAACGGATGGGAAAGGCAGTATGTTTGTTGAAAAAATTGAGGGCTGTCATACTAACGTGGTGGGCCTGAGCATCCCAATGCTGCGAGAAATGATGGCGCAATTGGGCTACAACGCCATTGATTTTTGGGGCCAATAGCAAGCTAATAGCAGGCCAATAACAGGCCAATAACAGGCCAATAACAGTGAGATAGCAGGCCAATAACAGTGAGACAGTATGGCTAGGACTCAAGATCGCCTGCCGCAAAATTCTTTAGATCGCTACCCAAGGAGGCGTTCGTTTGCGCTGCCAGCTTCTACCGGCAGAGTGTTACTGGTGGGCACGCTGCTCGTTTTGATCGCCGCCTACATCGCCACCTACTACTGGGCCGAAGGTCTGTGGTTTGCGGAGCTAAATTTTTCGGATGAGTTTTGGCTGAGGTCGCGCACCCAGCTTAGTTTGGGCTGTGGCGTAACGCTCGCTAGCCTGGGCTTTGCCTTTTATAATCTCAACTTAGAAAGTCGGTTTCAAATTAACCAGAACTGTCTGCTGCCCAATCAGACTAACCTGCGGGTGGGCTTGGGCCTGAAGGGTCTGCTGCCAGCGCTACTGGGCATTGGCCTCATGCTGAGCGCGGGGCTGCTGTATCACGGCTATCTGGCGCTGAATGAAGTCAACAGCGTGCGTCGGGCCATTCCAACTCCATTTGGCATTGACTTTGAGCTGGACTGGGCGCTGGTGCAGCGATTGGCGCAGCAGCCGGTAGGGCTCGCGTTTGTGGTGGTGGGGGCGATCGCACTGGTTGCCTTTCCACAGGTGCTAATTCGCATCAGCGCCTTTGTCACAAGTCTGTGCTTTGGCACGATTGCTGCTGAAGAATGGGCGAGGGTGCTCTCATCGCTAGACCCGACGCCCTTTGGTCAAAGCGATCCGGTATTTGGCCGAGAGCTGAGCTTTTATGTCTTTAAGCTGCCGCTGTGGGAGCTGGTTAACTTCTGGCTTTCGGGGCTGCTGCTGTTTGTGATGCTGGCGGTGGCGCTGCTGTATGTGCTGGCGGGAGACACGTTTAGCCAGGGACGGTTTGCTGGCTTTTCGGCCCCGCAGCAGCGCCACTTGTATGCGATCGCCGCCGGTCTACTGCTCACCAATTCTTTAAGCCACTGGCTAAAGCACTTCAAGCTGCTGTACTCCCGTCAGGGCGTAGCATACGGCGCCAGCTTTACCGACATATATGTAGACTGGCCGGTAGACGCTTCGCTGAGCCTGATTTCGCTGGGGCTAGCGCTTTTCCTCATATGGCGCACGCTCACCTGGTCTGGGGTGGGCTCGTTTGTGAAGACATCGGTGCATAGGGGATGGTGGAGCAGGGTTTTGGCGGCGCATCCGGTACTGTTTGCGATCGCCCTTTATCTAGTGTTTGCCCTGCTCGGCAATACGATGGTGCCTTGGCTAGTGCAGCGAATTGTGGTGCAGCCGAATGAACTGCTCACAGAAACGCCTTACATTGAGCGGTCGATTGCCTTCACCAGAGCAGCCTTTGGTCTGAGCGATATTCAAACCAAAGCGTTTAACCCGCAGGGCAATTTGAGCCTTGCCGTCCTCAAGCAGAACAGCTCGACGGTAAGCAATATCCGCCTGTGGGATACGCGCCCCCTGCTGGAGGCTAACCGGCAGCTTCAGCAAATCCGGCTGTACTACAACTTTCCCGATGCTGATATCGATAGGTATAGCCTGATCGGCGATCGCGGCGAGACAGAACGACGGCAGGTTTTGATTTCAGCGCGGGAGCTGGACTATACCCAAGTGCCTGACCAGGCCCAAACTTGGGTGAACGAACACCTGATTTACACACATGGCTACGGGTTTACGATGAGTCCGGTGAATACGGCAGGGCCCAGCGGCCTACCGGAATACTTCATCAAAGACATTGCTCATACGCCTAGCTCAGCAAGCATCGCTCGCTCAATTCCCATCGGTAAACCGCGCATTTACTTTGGCGAGCTGACGAATACTTACGTAATGGCCAACAGCCGCTCGCCCGAGCTGGACTACCCGAGCGGCAGTGAAAACGCATACAACCGCTACGACGGTCAGGGCGGTATTAGGGTTGGGCCGCTGTGGAAGCGCCTGCTGTTCGCCAAGCACTTAGGCGATTGGAAAATGCTGCTGAGTGACGACCTTACCCCCGACACCCGGCTGATGTTTCGGCGCAACATCAAGCAGCGAGTCCGCCGAATTGCGCCGTTTTTACGATTTGATGGCGATCCTTATCTGGTGGTTGCCAGTGCAGACGGTAAGTACTCACCGCCCGGCAAGGAGTCGGGTGAAAACTATTTGTATTGGATGGTGGATGCCTATACGACCAGCGATCGCTATCCCTACGCAGACCCCAGCGAAAACGCCTTTAACTACATCCGCAACTCAGTAAAAGTAGTCGTTGATGCCTACAACGGCTCTGTGCATTTCTATATCGCCGACGAAAAAGATCCGGTGATTCGCACTTGGGCGCAGGTTTTCCCCCATATGTTTGAGCCCCTCTCAGCCATGCCGCCCGCTTTGCACTCACATATTCGCTACCCGCCCGATTTCTCTTTGGTGCAAACCAACCAGTTGCTTACCTACCACATGACCGACCCTCAGGTTTTCTATAACCGAGAGGATCAGTGGCGTGCGCCAAACGAGATTTATGCGAACAAACCGCAGGTAGTAAAGCCCTACTACCTAATTATGGAACTGCCCGGAGAAACGGAGGGAGAGTTTGTGCTGCTGCGACCTTTCACACCTGCTCAGCGAAACAACCTCGTAGCCTGGATTGCCGCCCGCTCTGACGGCGATCAGTATGGCCGTCAGCTGCTGTATGAGTTTCCCAAGCAGGAACTGGTGTTTGGCCCTGAGCAAATAGAAGCTCGAATTAACCAGGAGCCCGATATCTCTCAGCGGATCTCCCTGTGGAACACCCAAGGATCAAGGGCCAACCAGGGAAATTTACTGGTAATTCCGATTGAGCAATCTTTGCTGTATGTAGAGCCCTTGTATTTAGAAGCCGTACAAAACCGACTGCCTATCTTAGCGCGGGTAATTGTTGCTTATAAAAATCGAATTGCGATGGCCAAAACTTTAGACCAAGGCTTACAGGCTATTTTTTCAAATACTGACAATGGCAGTGAGGCGATCATTAAAGATTTGGGTGACGCCCAGGGCAACACCGATAGCGTAGAAGATTTGCTGCTGCCCAACGCCAGCAACTAGGCTAGCAACTAAGCCAGTAATTAGACCAGAGACCGGCTCAACTAAACTTTTAACCCAAAAACTTTTAACAGGAAAGATATCTTGCCAACAGATTTGTTCACGATTCTTCGGCCTCCGGCTGGGCAAAAACACCTGCCCATTGTGGCAAATCTGCCCCATAGCGGACTGAAGGTGCCAGGAGAAATTGCCACCCAGTTCACACCTGACCATTTGCAGAGCCTGCCCAACTCCGACTGGCATTTACAGCCGCTGTACAGCTTTTTGCCAGCCTTAGGCATCACGGTAATACAGGCTAACTACAGCCGCTATGTAGTGGATCTTAACCGGGCGCTAAAGCCACCGTTTTTAGGGTCTTTTTGGTCGGCGGTCGTGCCGGAGCAAACTGCGTTTAAGCAGCCTATATATCAAGATCAAAAACCGAGTAAGGCCAGCGTAAGAGACCGGATTGGTGAATTTTATACGCCCTATCATCATCAGCTGACGGCTCTGCTGAATGAGGCTCTGAGCCAGCATGGCCAGGTATATCTGCTCGATTTGCACAGCTTTATGGGGCTGATTACTGACGACGTATGTTTGGGTAACGCCAATGGCAAAACCTGCCAACCTACCCTAATAGATGGCGCTGCTGATAGCTTCGCACAACAGGGTTATCAGGCTGTCAAAAACAAGGTTTTTACGGGTGGCTACATTACTCGCCACTATGGCGGGCAACCGCAGGTTGAGGCATTACAAATCGAGATTCGATATCCCATTTACCTGCCCAGCGACCAGATAGAACTTAGCCGTATTCCAGCCTGGCAGAGCCCAGAATTTGAGCAGGCTCAAACTAGATTGAAAGCGGTCTTCAAATCGCTCCTCATGCTGATCGCCGCTTCAGCGAACTCATCTTTGTAGTTTTTCAGCCGTAGTTTTTCAGCCGTGTATGGCTTTAGCTATGTATCTTCCGACGGACAGGCATCGGTCTGTCCTGACGAGGCGGCGTTGGCCAGCGATCTAAAATATCTTTTACCAGCAGCTCTTTGGCCCATATTTGAATCACGACGACCAAAGGCAGCGCTAAAAACAGCCCCAGAATGCCAAAGAACAGCGCGGCTATTACCTGAGCGATTAGCGTGACCGCAGGAAGTAGCGAGACTTGCTGCTTCATCACCAGCGGCGTGAGCACTAAGCCCTCTAGCTGCTGAATAACGATATAGAGAATGATGACAGCGACGGCCATCCAGGGGGCGATCGCCAGCCCCATCAGCACCGGTGGAACAACGCTGATAACCGGGCCGAGGTTAGGAATAAAGGTCAGCAGTCCGGCGATGAGGGCATTGACCAGTGGCAAAGGTACGCCAATTAGCGAGAGCCCTATGCCGCTAAAAACCGTGATTACCGTCATGTTAAATAAAATGCCGATAGACCAGCCCGATAGCGATTCTTCACATAGAGTCAATACCTGATCTGCTCGCCTGCGGTAGAACCTTGGAAAGCTTAATATCACCAGTCGGCGGTAGCTCTGCGGATTCGATAGCATCATGGTAATGAGGACAACAACCAGCAGCAAATTAATCAAAAAGTCGAAAGAGCCTGTAAATAAGGCAACCGCCCGACTAGCCAAATTAGGGCTGAATTGGGTGAGTCGAGGCAGCAAATCAGCTAGCTTGGTACCCTCTAAGGAATTACCAGGCACCATTCCTCTTAGCTGGCGATACCATCTCTGAATTTGGCCAATTCCTTGCTCGGAAAAAAACGTGGATGCTGGAATTTGGTTGATAATGGCGGGTGCGATGAACCAGACGGCTGCAACCAGTACGCCGAGAATGCTGAGCAGGGCGATCGCCACCGCTATCCCTCTAGGTATCTCTTTAGTTACAGGCACCGGCAGCTTTTGAATGCGTCGCACCAGTCGGTTAATCACCGTTGCAAATACGACTGCGGCAAACACCAGCAGCAACACCTGCCGAATTCTCCAAAGTAGAAGCGTTAGCGCAACAGTGGCGATCGCGCCCATCAACTTACCAAACTTCACCTAAATTCTCCTCAGGCTTTCTAGTGGCGACATAGCCCCGCCCCTAGAAAGCAGATTACGAGACTTCGGTCACCAGCGGCCTCTATCTAATGATGCGATTCTGGAGGAGGTGATTTTTTCCTCAACAAAAAACTCATTCAGTATTAGGCGTTACGCTCACTACAGTGTGACATCTCAGCGCCGATTAGACTGTTGGTTTCAGAGCGTTGGCCAAAAAGTATTAGCCAGAGCGTCCACTAGAATACGGTGCAGCTATCTACTTAGGATCGAGGATTTAATAAAAGATCCAATTTGCAAATCAAAAGCCATAAGGGCTGTGACAAGTGGCTCGCTAACTGAATTAACTAATGAATCCTCGATCCTTAGAATTAACGAGTTGCCCTAATGCAGAGTTCATTTCAGCGTATTCTCACCGGCGCTGCTTTCTTTTCTATTACGATATTGGTTGCGGTCATCGGCTATATTTTAGCGGGCTGGACAGCGCTCGACGCCATTTATATGGTGGTGATCACCGTTTTTGGCGTGGGCTATGGCGAAGTAAAGCCGCTGAACACGCCCAGCCTTAGAGTTTTCACAATTTTAGTAATTATTGCAGGCGCGCTGTCGGTAGCCTATATCGTGGCAGGCTTTGTCCAGCTCGTCACCGAAGGCGAAATCCGTCGTGCCCTGCGCATGAGACAAATGACCCAAGAAATTCAGAACTTATCTAACCATGTAATCGTGTGTGGCTATGGCCGCATGGGTCAAATGCTGGTGCGCAAGCTCAACGAAGACCAGCAGAAGTTTATTATCTTAGACCGCGACGCCGACCGAATTACCACTGCCCAGGAGCAAGGCTACTTAGTCTATTTAGGCGACGCTACCGACGAGACTAATTTACAGGCCGTCGGCATTGATTGTGCTCGCGCCCTAGCTATTGTGCTCCCTGATGACGCGGCTAACGTGTTTATTAGCCTAACCGCCCGCGAGCTAAATCCAACGCTGATGATTGCAGCACGCGGCATTTTGCCTTCGTCTGAAAAGAAGCTGCGCTTAGCAGGCGCGAATCAGGTCATTCTCCCGGCAAGCATTGGCGCACTGCGGATGGCTCATCTCATTAGCCATCCAAACGCGGTGAACTTTTTAGCCCAGGATGACGGTCGCGCCAATTTGAACGAGCTGTTAGGTGAAATTGATATTCAAGTTAATGAGCTAGCCGTACTGCCAGACTCTCCTTTACTGGGCCGGGCGATTGGCGATGTGGAGCGTGGCAGCAGAGGCACCTTTATCGTCGTTGCGCTCAGGCGCAAAGAAGGTGCTGTGGTGGTTCACCCTAAGCCCTATGAAATCTTGCAGGCAGGCGATACGGTCATTATCCTTGGCCATCAAAGCGACATGCCTAACTTTGCCCAACGACATGCGCCTAAGAGCCAGCTGCAATATCGCGGCGCGAAGGTGAGGTAGTTAAAATGCTCATGACAATCGCCAGGGTTTGACTGAGATGGCTCTTGCCGTTAGGCAGCTGCGCTACCGGGTCGATTGGCCCGGTTGGCCCGTTGTGGCTTACTGGCCCCAGTGAAATGAGCTGTAGTCTGCCGTCTGCTCTGGCCTCATTCCAGCTTGACCAGGCCATCATCGGCCAGCGCTTGGGGAACATGATTGCGCCTATTTGGGCGAGGAGGTCGCGATCGCCTTGCAAGTGGTACAGCCGATCTATCAGCGCAATGCCGTTATTTCCGCTCACGACCCCCGACAGCGAAATCACCTCAATCGGCACATCTAACGCATACTTCAAATAGGTGACCGCGCCCAGCGCCACCTGCGCCCCGCCGCTATAGCCTAGCAGCGTGATCGGCACGCCTGGTCGATAGCCCTGTTGCCTGAGGCTGTTTAAGATCACCTGCGCCGTCCCCCGGTTGAACACAGGCCCGTAGCGATGATCGGTCGATACCGCCACCTGAAAGGTATTGCGCAGGTTAATAAAAATATCCAGCGGACTTCGCGGATATCGACTTTCCATGCGATTTACCCAGCGCCAAAAGCTAGAGAAGGGCCGCTGCATCGTCAGCGGTCGGTTTAGCGCTGAATAGGCTAAAACGTCTTGCACAAACACCATATCCGCAGGTAAGGCAGCCGCCAGCGTGTCTAAAAAATTCTGAACTCGCACGGGATAGTCAGCGCAGCTCTGAGAAATACCGTCTAAATAAACGATGTAGCGACTGGGCGGCGGTGAGTGATGGCTGGCTGATAGCTGCGCTGGCAAATCGCCAGAAAGCTTGTCAGAAATCTCGCCAGAAATCTCATCAGAAGACGCGCCTGTCTCCCGGTAGGAAATATGGGTTTCAATGCCATCGCCGTACCAGCCTGCCCACCAGCCCAGCGCTTCGAAGGGGGAGAGCAATCCGGCTAGCAATAGGGCAATTAGGCTCACCCGAACCAAATCAACCACAAACCCAAGCAGCTTGCTGTTAAAAGCCAAATACCACTTTAGCCACTGGTCATTAGCCGGTGAGAGCAGCACAATTGCCCCTACCGCCAGCAAAATTACGGCGCTTAGCTTGAGCAATCGACTGTTCATGGCTTTTGAGCTGGCGTTGGGCAGGTGCTAGGCAAATTATCTACGTTGCTAGCTGCTCCCTGGGCGGGTGGAGCATCCTCTAAAGAAAAGCGCAGCCCTGCATATAGCTCTTGAGTCAGACGAGTGCGGTTCGTAATCAGCTGCTCTCCGGCTGCCCAGTTAGCAATCCACTGCCCCAAAGAGGCGATTGGCTGGCCCACCGTTTTTTGCAAAAGCTGTATCGTTACCCAGCCCAGCGCTGCGCTTTCAAACGCATCCCAGCGTCCTAGCGCTGTAATTGAGTCGATGCCGACAACGACTGCTAGCAGCGTCCAAATAGAGAGGAGTACGAACACAGCGTTGCCAAAGTAGGGAAATATCACAAAAACGCTCAGCATCAGCGGCGCATAGCTAAAGCCTAGCGTTCGCAGCACTTCTACTAAGGGCAGCTCAATCACAAATGTTAAGTTAATAATGGCCCAGATGCTCAGCGCCCAAAAGCCATAGCCAATCACAAAAAAAAGGGCTGAGATAACGAGGCTTAAGACAAACCGCAGCGGCCTTACCTGATTGATAAAGAGCACTACAAACTGACTGAGCGACTGGGCTAGTCCAGCGATAAACACAACGCTCAGCGCGGCCAGCAGGCTATGGGGCAGGGTATGAATACTTTGAAGCGTATCGGTATGAAGCGCTAATACGCCCTTTACCAGTGACCAAAGGTTATTCAATGCGTCTTTGTCAGCTATCTCGCCAGACAGCTGGCCCAAGCTCCAAAATTGATCGTTCAAAAATACCGCTCGCTACTACAAACCTGCTCACTATTGCAGGCCCTTTTGCTATTACAGGGCTTACCTATTACAGCCCCTATTCTATAGCGATCGCGTAAACCCTTCTACAGAGATTGTTGATCTAGCCAATTAGTCAGGTCACTCAGACTTGAAACTTCTGACAGCGCCTCTAGCAAAGCGTCTATGACAGGTACTGAAAGCTGTTTGATTCGCTGCTCGACAGGCTTAGGTAGCTTGCCTAGACGAATAGTCAGTAAGCGAAGTGCAATAGATCGGGTCGTTTCCTCGCGGCCTTCTTCGCGGCCTCTTTGTAGCCCTTCTTCAAGGCCTTCCCTTTTGATCGCCTGATAAACAACGGAGTCTTGCACGATGTCTTGCCTTAAAAGCTGCTGAACGAGCGGATTGTCCTTTAATACTAACCCAGCCAGGGTGACTGTAGATGCTGCCATATTACCGCGTTCAGCAGGATCTGAGAGCGCCATAATCTGCTGGTTGGACTGCCTCAAAACCGCTTCCTTATCCTCAGTTTTAGCGAGCACTGCCAGCGGTAGCAGGCCTGGAGAAGATAGAAATATATCGACAGGCTGCTCCCATAGCCGAATGACTTCAAAGGTATGGTGGGTATTGGGGATTTCAAAGGTCGTTTGGAAGACGGAGGGCGACCGGCTAGGCTTTAAGTAAATTACAATCTGTCGCACTGTTCTGTCTGGATAGCGGCGATACAGGCGCAGCCGATAGTCGGCCATTCTGAAAGGAATCTTTGCATCTGGGCGAGTTTGCCACTCTAGGTGGAGGATGGTATTTGATGCCTGTAAAAACATTAGCGAATCGGCCCTGATCGCTTCTAAGGACAGCTCGGAGGGATTGATTTCACTGAGCTGAACGGGTTCCCCGAGCAGCCAACTGGCATAGTCGGCGGGTGCGTGCTCGACGAGATATTTACAAACGGTGTCAAAACTCATGCTGCCGATTCTATCAGTCCATATCACTGCCATATCACTGGGAGAGAAAACTAATGCCTGCTAACCTGCTGACCGACGCTAGCCGTAGATTGGAAAAGGCCGCTCAGTATGCGCCTATTTCAGAGGATGCGACTGAGCGGCTGAAGTTTCCTAAGGCTAGCTTTAAGGTGGCAATTCCGGTACGAATGGATGACGGCTCGCTGCGGATGTTTGAGGGCTATCGGGTGCGCTATGACGATACGCGCGGGCCGACGAAAGGGGGCATTCGCTTTCATCCGCAGGTTTCGCTAGATGAGGTGCAGTCGCTGGCGTTTTGGATGACGTTTAAGTGTGCAGCGGTGAATTTGCCTTTTGGCGGGGCGAAAGGGGGAATTACGCTGAATCCTAAGGAGCTTTCTAAGTTTGAGCTGGAGCGATTGAGCCGGGGATATATAGATGCGATCGCCCCCTTCATTGGCCCAGACTTAGACATTCCGGCCCCCGACGTATACACCAACGCCATGATTATGGGCTGGATGATGGATCAGTACAGCATCATTAAGGGGAAGCGATCGCCCGCTGTGATCACTGGCAAACCCGTCAGCATGGGCGGCAGCTTAGGGCGAAATACCGCTACCGGAACCGGCGCTTTCTTCGTGGTGCAGGCGATGATGAAAAAGCTTGAAAAGTCTCCCGAGCAGCTCACGGTCGCAGTGCAGGGCTTTGGCAATGCGGGGAGTGCGATCGCCCGGCAGCTTTTTGAAGCGGGCTATAAAGTGGTTGCTATCAGCGATTCACAGGGCGGCATTTACAACAAAGGCGGGCTGCAAATCCCAGACGTTCAGCAGTTTAAGCAGACCCACCACAAAATGAAAGCGGTCTATTGTCACGATACCGTTTGCGATATTGTTGAACACGATACGCTCACCAACGAAGAACTGCTATCGCTAGATGTCGATATTTTAGTTCCAGCGGCTTTAGAAAATCAGATTACCGCTGACAACGCCCCCGCTGTTCAAGCTAAGTACATTTTTGAAGTGGCCAACGGCCCGATTACCGCCGATGCTGACGCGATTTTAGAAGATCGGGGAATTTCTGTTTTCCCCGATATTTTGGTTAATGCGGGGGGCGTGATGGTGAGCCACTTTGAATGGGTGCAAAACCGCAGCGGCCTGTATTGGAAGCTTGATGAAGTAAACCGACAGCTGCTAGAGCGCATCACCACTGAGGCTGAAACGATTTGGCAGCTGGCCGGTAAGCGGGGGGTCTCTTTTCGCACAGCCGCTTATATTCATGCCCTTGGCCGACTAGGTGAAGCCTTAGACGATCGGGGAACGCGCGATTATTACACTAGCTAGTGTCAGCATCTAATCGTAACGAGCACTTTTTGACAGAGAGAGCCTATGGCAAAGTAAGCTACTTTTGGAAAGAACAACTGCTAGAATTTGCGGCTAGAATCTACTGAGCTTTTTACCTATGGACATACGTTGACACCTCAGCTCACTGACCTTCGCAGCCGTCTGGCATCTGCGCTGATCAATCCTCCTTTAACAGGTGTGGTGGTTGTTCTGGTGCTATTGGCCTGTCTGCGACTGGTTGATTTGTCTGCGGATTTTCCGGTAGGCATGATTAGCTCACCGGGTATGGCCTATACCGACGAAGGCTGGTGGTCTAGAAACGCGATCGCCTTTATTAGAAATGGACGATGGTACATTGACGATGGTTACAACACTGTCTTTAGCCTGCCGGTTTTGCCGCTGTTGCAGGTGATGTGGTTCAAAGTTTTTGGCGTTGGCTTAACGGCGGCTAGGTCACTCAATGTGCTTTGTTTGGGGGTGATAGCTGGACTGGTGTATGCGATCGCTCGCCGCGAAATTAAATCTGGCCTCGCCTGGATAGCACCCTTTATCGTGCTCAGCAGCTATCCGATGTTTGTATATAGCCGGATAGCCCTTTTAGAAATGCCGATGCTGGCGCTGATTTTGCTGAGCTTGTGGCTGGCGATCGCCGCTGACGATAGCCCAGCTACGAGGCTAGCAAAAGTCGCCAGCTCAGCTATTTTCTTCGCGCTAGCAGTGCTCACCAAAACAAGCGCGTTGTTTGCCCTACCCATGCTAGCTACGCTAGTCTTCCTTCAATCAGGGAGGCTTCAGTTCAGCAAGCGCAGATTTCAGCAGGTGGCTATCTGGCTGTTGATATTTGCGATACCCATAGGGCTTTTTTTTGGGCTCTCTAGCCACGGCAATAACTCGCTTAGGGAGTCGCACACAAATAAGGTACCGTTTATACAGGAACAATGGTGACATCCCATTTAGGCAATTGTTCAGAGCGTTGCCATTGTTGTTCATAAATCGCTAGCTCATCCTTAGCTACCTTGATCTTCTTCGGATAG
>JBGTGK010000388.1:0-1545 GCA_041746795.1 Phormidesmis sp.
GTTTGGCCCTGAGCTGAATACGCTGATTTACCACGGGGACAAAAGGCCAAAGGGGACGGCGCTGGTAAAGGCTACCGAAAAGCTGGATTTAATCATCACGAGCTATACGCTGGTGCAGCGAGATCTTAAGGATCTCAAGAAAGTTGAGTGGCGCGGGATGGTGCTCGATGAAGCGCAGAATATTAAAAATCCTTCAGCGAAGCAGTCGCTGGCCGTGCGTGAAGTAGAGAGTGAATTCCGCATTGCGCTGACGGGTACGCCTGTAGAAAACCGGCTTTCTGAGCTGTGGGCAATTATGGACTTCCTAAATCCTGGGTACTTGGGGCCGCTGAACTTTTTCAAGCGTCGGTTTGCCACGCCAATTGAGAAGTATGGAGATACGGATTCGCTAAAGACGCTGCGATCGCTCGTTCAACCCTTCATCCTCCGCCGCCTAAAAACAGATCGCACCATCATTCAAGATCTGCCCGATAAGCAGGAAATGACCGTCTTCTGCGGGCTCACTGCTGAGCAGGCAAGTCTCTATCAAAAGCTCGTAGATGACACGTTAGGAGAGATTGATGAGGCTACGGGTGTAAAGCGACGCGGCATGATTTTGGCCTTGCTGGTGAAGCTCAAACAAATTTGCAATCATCCGGCTCAGTTCCTTAAGCAAGAGAGTTTGGGTCGGTATGGGCGCTCGGGTAAGTTGCAGCGTTTGGATGAAATGTTGGAAGAGGTGATTGCGGAGGGTGATCGCGCCCTGATTTTCACCCAATTTGCCGAATGGGGTAAACTGCTCTCCTCCCATCTAGAGCACCGCTTAGGCGCCCGCACCCAATTTCTTTACGGCAGCACCTCCCAAGCCAACAGAGAAGAAATGGTAGACCGTTTTCAGCTCGATCCCAACGGCCCCAAAATCTTCATTCTCTCCCTGAAAGCAGGCGGCGTCGGCCTCAACCTCACTCGCGCCAACCACGTCTTCCACTTCGACCGCTGGTGGAACCCCGCTGTCGAAAACCAGGCCACCGACCGCGCCTTCCGCATTGGCCAAACCAAAAACGTCCAGGTACACAAGTTCGTCACTACTGGCACCTTAGAAGAGCGTATAAACGACATGATCAACAGTAAGAAAGCATTGGCTGAGCAGGTAGTTGGTGCCGGTGAACAATGGCTAACTGAGCTAGACACCGACCAGCTACGCAATTTGTTGTTATTAGATCGTGATGCTGTGATTGACGAAAGCTAACTTATGTATACAGTTTGTTACTTATGGCAATGGCAATACTAAAATCTCTAGATACTGTTGTAACTGTAAACCCAATATCTATCTGCGAATCGGCTGCTCTTGGTTGAGCCTGATTATCAGGCAATTCCATTTTTACCAGTTGGACAGGTCGGAACCATTATGGAAATCTATGAGGAAGATATACCTCACTACTTGGTTGAGTTTGCAGATTTAAAGGGCCGTGAGTACGCAATGGCTGTGCTACAGCCAGATGAAGTCATGGCGATACATTATGAGCTAAATACGGTCAACCGATAGTGTTTTCGCTATAGCCTGCA
>JBGTGK010000389.1:0-4453 GCA_041746795.1 Phormidesmis sp.
GGTGAAGTCTCACGTTCAGCTAACCATGACGCTAGGGGTCAAAAACCTCTTTGGCTGTGTACCCGGTAAAATGAAGGCCTGGTGGCACATGGAAGCCGGGAAAGATCGCCAGCGCTTTGGCACTATGTTGGTAGAAACCGCTAGAGCCATTTCGCCTGAGCTAACCATTATTGACGGCATCATTGCGCATGAAGGCAACGGGCCTATTAATGGTGAGCCCAGAGAGTTAGGCGTACTGGCCGCTTCCGACAATGTGTTCGCGCTAGATCGAGCGATGATCGAAGTCTTAGGCGTTGACCCCGATCAGATTCCTACGCTAGTAGAATCCAAGCGATTAGGGCTGTGCCCTGAACTCTCTCAAATCGACTTTCCGCTGATGCAGCCCGCCGAGCTAAAAATAGACGACTGGCAGCTACCTGAAAAGCTCATGCCTATCGACTTTGGCGCACCTAGAGTGCTGCGCTCTACGTTTAAGCATTTATACATTCGATTTATCAAGGAGCCCATGGCAGCATACGCCACGCGATAAGGTGCTAGCTCACCTCTTTAAAGAGTGGTCTCACTAAATGCTTCTTGGATGACATCATCCCCCCATGTCTCGCCGTTTTAAGCTACCAATGAAAGCTAAAACGTATCATTGTTCTCTAGACGCTTAAGATTAATACGAAGCCCTTGATTGAGGCGCAAAAAGCGTAAATATGCTGACATAGCGACAGGGTGTTGGTATCAAAAAAGGGTTGCTTGGTAACGCAATATTAAGCTTTTCCTCTGGGCAAACTAGCCCAGAGTCTAGGTTTGATAGATGTCAGTATTTTTGTGCGTGGTGGTGATGCTGATTTGGTTTAGCTATGCGAGTGCTCGTGATCGCCGCGTTCCATGGTTCAGCTTAGGCGGTACTTCAAAACGCCGTAAAGCGCCAGCGCCTACAAAGTTTCGGTTGCGAACGGAAAACATCAAGCCTAAGTCACCCTGGCTAAAACCGAAACAGCAGCCGTTTTCTTCGGGTGTGTCTTTCACTCGACTTGATGAGCTGACGCACAGCGCGAAGACTTCGCGGCGGTTAGTCAGACATATGCAACAAATGCACCCTGATAAAAGCCTTCAGTGGTGTGCGGAGAAGGCTATTTATGATATTGAGCGTGATCGTATGGCTCGCTAGGCTGCTGGGTTGCCAAATTGTTCGATTTAAAGCAGCCAGCGGCGAAGATAGAGTTGCCCTGCGAATTGGCGACAGTCCGCAAAAGATAAATTTGCATTCAGCGGGGCGTCCATTTCTACCCGTCGCAAAAACGCCTCAGCCCGGTTCAGCCGATTTGTGCTTTATCTCATCTACACCTTTGAAGGCTGCGATCGCCCACTTCACCACCTCAGGCATACAGATTATTGCCGGGCCGACACAGCGCGCAAGCACACTTGGTCCTATCCTATCGGTATACATCCGCGATCCTGACGGCAATCTAATTGAGGTATCCAACCCGCTGAATGCAGATCCACATTGAGCCGTTTACTGTTCACAAGCGCGTGCCCCTCACCATTAGCCGAGGCACAACGGCAGCCTCAACCAACCTGTGGGTACGGGTTGAATTAGAAGGCATCGAAGGATGGGGCGAGGCGTCCCCTTTTTCAATAGGTGCCCAGGGGCGGCAGACCACTGAGAAAATCACGCAGGATTTAGCCGCCCTGGTGCCTGTGCTATCGGCCTATCATCCGCTCCAGCGCCAGCGCATTGAAGCGACATTGGCCGAACTGTCAATTTGTTCGGCAGCGCGAGCCGCGATAGACGTGGCCTTGCACGACTGGCTAGGCAAACAGGCAGGGCTTCCCCTGTGGAAACTATGGGGTCTGGATCTTCCGCTCATTAGCCCGACGGCGGTAACCGTTGGCATCAGCTCGCCCGAGGATGCAGTAGACCGGCTAGAGAAATGGTGCGATCAGCAGCAGGTAGCTTCTGTCAAAGTGAAGCTGGGTAGCCCAGCCGGGATTGCCGCCGACCAGGCTATGTTTGAAGCGCTACAAGACAAAGTGCCAAAGGGCGCTAAGGTCAGCATTGATGCCAATGGAGGCTGGAATCTTCAGGATGCGATCGCGATGGCACACTGGCTAGCCGAGCGAGGCGTGACTTATTTAGAACAACCTCTGTCTGTCGCTGATGATGGCCTACTGCCGCTGCTTTGCGCCCAGTCTCCCTTGCCCGTTTTTGTAGATGAAAGCTGCTTTACAGGCGCAGATGTTTCGAGATTGGCACACTGCATTCACGGCATAAATATCAAGCTAATGAAGTCGGGCGGGCTTACCGAGGCGCGGCGGATGATTCATGCGGCTAGAGCCTGTGGCTTACAGGTCATGTTTGGCTGCTACTCAGACAGCGCCATTTCTAATACTGCTTTAGCTCATCTTTCGCCCCTAGCCGACCACCTCGATCTTGATAGCCACTTTAATCTCAAAGACGACCCGTTCCAAGGCGCACAGCTGCAAAACGGTGCATTAATACCCAACAATCAGCCCGGACTGGGACTTTCTCACCATGCTTGTTCCTGACGATCGCATCGCCATTTTGTTACACGGGGGTCTCAAAGGATCAAAAGGCAAAACCGGCATTTCACTGCTGCGCTACAGCCAAAACCCAATCGTCGCCGTGATTGATGAAACCATCGCGGGTGAATCGGCGGGCGAATCGGTTGCAGCCCTCACCGGCATTGATGTCGATATTCCGGTTGTGCCTTCTATAGAAGCGGCTTTGCCCCTGAAGCCAACGGTACTTGCTATCGGCCTTGCGCCTTCAGGCGGCAGACTGCCCGAGCCCTGGTACGACGAGGTTAAGCGGGCGGTAAAAGCGGGGCTTTCGGTGATGAACGGGCTGCATACTCAAATGAATGAGGATGCTGAGATTGCCGATAGTATTCATCCTGGGCGGTGGGTGTGGGATATGCGGCAGGAGCCAGCAGGTCTGACGGTGGGAAGCGGACAGGCGAGGCTGCTGAAGTGCGATCGCGTCCTCACTGTCGGCACCGACATGGCCGTTGGCAAAATGTCTACCAGCATCGAACTCAACCGAGCCGCTAAAGCCAAAGGTTTACGCTCCAAACTTATCGCCACGGGGCAAACCGGCCTGATGCTTGGTGAAGACGGTGTTGCCTTAGACGCTGTTCGGGTGGACTATGCTTCGGGCGCAGTAGAACAGTGCCTGCTTCGCAACGGTGATAGTCACGATATTCTGTTTGTAGAAGGCCAAGGCTCCCTATTCAATCCTGCTTCTACGGCAACCCTGCCGCTGTTAAGAGGAGCCCAGCCCACGCATTTGATCTTGGTTCATAGGGCGAACCTTACGCATATTCAGCACTTCTCAGACTTTGAAATTCCACCGCTTTGTGAGGTCGTAAAGCTGTATGAGGCGGTGGCCTCGGCGGCGGGAACTTTTGTGCCTGCTAAGGTTGTGGGAATTGCGCTAAATACGTTTGGGTTGAGTGAGGAGGAGGCGAGTGGGGCGATCGCCACAATCTCCCAAGAAACCGGTCTCCCCTGCACTGATGTAGTCCGCTTTGGCGGAGAGCCCTTACTAGCCCAGATTGCTAGCACTGTTTGAATTTCGTGCAACGTTCTTACACAACAACGACTGGGAATATAATATGCGTCGTCGTAGCAGCCTAAGAGCAGCTAATTGGAGCAATTTATTATCTACCTACCTTGTTCGGGTTGCCATCCATCGTCAAACCCCCAGCTTAGCCAAGAAATATACTCATCCACCAAGTCGCCTGCAATATCGATAATTTGAGCTGCTTCGTAGCGACTAACGACACCACCATGAACACTGGCATTGGTTAGTTTCAATATCTTTCGGATGAACTCTGCTTGCTGTGAAGTTATAGCTCCAGAACTTTGTAACTTATCGACTAGCCGCCCACCTGCATCTTGCGGAAATATATGGACACCAAATCCTTGGGCAAGATTTTTTATTAACACCTCAACTTCTAAACGTAATCCAGATAGTGCAAGGTTAGGATCAGTCTCTAAAATTTCGCGGTAATAATCGACGTTAAGGCCGCTCGGTGATGGTTGCAATCCTAGTTTTATCATTCGCAGGTTAGCTTCTGTGGGAGGCAGGTCTTTTCTACCCTTTGGTTTTTGTGGTAGTAAACTTACCCGATTAGATAGCTCCTGTGCTTCCAAAATCTCTGCGCGTAAGCTTATTGATACGCCTCCAGGGAGATCAGCTTTCTCCAGTCTTTTAACGAGGCTTTCTATTTGCCTCCGAAAGATGAATACAATGGTCAGAATGGCAGAGGGCCATGCGAGAACTTTAACGTATTCAAGAACTAGTGCAGCGTCAAAGCTTAATTTTAGGGTAGATGGAAGTGAGCTTACATCTCGCATCTTCGATTTTCATTTGCCAATCAACGCCTCGCTGAGTGTTGTTGATGTCGGTAGACCAAGCGGCAATCTCATCTTGAAGTTT
>JBGTGK010000390.1:0-10251 GCA_041746795.1 Phormidesmis sp.
GAGGCAAATACACCAGCCGCGCGCCAGATTTGGTTAGTCGCTGGCCACTGTCAATCGGTTCGAGGCCGCCCATCATCTTCAGCAGGGTAGATTTGCCTGAGCCATTGACCCCGATTACACCGACCTTATCGTCCGGTTCAACGCTAAAAGAACCGTCGCGCAGCACTTCTTTGATGCCGAAGTCTTTGCTAACGGATTGGAAGGTAATCAGGCTCATGGGCAGTGACAGCAAGAAGGAGGGAACAGGGCAGAGGGAAGGATAGTAGTACAAAGCGATCGCAGCCTATATCCTATTGCAAAAGGCTAAGGGTGTGCGGAAGAGGTTCCAAGAAGCCCGAAGAGGCCCCTAAAGAGTCCACAAAGAGCCAGCGAAAGCACGGAAAATCTAGTCATTCAGCAGACAAAACTGGGTTTTGCTCCCCCCCTAAATGGTATAAGTGTAAAGACTTTTAAGCGACTTCCGTTACAAAGGTGACGCACCCTACACGGAGAGATTTCCCACTTGATTTCCTACGGAGTACTGACTTTTGACTGCCACGATAGAAAGGTTTGTTGCTGCTAACCCCTCGCCAGACAAGGCTCCTTTGCAGCTAAAAGACATTGTTAAAAGCGTTCCTAAAGCTTATTTTGAAAAAGATGCCGCTAAGGCCTGGAAGCATGTTGCGATTAGCCTATCGGCTGCGACCTTAGGCTACTGCGCGATCATCTTCCTCCCCTCTTTTTTGCTTCCCTTCTCCTGGTTTTTCACCGGCACTGCCCTAACTGGGTTCTTTGTAATTGGCCACGATGCCGGACACCGCTCCTTTGCCAAGCGTCGCTGGGTTAACGATCTGGTCGGCCACATTGCTTTTTTGCCGCTCATTTACCCGTTCCATCCGTGGCGCATTTTGCACGACCACCATCACCTGCACACCAATAAAATCGAGGAAGACAACGCCTGGTATCCCTGGTATGCCGACGATTTTGAGCAGGCGCATCCGGCGATGAAAGCACTGTACAAGGCCGCTCGTAGCTACTTTTGGTGGATAGCGTCCGTTGGCCATTGGGCTGCACTGCACTTTGATTTAAGGAATTTTAAGGTACGCGATCGCGCTAAAGCCACCTTATCTATTGCTGTCGTCGCTGGCTTTGCCGCCATTTTCTTCCCGGCGCTCTTTGTCACCACAGGGTTCTGGGGCGTAATCAAGTTCTGGCTGATGCCCTGGCTGGTGTATCACTTCTGGATGAGCACCTTCACGCTCGTGCATCACACCATTCCGGAAATTTCTTTCCAGCCAGCTGCAACCTGGAGCGCAGGCGACGCGCAGCTAGCCGGTACGGTTCACTGTACGTATCCTCGCTGGGTTGAGTTTTTGTGCCACGACATCAACGTCCATGTGCCGCATCATGTTTCTACCGGGATTCCTTCGTACCATCTGCGAGGGGTTCACGCCAGCCTTAAGGAGAACTGGGGCGAGCATATTGTCGAGCGCAAGTTTAGCTGGGCGCTGATGAAGTCGATTGCGACTGAGTGCCATTTGTACCATCCTGAGAAGTCGTATCAGTCTTTTAAAGAAGCGGGCTTTTAAGCCGTCAGGACTGGTCTTTTCTCTGGTCTTTTCTAAGGCTTTTTCCGAAACTGAATAGATGTATTAGCCTGCCAAGGAAGACTGTAAGGTCTGAGCTTGGTGGGCTTTTTGCTTTGTATTGGCAAGGCGCAATGGGACTAAAACTAATGTATAAGTAAGTCAGCTATATACTCAGCCAATTAGCTCAAATCCTGTATGGAAGACTTTCGCGCCAAAACTTTAAGAGAAGCGTTTCGACTGTGCGATGTCGATCCGCTTTTGGGTGCAGGCTTGGAGCGCTACTACGTTGACTTATCGCCGGTTCGTAAAACAGAAGCGATTGAAGGGGTCAGCACCGTTTTAGATTTTAAGCCCTCGATATCAAAATCGAGTTCGGCGATCGCTACAGCCAAGCGAGCACCTACGGTCAGTTGGGTTTACTGGAAGAAGCCCAAGAAAATTACGTTCAAGCCCAACAGCATTTGATTCAGGCGTTGAAAATCTTCGTTGAGTTCAACGATACGCATAGCACAGATATAGCCTTAAGGCGCCTATCACGCATCTATCAAACCACCCAAGACGCCAGCCTACTCACCGAAATCGCCCAGTGCCTAAACTCAACCGTCGAAGAAGTCACTCAGCTATTCGAGCAGTCCAGCGAATCTGCCTAGCCGTTCCTTTAACCAGGGCAATTAGCTAAAGGACTGAGGAAAGCGCACTTTGCCGGGAAGGAATAGCATCGTGACTTCTGCGCTGAGTATTAGGAAGTTTACCTCAATACCCACTTGCCAAAGCTTTTCCCGATCTCAAATGCACTTCTCCCGAACTCAGTTGGACTCCTCCCCAACTCAATTGGGCTCCTCCTCCCAAACTTAGTTGGACTCCTCCCCAACTTAGTTGAACTCCTCCCCAACTTAGTTGAACTTCTCCCAAACTTAGTTGCGCTTCTTCCAAACTCAGTTGAACTTCTCCCAAGCTTAGTTGCGCTTCTTCCAAACTTAGTTGCGATTCTTCCAAACTCAATTGCGATTCTACGCTGGCTCTGTGTAGTCGCAGAATGTTCGCAGTCCTAGCTTCAGCACCTACAGCACCACAATGGTCGCGATCGCTGGGTTAAGCGGCAGCGACACCAAATTCACCACATACACAATCAGCCCCGTCAGCAGCACCGCCTTATCTGGGCTTTTGCTATAGCTCTCCACCTTCTCGCGTAGTCGTGCAGTAGGCTTTGGGCAGCTTACAGCTCGGTGGCGGAAAAGTTGGATGGAGACATTGCAATGTTTAGGCGCTTAGCATGGCGTGTGGGTCACAAATGCTATACCTTTGGCATCTCCTTTTCCTTGCTGCTCCGCCGCTTCTTCAGCAGAGGGCTCGCCGCGCCCCCTCTGCTGCGTCTGCGCTTGGCAGGCCGACCCTCGCGCCAATTCTCATCTTCCCGAGTCTTGCCCAGGCTAGAAATATTCATCGGGTGTCCTAACACCGATACGCGCTTCAGCAGGTCGAAGGTCTCGGGCGGAATGCCGACGGGCAAGTCGATTACGCTGTGGTCGTCGTTGATCGTGATTTTGCCGATGTGGCGGTTGGCTAGGCCCGTTTCGTTCGCGATCGCCCCCACGATATGCCCTGGCTTCACGTCGTGATTGCGCCCCACTTCCACCCGGAAGCGCTCCATACCTACACCATTGCCCGCTGGAGAACTGCCATTGCGGTCATCGCGATCGCGATCTCTTTGCGGCATTTCCCGCTCCTCTAACAGCAGCGGCTCCTCACCTTGAGCCATCTTCGCCAGCGCCCCAGCAATCTCCAAAGCAGGCACATCATGATCCTGCTCATACTGCTCCAGAATCCGCACGAAGAACTCAGAATCTCCCTCAGCTAACGTGTCAGAAATTCGCTGCTTAAACCGCTCAATCCGCTGATTGTTCACCGTCTCCGTAGACGGCATCTCCATCCGCTCAATCTTTTGCTTAGTCGAACGCTCCAAAGAGCTGAGCAGCCGCTTTTCACGCGGCGTCACGAATAAAATCGCCTCCCCCGCTCTACCGGCCCGGCCCGTCCGACCAATCCGATGCACATAGGCCTCGGGATCGTAGGGCATGTCGTAGTTAATGACGTGACTAACTCGATCGACGTCTAATCCACGCGCCGCTACATCCGTCGCTACCAAAATATCAAGCTTGCCTTTTTTCAGCCGATCTACCGTGCGCTCTCGCTGGCTTTGGGGCACATCACCGCTCAGCGGCGCAGCGTTGTAACCCCTGGCCTCTAGCTTTTCTGAAAGCTCCACGGTAGCGACCTTCGTGCGCACAAACACAATCATGCCGTCGAAGGCTTCTACTTCTAAAATGCGGGTGAGCGCGTCTAGCTTGTGATAGCCGCTGACCGACCAAAAGCGCTGGCGGATGGTGTCAGCCGTGCGGGTCTTGGTCTGAATCGAGATTTCAACGGGGTTGTCTAAATACTTCTGGGCAATTTTGCGAATGACCTGAGGCATTGTCGCTGAGAATAAGGCAATTTGGCGACCGGGCGGCGTTTGGCCCATCACCCATTCCACATCGTCAATAAAGCCCATTCGCAGCATTTCATCGGCTTCATCTAGCACCAAAAACTTTAGCTGCGATAGGTCTAGCGTGCCGCGTTTGATATGGTCAATTACACGGCCTGGCGTACCTACGACGACATGAGCCGCTCGCCGTAGCTGCTTGAGCTGAATTTGGTAGCTCTGCCCGCCGTAGATCGGCAGCACATGAAAGCCGTCTATGTGCTTGCCATAGCCCTGAAAGGCCTCGGCGACCTGGATTGCTAGCTCGCGAGTAGGGGCTAGCACTAGCGCCTGAGGTCGATTATTGGAGGTGTCAATATGAGACAGCACCGGTAGGGCAAAGGCGGCTGTTTTACCAGTGCCGGTTTGCGCCTGACCGATGATGTCTCGCCCTTCGATTAGGGGTGGAATGGTTTTGGCCTGAATAGGCGTGGGGATCTCGTAGCCAGCGTCATCTAGCGCCCGTAGGACGGGATCGATGAGGGCGAGATTCTGGAAAGATTGTACGGATTCGGACATTTAGAATTACCTGAAGGAGCTAAGGCTGCAAAATATAGCGTTGGGCCTTTCTCCTCAGGCCATAGCTACGTTTCATAGGGGAAAAACTACAAAGTGAAGCGTCACAAGTTTTAAGGACGCAAGCTTTGCAAGGTGGGAAAAGTATTAAAGGCAGAATGTTAAAAACAACGTATCAGATATTAAAACAGAGGGAAGGGCAGGGCGGAGGATATGGTCAGGGCTGTGCGGTAGCCAAAAGGTTCACAATAAGCTGGTTACGTCTAGGCCAGTAAAGTAGCCAGTGAAGACAAAACGGCTTATTTCAACGCCTACCTTGTCTGAAGCTTAAGCATACCGCGCCGTTACCATTCTTAACCACTGACCTGTAGCGTTGGCTACCTTCACCTTAAAAAACCTTCGCCTTAAAGCCGTGCCCCAAGCTGTCATTCTAGCAAACCGCTATCAGATCATTCGGCCCCTAGCAGAGGGCGGGTTTGGCAAGACGTTTTTGGCGGGCGATCGCCATCTCCCCGGCAGTCCTCAGTGCGTTATTAAGCAGCTCAGCCTCACTCACCAAAATCTTGATACGTTAAAGACGGCTCAGCGGCTTTTCAGCGTGGAAGCCGAAACCCTTTATCCTTTGTTGTGCTTTTGGGCCAAGAGTTGAGGATATACTCCCAAAGCTCTTGTGAAGAGTACCGTATTTTTGAGCCTGCCTGTTCAGAACTACTCAGCATTGCAAAAACACAAAAGCTTCTACAGAGTAGGCAAAGTGCCGTTGAGGAACTCATGCAAGTTAGCCCAGGGATGATCAATATCTCTGTTCAACCACAATCTCGCTGTTCAGGTAAAGACATGATTGTCATTTTTCATCCCAGTGAAAGAGACTGTGATTCGTTGAATGAAATAGTGCGTAGGGATCTTCCTGATATCCCTTATAAAATTGCCAACAACTAGGGCACATTTCCAAGATGTAGCTACGGCAAAATATCTAGTCATCATCTGCGTCTGGCAAAGCGGTTGCTTTCGGCATACCAGCCCAACTAGGCCATTCGCCAGTCCGCCAAAAACGCCATTCTCTTTGCGGTTGCCGCCTCCCTTCCTCCCTTTTTCACCGCCTCCTTCCTTAGCTATACCTCTGCTGCTTTTTGGGCAGCAGCCGGACTCTCTTTTGGCTTAGCGCTTGGCGGCGGCGAAGCCTGTATTAAGCACGGTATTTTGCGTCTTATTCTCTTCTTTCAGGGTTGCATTCCCTGGAACTATGCCCGCTTTCTCGACTACGCCGCCGACCGAATTTTCTTGCAGAAGGTCGGCGGTGGCTATATTTTTGTCCATCGCCTATTCCATCGCCTATTCCATCACCTATTATTAGAGCACTTTGCAGCTGTTCCTTTTAAGCAGTCACGATCTCAAAGGCCACACGTTAGTTTTCTTTGGTGCAATTGCAAGATTAGGTTGGCTTGACAATCGGGAAAAAAGACGACTCTTTATTCCGTAGCAAACTCTCTTTAAAGCGCAAAGCTACCCGGGTCGCCGACGACTTCTAAGCCGATGGTTTCACCCGCGACGATGACAGAGGTGATTTTTACCTTGATGGGTAAGTTGTTCAGGTCGGCGAGGGGGTTGATCAGGTCTGAAAGGCGCTGGGCTGCGATCGCACTCAGGTCAAACCCGCCTGCGCTGACGCGATTCACATCAAACCTGAGCTGCGTTCCGTCTGCGACCAGCCGACCCGTCACATCTACCGTCACTCCACGAGGTATGGCCAGGTTACCAATTTGAGGGCGAACGCGAATGATGGCCTCGTCGGGCGATCGCAGCATTACCTCAGCCTCGCGGACGTTGCGATAGGTTTCCAAAAAATTAACCAGATCATCGGTTCTAATCGCTGCCGTTAGCGTGACGCCACCAATTTCACTCAGGCGATCGGTGTTCCGGTCGTATACGACGTTCTGTAAGTCCAAAGTTAATTGCTCTATCACCGGGGCACCCTCAGGCCGTACTCGCTCGCCCACAGCAACTACGCTTTCAGCACTGCTGTTAGATAGCTTGAGGCCTTTGATTTTGACATCGTAGCTATCGGCAGGCCCCACGTACTGCGGCAGCTCGCGCTCAATGCCCTTGGCAACTAAGTTTGAGGGGCTACAGCTCGTGAGCCAAAAGCTAGAGAGTCCGACTACAGCCAGCGTCGTCCACCGAACTGAGGAACACAAAGGAGCGCGATTTTTTGAACGTCCTGGCACGTGGATTGCGGTTACCATAGTTCTTTCCATTTAACAGGCTGTCTACCAAATGTTCTAGCTAGCCTGAGGTGGGTCAGGCAAAACAGCCTTATGTAAGCGTGGTTGTCGGGATGACGAAAGCAGTAGATTAAGGGTAATGGTCATAAGCTACCCTTTCAACGAGCGATCACCTACACCTAACCAATTGACTATCAGCGATACGCGCAAGAGTTGTACCCGCTGGCTGACAAACTATTACAAAAGTACACTTTCTGTCACAATAGATGCCATTACTGAGTCTCAGCCCTCGCACTAAGCTGATGTGGGCAGTCGAGCTGCAAGCGATTTTGAGAGGGGCGGCGGGCAGCTTTCTGTTTGGCATTCCGCTGCTGTACACCGTTGAGGTGTGGGCGATTGGCTCATCGACTGACTCGCTCAGGCTGCTGGCCGTGCAGGCGGTTACCTTTGTGGTGGTGCTGCTACTCACCCAGATTGAGGGTTTTCGGCGATCGCTCTCTATCCGCCCGCTAGAAACCGTCTTAGAAAGCATTGAGGCGCTGGGCATTGGCATTATCTGTGCTGCGATCGCCCTGGGACTGCTGCGCCGTATTACTTTGGAAACGCCCCTTTCAGAAGCCCTGGGCAAGCTCATTTTTGAAGGCGTCCCCTTTTCGCTGGGCGTCACGCTGGCCCGTTCTACCCTCGATCGCCGCCGCTCTAGTCAACGCCGCACCCTAGACGCCGATTTGGTCATTCCTGCTGTAGCCATGGGCCTTCGCAATACGGTCGGCAACGCCTTTAAAGATACGCTGGTTGATATTGACGCTACTCTTATTGGTGCGATCGTGATTGCCTTTAGCATTGCGCCCACCGAGGAAATCCCGATCATCGCCTCGGCGCTACCGACGCTTTGGCTGCTGCTGGTGATGGCGGCTTCTCTTTTAATTTCGTACATTATTGTGTTTGCTTCGGGCTTTACCAATCGGCGGGAGCGATCGCAAAGGGGACTGCTGCTCAGCCCAATGGCCGAAACGCTGCTGGCCTACATTGTGGTACTCGTTGCATCAGCGCTGATGCTAATTTTTTTCCAGCAGCTTAGCGGCAACGATCCGTGGCAGGAGTGGCTAGGCAATATAATTGTGTTAGGGCTACCGGCTTCGGTGGGTGGAGCGGCTGGTAGAATTTTGGCGTAACGGACAAGTCGTGAGTTGGGTATGGGTGAAGACAGTCCGGATGAACAGCAGCTTTCGGCAGAAGCAGCGCTAATGTCCGTTTCAAAAGCAAAAAAGACGCGATTTAATGAGTCAACGCTAGGGCGATCTGACAAGTCAACGCTAGGGCGATCTGACCAGTCAACGCTAAGGCGATCGCCTGCCGAATGGATTACGCTTGCCCTCTCTAGCCTGGTACTTGCCACCCTCGTTGGCCTGGTACTATACGACTGGCAGCTCACCAAAAACCTGCCGCCCGCCTTTCGCATAGAAGCCAATCAGCCCGCCCGATTTGCAGAAGGTCATTACTACGTTCCTTTCTCTCTTCGTAACACAGGCGGTCGCATTGCCAGAACCGTGCAGGTCATGGCAGATCTACACCTTGCCGATGGCACCAATGAAACCGGCGAGCAGCAGTTCGACTTTCTCTCGGGTAACGAGCGCAAAAGCGGCAGCTTTGTCTTTGAGCACAATCCGATGGAAGGCGATTTAGTCATTAGAGTTGCCAGCTTTGGACTGCCTTAAACTTCTGAATCCTTTTCAAAGTCTTTATAGCCAAGCACTCAAGGATAACGCGGTCAGTGAGCTAATCCAGGGTTTTGGCATTCGTACTCGTCAGAAGATCATCTACACGTTAAGGCCAAATCACTTCCATATCGCTGCCGTTGCCAAATTTGAAACAGATTATTTCGCCAGAATCTCTATTGCCTTATTTAATATCTCATCTGGATCAAAAGGCTTAGTCATGTACAAGTCTGCGCCCACGTCGCGGCCCTGCTGCTGATCAAAATCCTGGCCTTTGGCCGTGAGCATGATGATATAGGTCTGCTGGATATTCACATCGCTTTTGACCGCTTTGCATACCTCAAGTCCGTTCATTTTAGGCATCATCACGTCTAAAAATACCAGATTTGGCCTCTTAGATTGAATAATCTCTAGTGCTTCTGCCCCATCGCTGGCGATCAGTAGCTCTACACCCTCATCTTCAAGATCTTCAAGGGTTTGTTCCATCAGTATCCTGATATGGGCTTCGTCGTCAACAATCAAAATAGCTTTGTTCGAGATCATCATGTTATACGGTAGGAATTCTAAGAGAAGTTAATTTTTCAAAGGTGCGATCGCAAACGCTGGATGCATTCTACGTTTGCTAGTCATGTTGCCTGATGTTTTCAACGGTTTCAGCCGATGTTCGATACATTTTGCTCAGCGTTCTCCTGCTCTGTGATCACAAAAAAAATATTTTCTAGCCCTTTGTCAAACCGCAGGGTTTTGATCAGCTCGTGCTCTGTAGAAATAGCGGCATCTGCAATCACCATGTCCGGCTTGAGCGCTAATGCTGCGGCCATGCCCTCTGCCATGCCCTCTGGGCCAGTGGTGGCTTCTGTGACGGCATAGCCCTTTGCTAGCAGCACTTCTGTCAGGGCTTTAGTTGTTGAAGTATCAATATCGACTACTAGCACTTTACGCTTGGAGGAGCCCTGGGCCAGTAAGGACCTAATATCTTTTAGCAGCAGGTCGGTGTCGATAGGCTTGCTGAGATAGCGGTCAACGCCCAAACGATAGCCCCGCTCGGGGTCTTGAATAATAGAGAGTACGATGGTAGGAATGCCCATTGTCGCAGGGTCATTTTTTAGCACAGCGGCCAAGTCAAATCCACTGATATTGGGCATCATCACATCCATAATAATTAAATCTGGCCGCAAAGCTTTTACCTGCTTAATGGCATCCATGCCGTCTTTGGCATCCTTAACCTGATAGCCCTCTGCTTCTAGCTCCTGACGCAATAGCTGGCGAATGTGGGGCTCATCATCTACGACCAGGATTGTTTTCTGGGATTTTTCTGCGTGGGTAATCGTAGTGTCTACGGTTTCTTTGAGCTGCTGTACCAGGGTTTGTAAGTTAACCTGGGCAACTTCGACCTTGAGCGAAATGCTGATGGGCAGAGTAAAGGAAAAGGTGCTGCCCTGTTCCACATTGCGCTCGGCCCAAATGCGTCCACTGTGGTGCTCAACAATTTGTTTACAAATGGGTAGCCCTAGCCCTGTGCCCTGAGGCTTGTCGGTCATCACTTCGCCGACCTGCTTGAACTTCTCAAAGACTTTCTCAAGATCGTTTTCAGCTAGGCCTACGCCGGTATCTGCAATGCTGACAGTGATGCTGTCGTCTTGGCGGCGGGCACGGCAAATGACTGAGCCGCTAGGGGTAAATTTGATGGCGTTGGAGAGTAGATT
>JBGTGK010000391.1:0-5016 GCA_041746795.1 Phormidesmis sp.
ATTCGGCTGGTCAATTTTGACATGCCTGCGCCATTCAAACAGCCAGTCGAACAGGCTTTTCAAACGCAAATTCAGGGATTGCCGATTCGGGGTGAAATTGCCGCTGGCTACTGTCACGACCCGTTTACTGAGGAGAACGAATATCTCAACATGGAGTATCCAGGACGCAAGCCTGACGACTATGTACTCAAAGTTTCGGGAGATAGTATGATCGGCGCGGCAATTCCAGATGGCGCTTTTGTGGGGATTAGGCCGGTGCCCGCTAACTACAAGCCAAAGGCCGGTCAGATTGTTGCCGTATGGATAGAAGGCCAAGGAACAACGCTTAAGCGCTTTTTTCAAAAAGAGTCAGTGGTTGTTTTGGAAGCGGCTAATCCTAAATACGAACCGATGATATTTGATCTGCAAACCTGCGAGCTAAGAGTACAGGGCGCACATATTTTTACGCACTGGCAATCTGCTGCGCTTGCATGAAGGGTTAGCGACCTTTTATGTTCTTAAGCCGATTCAAAATTTGCAGCACATCCCAGAGTTCATTGCGGCGTCGGTTGAGCGAAAGGTCATCTGAGAAAGCGTACTGACCGCCTTCTAGCTTTACGAACATGAATTGTTCGCCGTTGCTGACCAGCCCGAACTTTGGTCTGATTGAATCTCCAGATGCCATATAGGCTAAAGCTTGAGGGAGAGTAGCTGTCATATTAAACGAAGTTCGCTTGGACTCTACTAGCACAATCCAGAGATCTTCAAGCACAATTAAGGCGTCAATTCGGCCCTGATATATTTTTTGATTTTCGTCTTCAAACTCAAATCGAACTGAAGCTTCTGACTTAAGCAAAAAGGCGGTTCATAAAGGCCTGCTAGCTCTAATAACGGTGAGATGACTAGAAAATTGACGGCGTTTTCTAGCAAGTGACTGTGCTGACGATGGTACAGGTAGCGACGTTTGATTAAAATCAGTCTTTCTCGTTCGGTTTCTGATAAGTCTTCAAGCTGGTTTGACCACTCTGTAAAAAAGGCGGCAGGCGCTGTGCTCGCAGCCAGTCCGTAAATCTGCTCGGCCTCCGCAAGGCTGGTAATATAGTCGTTAACGGCGAGCAGTTGAACCGTGTGATGTATGCCCAGTCGGCTTAAACCTGGTGATGCTTTGCTTGAAATTCTGTTTTCTTATCGCAGTCGTACACTTAGTACCTATTGATTATCTAGCAATGGATAGAGGAGAAGGGTAGAGGAGAGGCGGATGCGTATATCGATATATATGTGAACAGGTATGTCTGCATCACTTGCTGACGGAACGTTTGTGATAGAGATATCTAGAGGTGGAATCAGTGTTTATGACTAATAAAACAGCGCTTGTCACTGGCGGTAATCGGGGAATTGGCTTCGCAATTTGCCAGGGATTGCTTAAAGCCGGATTCGACGTACTGGTAGCGGCCAGAAGCGCTGATAACGGCAAGGACGCCGTAGAAAAACTACTGAAAGAAAAACTATTGGAGCACGGCTCTGTGACTTTGGTAGAACTAGACATTTCCAGCGACAGTAGTATTAAAGCAGCCGTAGAGCAGGTAAAGCAAAAGACAAACACGCTTGATGTTTTAGTTAACAACGCAGGTGTCTATCCCGATGAAGGCGTAGATATTCTTACCGTCTCGCGGGAATTGCTTGCGCAAGCAATGAATACTAATACATTTAGCCCCATTGAGCTAACACAGGCGTTCATGCCGCTGCTAGAAAAGTCCGAGAGTCCAAGAGTTGTGAATATGTCTAGCGGCAATGGTCAGTTAGAAGGTATTTCTGCTAATGCGCCTAGCTATTCCCTTTCTAAAATGGCGCTCCATTGAGCGACTATTTTGCTATCTAGAGCGCTGAAGCCAAAGGGAATTGCGGTGTATGCCATGTGTCCAGGATGGGTGCGCACAGATATGGGCGGCGATCGCGCACCAAGATCGCCTGAAGAAGGTGCAGATACGGCGGTTTGGCTGGCAACTGAGGCGACGTTGGATCAAAGTGGGAAGTTTTTTCGCGATCGCACCGAACAACTCTATTAACCCAATTTCAAGCTACCCAAACACTTTTCAAAGGATTCTAAACTATGAAATTAGACAGCAAAGTGGCGATTGTAACAGGCGGTAGCGGTGGTATTGGCCACAGCTTATGCGAACGGCTAGCCAAAGAGGGTGCCAGAATTGTTGTTAACTACCACTCCTCTATGGACGAAGCTATGGACGAAGCCGAAGAAGTTAAAGTAAAGATAGAAGCGCAGGGCTCTGAGGCTTTTTTGGTTCAGGCCGATCTGGCTAAAGTAGACGAAATTAACAATCTTGTAAAGAGCACGGTCGACCACTTTGGCAAGGTAGATATTTTAGTTAACAATGCAGGCTTGGAGAAGCGCGCTGACTTCTGGGATGTTACTGAAAAAGACTACGATCTCGTGCTAAACGTTAATCTTAAGGCCGTTTTCTTCGCGACACAAGCGGTTGTTAAGCACTTTAGAGCGACTAACAACCCTGGTAAAATTATCAACATTAGCTCTGTTCATGAGGAGCTGCCGTTCCCTCATTTTACGTCTTACTGCGCGAGTAAGGGCGGCGTGAAGATGATCATGCGAAATTTAGCTGTAGAGTTAGGCCCTTTAGGGATCACTATTAACAATGTGGCACCGGGTGCGATCGCAACTCCCATCATTACAGGCTCTACCTTCTATGTTGATGGTGGGCTGCTGTGGAACTATCACGAACAGTAGCCGCTAACAAATATCTTATAGAGCAGGCGAATCTCCTTTGGGCAAGCTGATCACAGCAAAAGATTTGGTAAATCCTAAAACTTTTTCGGTCGTGATTTTCTTTTCAGGAAATAGACCCTTAAACTGCCTGAGTGAGAGCAGCCGCGTGGTGTCAAACTCCTGTTTGAAGTAGGCTTGCTCAGAGGGATCGTTGACCGCAAAGAAATAGCGCAGCGATAGAAAAGAAAGCTTTTGATACCAGTCTCTGGGTAGCCAGTGAATAAAAGCCGCGCCAAAGTGAGCTTCTAATGGAAACCATCGGTTGGGCGTTTGAATATATAGGCCTTTGCCAACGCGATCGCACTCACTGGCAAACTGAGCCATCTGCTCAGCCTCTCCTACATGCTCAATCACAGAGTTAGAAAAAACCAAATCAAAGCTCTTGTCAGGATAAGGCAGCTGACGGCCATCGGCAATTTTTACCGTATAGTCTGGCGAAGCGGGTATTTTCTCTTCCGAAGGCGTGTTCAGCAGTATCAGCTGCTTCGGCATCACGCCATACTCGTCCTTTAGCAAATTCCAAATAAAAGGTCTGCCCCCTACATCTAGAATCGAATAGTCCTGCAAGTTAGGATAGGCCCTCAGCAGCTCAGCCAGTCGCCGCCGCCGAAAGTAGGTCATTAAAGTAGGTCATTATAGGATAGATAATATGTTGCCAGGCCATTGACTGTCACCCAAAAAAATCGTAGAAGTCGAGCTGATTTAACCCACCGCACTTCAATTTGATGCTTACTTATAGCTCGTTTTGATGTATTACCCAGTCGCATGTGCCTACGCTGCTTAAAAACTTAGCAGTAAAAACACGGGTGTTCTTAAGTATCACAAGGTTTTCTATCGATACTTTACCAACATGTAATGAATGTAAATGAATGTAATAGAGGGGTAGTCCCTACTCCGCATGAGAGCCACTAAGCCAAGCCGTGAACCCGTTTCCCGTTGTCTATCATCCTGACTATGTGACGCCCCTGCCTGCGGGACATCGCTTTCCGATGCCTAAGTTTCGGCTGCTGCGAGACCTGTTGGTAAGCGATCGCGTCATCTGCGAAGGCCAAATTTATCAGCCGGGTGCCCCCTCTCGCGAATGGCTAAAGCTTGTACACACCGAGGACTACGTACAGGCTTACTGTGAAGGCGCCTTGGACGCAAAAGCCCAGCGGCGGATTGGGCTGCCCTGGAGTGAGGGCTTGGTCAAAAGAACCTGCACGGCAGTGGGGGGCACTATTTTGACTGCTAAGCTTGCCTTACAGCACGGGCTCGCCTGCAATACAGCCGGGGGCACTCATCATGCGTTTCCAGGCTACGGATCTGGCTTTTGCATTTTTAACGATTTGGCGATCGCGCTCAAAGTCCTTCAGCTTCAAGGCCTCATCCGCACCGCGCTCATCGTTGATCTCGACGTGCATCAGGGCGACGGCACGGCCTTCATTTTTAAAGGCGACCCGAGCGTGTTTACCTTTTCTATGCACTGCGACGTTAATTTCCCAGGGCGCAAGCAGCAGAGCGATTTGGACGTGCCGCTAGCAGAAAATACGGGAGATGATGCGTATTTGGCAGTGCTGCGATCGCACTTACCCGCTCTCTTAGATCGCCTTCAGCCAGATTTGGTCATGTACGATGCGGGTGTAGATGTCCATCAGGACGATCGGTTAGGGAAGCTGGCTTTGAGTGATGACGGGGTTTATGAGCGCGATCGCACCGTTCTCCAAGCCTGTGTCACCGCAGACATTCCGGTAGCCTGCGTCATCGGCGGCGGCTACGGCGATGATATGAGCGCACTCATTTACCGGCATTCACTGCTGCACAGGGCGGCTAAGGCTGTGCTGAGTCAATAGCGCAGCTCTAATGCCAAAATAGAAGCTGACTAAAAAGCTAAACTCTCAAAAAGCCCTGCTGTGGATATGTGTTTAACGGTTGCAACCTTTTATAAATTTGTAGCGCTGCCTGACTGCGTAGCCTTGCAGCAGCCTTTAAAGGAGATTTGTCAGGCTCAAAGTGTCAAAGGCACCATTCTGCTAGCTGAAGAAGGGATTAATGGCACCATCGCTGGGGCGAAACAAGGTGTTGATGTGGTTCTCTCCTATCTAAAGTCAGACAAACGATTGAGCGATGTAGATATTAAAGAATCTCTGGCTACTGAGCCTCCCTTTGAGAAGCTGAAAGTTCGCCTTAAAAAAGAGATTGTTACAATCGGGCTACCAGAGGTGAGTCCGGTCAAGCAAGTTGGCACTTATGTTTCA
>JBGTGK010000392.1:0-2866 GCA_041746795.1 Phormidesmis sp.
AATGCTTCAAAAAATGGCCGCTAGATTTCCGTAGCTAGCAAGAGTGCTCGCCATGGCCCAAAATAGAGACAGTGAATCTAGCAAGCGAGTTATGTCTGAGTTGGAGTCTGAATCGAACGGCGGTAAAGTCTATCTCCTAGGAGCAGGGCCGGGAGATATCCGCTATCTCACTGTAGGCGGTCAGCGGCTGCTCAATCAGGCTGATGCTCTGGTTTACGATGCCCTGGTAGATGTCTCGCTGCTTCAGGAGATTCCCGCTACCTGCGAGCAGTGGCATGTCGGCAAGCGAGGTGGCGAGCCGAGCACGCCTCAGGCCGAAATTAATCAGCTGCTGGTGCGGCTTTGCCAGGCAGGTAAACAGGTAGTGCGGCTCAAGAGCGGCGATCCGTTTATCTTTGGCCGAGCGGCGGCTGAGATTCAGGCGCTGAAGGCTGCGGGCTGCTGCTTTGAGGTTGTGCCTGGGCTCTCTTCGATCCTAGTAGTGCCTTTATTAGCGAGTATTCCGCTGAGCGATCCTGTTTTGAGTCGTGGCTTTGGTGCGTTTACGGCTCACGATTTGGACGCACTGGATTGGGAAGTGTTAGCTCGCCTGGAAACGGTTGTGCTGCTGATGGGCGGGCGGCATTTGAGAGAGATTTGCAACAGATTAATTGCGCATGGCAAACGGGCAGAAACGCCGATGGCGATCGCCAAATGGGCTAGCCAGCCTCAGCAGCAAATCTGGCAGGGCACTTTGCTCAGTATGCCGCAGGTCGTCGGAGCCGCAAAGCTCTCTCCCTGCGTTTTGATCATTGGCGAAGTGGTGGGTTTACGAGAGTATTTGACCCCCTTACCCGTCGCGCTGCCGCCGCTGGCGAATAAAACAATTCTGGTAACTCGTGCGGCTAGTCAGTCTGGTCAGTTTAGCCAAATGCTGATGGATAAGGGGGCTCGGGTGACTGACTTTCCTGCTTTGGAGATTCGCGAGCCGGTGAGTTGGGCGGCTTTGGATAGCGCGATCGCCGCCATCAACACCTTCGATTGGCTCATCCTCACCTCCCCTAACGCCGTCACCTTTTTCCTAAACCGGCTGCTTCAACAAGGCAAAGACTTTCGCGCCCTGGCAACGCTCAAAATTGCTGTCGTTGGTAAAAAAACAAACGGCTTCCTCAAGCAGCGCGGTCTTTCTGCTGATTTCATTCCACCGACCTATGTGGCAGATTCTCTGATCGAGCATTTTCCTGAAGATCCAGCCGGGAAAAAGCTGCTGTTTCCTCGGGTAGAAAGCGGTGGGCGTGAAGTACTGGTCAAAGCAATGACCGCTAGGGGCGCAACGGTAACCGAGGTCGCTGCCTACGAATCCGCATGCCCGACGACTATTCCACTGGCTGCAAAGCTCGCTTTAGAGAGTCGCTGCGCGGATGCTATTACCTTTGCTAGCTCTAAAACCGTGCGTCACTTTGCGCGGCTGATGGCACAAACGTTTGGCGATCGGTGGCTTGGCCTATTGGATGATATTGTGATCGCCTCCATTGGCCCGCAGACTTCGAGAGACTGCCGCGAGCTTTTGGGAAAAGTCACTTTTGAAGCTGAAGAATATACGCTTTTAGGGCTCACGGCGGGGTTAGAAAAATGGGCGAAGCGGTAAGTTCTGATCAGCAGGCTCCTCACAAGAGGCGAATTATTGGTTTGACTGGTGGGATTGCGACAGGCAAAACTACGGTGTCAAATTATTTGGCGGGTCAGCATGGATTGCCTGTGCTGGATGCGGATGTGTATGCAAGGGAGGCGGTGGCGAAGGGGAGTGATGTTTTGATGGTGATAGGCGATCGCTACGGCCCCACTATCCTTTTGCCCGATGGCACGCTCAACCGCCCTAACTTAGGCAAAATCATCTTTACGAACAAGACTGAAAAAGAATGGTTAGAACAGCAGATTCATCCTTTTGTGCGACAAAAGTTTGCAGAAGTGACCACGGCTTTTCCCACTACGCAAACTCTAATTTATGCCATTCCGCTTTTATTTGAAGCAAACCTAACCCATCTAGTCAATGAAATATGGGTCGTGACCTGCACTCCGCTTCAGCAAAAAGAGCGCTTGATGACTCGCAGCCACCTTTCTGCCGCCGATGCCCAGGCTCGAATAGATGCGCAAATGAATTTGTCTCAAAAGTGTAAGTTAGCCGACCAAGTACTCGATAATTCGGCTACACAAAGCAGCCTATTCTCCCAAGTAGATAGCCTGCTACTTTAAAACTTGTTCAAGGCCTTAGCTGCTGCTATTTCGCATTCTCCACACCATGCCTTCAATCTTCGTCGGTTGATTGCTACTGAACCAGTTATAGTCTGCATTTTCAAAGAAAAAGTCTTGAAGTGTTTTGGCTCTTTCATTTTCAGAGAGTTTTTCAGGTAGCGCGATCGCACCCACACCGCCATCATTCAACAAATGAAAACAGCGTTCTACAAATAGCCGGTCGCGGGCCAGCTGATTGCGAACAGCTTTGCAGCTATTGAAGTCACCGTTGGGTACTGTCCCATTTTTCGACTCCAGTAAAGCCAATCACCATCATAAGGACTGCGACTACCCTGCACCTTAATATGCCGTTTAATCGGCGTCTAAGAGTGCTGAAATAATCGCAGTACACCTGCGTCATTTCGGGTAGCGAAGACCCAGCCTTCGGTGTCAATAAGCCAGTACTTACGAACAATCCAATGTCGGCTCTTGTGAGGGTGACGACGATACGCCGAGGCCCGAAGCTTTTGGTAAAGCAAATATCCCATCCAATCGAAAGTTACCTTACTACAAGCATTTGCATAAGTAGTCATGCAAAATTAATTACAAACTTATCACCGAAACCTACCAGCATTTCTTCGACGTGATTTCTGAG
>JBGTGK010000393.1:0-6224 GCA_041746795.1 Phormidesmis sp.
TCGGTTACCGTCATTATTAGGTCTGAATTTTCCCGCAGGCGACATTCCGCCCTATGCCCGCGAGCTGTTTTTAAAAGCCCGTCAGCGCTCCGTGGTCAATGTGGCGAATGCCCAAATCGGGATTGGCCCCCTAGACGATCCAGAAACAGGAGAGACTTATCCTGAGAGAATCCTGCGCTACCGTCCTCTAGATCCATGCCACGCAGAATATTTAACCGCTATGGGCGTGCAGTCTTCTGTGGTTGTCCCGATCGTTATAGAAGATTCGACGACGGGTAAAAAGCAGTCTCCAGTATCAGGATCTTCTGCAAAGCTATGGGGATTGCTGGCCTGTCATCACAATGAATCGCGGCATGTCGTCGAAGAAGATCTTCAGTTCATTCAAGCAGTGGTAGATCAGGTTGAAGTCGCGATCGCCCAGGCCATTTTGTTAGACGAAATGAGCACCCAGGCCCAACAAGAAGCCAATATTAACCGTGTTACCAAGCTCCTCCACACTGATTCCAGTCTCAAGCTACAGAGCGCACTAGAAGAAGCCGTCGCTACCTTTGAAGGCTCTGGCGGCAGGCTTTATTTGGTTGCTAACGAGCATCAGGAGAGAGAGCTATATACCTGTGGTGAGCAGCCCGCCCCGATAGATGAAAAAAACAGTCGGATCGTTGAAAACAACTATCTCTGGAAAAACTTTGTCCATTCAGTCGTTGAATCCGGTTCTGACGGGACTGGCTATAAGCCCTGGACTGTAGAGTGGATGCGCGCCACCTACAGCTTGGGCGCTGAGCCAAAAGCCAATAGCCCCTGCCCTCACCTCTGGGCCGTTGATGATATCTACCGCGAGCCCCTATTTCGCACCCTGGCCCCTTTCTTTGAGGCCAGCTCAGTACGCGGTCTGCTGCTGATGCCGCTACACAATGGTACTAACGTTGTCGGCTGCTTGACTATTTTTCGCGACGAAATTGACACAGACACGATGTGGGCAGGCTGGCACAATCCCGACATCCGGCAGCTGATGGCTCGGCAGTCTTTTGAAGTGTGGCGACAGGAAAAGAAAGGTCAGGCTCAAGCCTGGACAAACGCCGACATTAAGTATGCTCAGGCACTCAGCGAAAGATTTTCGACCGCCGCCAAACAGTATAGGCTGTATCAGCAAGTGCAGGTGCTCAACAGTGACCTACAGCAGCAAGTAGAAAACCGGACGCAGCAGCTTCACCAAAAAGCGCAGCAGCTCCAGCTTTCAAACTCAAAGCTGGAAAACTCTTTTTCCAGGCAAGAGGCTCTGGTTAGTATCGTGGCTAAAATTCGCGAGTCGCTTGAAATGGATGAGATTTTTCGGGTAACAACATGCGAACTCAGCGAGATCCTCGAAGCAGAGAGAGCCTCAGTTTACCGATTTGACTCAAACTGGGGTGGTGAATTTGTAGCCGACTTTGAATGCATTACACCCGAGTGGAAAGGTGTTGACACACTCGGTGTAAATACTATCTGGAATGACACGCATCTAAAGAAAACCCAAGGAGGCCGATATCGCCGAGGAGAAGTGCTGGTTGTTAATGATGTTCATCAAGCGGGCTTTTCTCAGGGTCACATTGATCTCTATAATCGGTTTGGAATAAAAGCATTTATCACTGTCCCCATTTTTCTTGAGCAAAACCTTTGGGGTATTTTATGCGTCTATCAACATCAAGCGCCCCGGCAATGGGAAACCGCCGACGTTGAATTTGTCAGCCATACCGCAGTCCAGCTCGGCATTGCTATGCAGCATGCGTTTTTATTAGCGTACAGTCTACAGAAAACAGAAGCCCTTTCTAGCACTTTGGCCAACTTAAAAGAAACTCAAGCGCAGCTCATTCAAACCGAAAAAATGTCTGGCCTGGGACAGCTAGTGGCAGGCATTGCCCATGAAATTAACAATCCCGTCAATTTCATTCACGCAAATTTGAGTCACCTTAACGAATACTCAGACAATTTGCTCAAGGTCGTGGCTGGCTATCAGCAGCAGTGCCCTGATCCCTGTGATGAACTCAAAGAATTAGTTGAAGAAGTAGATCTTGACTATATTGCTGAAGACTTACCGAAGCTCTGTTCTTCCTTGGCGATTGGCACCAACCGCATTCAGTCGATTGTGTTGTCTCTGCGGAACTTTTCTCGCTTGGATGAGGTTGCAATGAAAACCGTCGATATTCATGAAGGTATTGAAAGCACGCTTTTAATTTTGCAGCATCGCTTAGTTTCAAGCGATGCCAAAGTGACAATTGAGCTGGTTAAAAACTATGGTGAGCTACCGCTCATAGAGTGTCACCCTGGGCAGATAAATCAGGTATTCATGAATTTGCTGTCGAACGCAATTGATGAATTACTCTCGATAGAGTCTACTGCTGAAGAGGAAGAAGTTAAGTTACTGACCATTACCAGTCAGACGATCGACGCTGATTGGGTAAAAATCTCCATTAAAGACGATGGCAAAGGGGTTGAGCAACAGACTTTAGACAAGCTATTTGACCCGTTTTTTACCACTAAGCCGGTTGGCCAGGGGACAGGGTTGGGCCTTTCTATTAGCTATCGAATTATCAAAGAGCATGGGGGTCGGCTGTACTGCCTGTCTACACCAGGGGCAGGGGCTGAATTTGTGATTGAGCTGCCGATTAAGGCGGCTTCGCATCATTAGGCACTGTCAGCAGGCTTAATACTAGGTGCTAAAGTCGCTAGCACGATGCCCGATATTTCTCCTGTGTCTACCCTGTGGAAGACGTAAAGGCTGATGCTTTTTTTCTACACTTCCATAGATGTGTAGTAGGAAAAACTATGGAAAGTGTAGACTTTGACTCCAACTCTCAAACGCCTTACCCTAACGTTTCGCTGGTGATTGACAGCCGAGATACCGAATATTTGGGTAGCGGGGTGACTAGCTCTGTGGCGATCGCAGGCCACCCCATTCACCCCATCATCGTGACTTTCCCGGTCGCGTTTTTAACCGGTGCAGCGGGCAGTGATATTGGCTATTGGCTTACGCAAGACTTTTTTTGGGCACGGGCTTCTGTTTGGCTGATTGGCCTAGGCTTTGCAGCCGGAATTTTAGCTGCGATTGTGGGCATGTCAGACTTTTTAAGAGTGCCTAGAGTGCGCAAACGCACCGCCGGATGGGCACATATGCTAATTAATGTTACAGCGCTGTTGCTAACAAGCATCAATTTTTGGCTGAGGCTAGGCAACCCTGCAAACGTAATTGTTCCGATCGGCGCGATTATCTCTGTTGTAGTGGCTACTCTCTTGGGAGTGGGCGGATGGTATGGCGGCGAACTCAGCTTTCGTCATAAGGTGGGTGTTATTGGCCCAGGAGAAACCAATATTCAATAGGCGTCTGTTGCTTTGAGGCGATTGTTCTTGAGAAATCGCCTGTCTGAAGATGAATTCTCGCGCTAAATATTACTCACAACCGTATCGGCTTTTTGCTTCCAGGTCGCTTTTAGCGTATCTAAAAAAGCGAATACCGGCGGCGTTTGCAGCGCGTCAGCCAGGGTGATTACTCCAATTACCCGCTGTAAAGGAGCAGGCAGCGATCGCACTACAACATCTGCTGGAATAGGTTCGGCGGCTAGCTGAGCGATAATTGTTGCGCCCAGCCCACGACGTACCATGCTGACTATCGTAGAGTCTTCTTTGACTTCGTAGGCTGGCAGTATGGTTTGGCCGTGGTGCTGTAGGTAGTGATCGACATTGTAGCGACAGCCGTCATCTGGCAGCGGTAAAATCAGCGGCAGTGTCGTCAGCTCTTCCCAGGTTAGCGGCCCTTTACTCTGAGGCGCTTTGTCCTGGGGCATGAGCACAATGTAGTCGTCACGCAATAGTTCCCAGGCGTCAAAAGCGTCGTTTACGGGGAGGTAGGTAAAGCCCACATCAGCTTCGCCGCGCCTGAGAATATCTTCTGCGCCGTGTACGTCATTGCCTTCGCCAATGGAGACGCTGATGCCAGGATACTGCTTGCGAAATTCTTCGATGACGACGGGCAGCACATGGGTGGTGACGCTGCGAAAGCCGACGACGCGTACCAGGCCCGCCTGCAATCCTTTAGCGTCTTGAGCCCGACGACCAATGACCTTGAGCAAGGCGATCATTTTGGTGGCCTCGTGGGTGATTTCCTGGCCAACGGGGGTGAGGACTGCGCCCTGACGGCCTCGGCTGAGTAGGCTAACGCCGAGTTCGTCTTCGAGGGTGGCGATCGCATGACTGACCGCCGACTGCGATAGCTCTAGCGATGCGGCGGCGTCACTAAAGGTGCCGGTGCGGGCGATCGCTACCAGCGCCCTCAGCTGAGAGAGCTTAATTCGGTTGATGTTGATCTCTGCCATAATCACCGATGATACATCGAATAGCCTGAATCTAGGCTTGCTTAGCGGTAACAATTAAGCCTGAACCTATGGATGATGGCTCAAATAGTTACAATTTGTACAATTTGCCAGAGAAGAGCGTAGTAGGTTTTATATGGCTGCTTTGATTACTGTTCGGCCTGAGGGCCTGTACTGCGGCGCGGGTAACTTCTATATCGATCCCTGGAAACCAGTAGAAACGGCCCTTATCACCCACGCCCACGCTGACCACGCCTATAGCGGCCACGAGCAGTACTACGCCACCGCTATCTCAGAAGGCATTTTGCGCCGTAGGCTAGGGCAAGATATCAATCTCAGCGGCGTTGCCTATGGCGACAAGCTAAAAATAGGCGACGCCTGGGTGTCTTTTCATTCGGCGGGCCATGTGCTGGGATCGGCTCAGGTGCGCGTGGAGCACAAAGGCGAAGTGTGGGTGGCCTCTGGCGACTATAAGCGCGACGCAGATCCTTCGTGTGAGCCTTTTGAAGTGGTAGAGTGCGACAGCTTTATTACTGAAGCCACTTTTGGCCTGCCTATTTACCGCTGGGACAGTGGCGAATTTACCGCTGAGGAAATTTACAAATGGTGGCAGGGCGATCCTACCCGGCCTTCTCTCCTATTTTGCTATTCCTTCGGCAAATCGCAGCGGGTACTGGCTGAACTCGCCAACCTCACAGACCAAACGGTCTATCTCCACGGCGCAGTCCATACCCTCACCGAGATTTACCGTGAAGTCGGTGTAAAAATGGTGCCAACTGTCCCCGTCTCGCAAGTGGAAAAGTCTTATAAATTTGCAGGAGATCTGATTATTTCACCACCTTCTGGCCACCGCTCTAGCTGGATGAAACGCTTCAAGCGCCCTCAAACTGCCTTTGCCTCTGGCTGGATGGCCGTACGCGGTGCCCGCAGACGACGCGGCTACGAGCGTGGCTTTGTTCTTTCTGACCATGCCGACTGGCCTGGTTTGATCAATACCGTCAGGCAAACCAAAGCTCAAAACATATACGTCACGCACGGGCAAAATGACGTGCTCTCTCGCTACCTCACCGAAGAAATGGGACTGAATGCGAGTCCGCTAAAAACGCTTTTTGAAGGCGAAAGTGAGGACGGTACAGGCGTGTAGGTGAAACTAGAAAAGAATCCACTCGTATACAATTCAGTTCTTTGCTTTCGCTGCTCAAATTTCGAGGTGACATTTTGTCACCTCCCTACTATAGTGGTAGTAGTTTAATAGCTGCATCTAAGCTATATCTATATGGCAGGTTCTCTTCCCAACGATACCCGCGTAACAGCCAGACTGCCTGCCTCGGGCAAAGACACGTTGCAAAGGGCTGCGGATTTAAGGGGCGCTACCTTGAATCAATTTATGGTTCAAGCTGCGATTAAAGAAGCTAAAGAGATCATTGATAAAGAGCAAATGATCCATCTATCGGCTGAGGATGCAGATAGAATTTTCAGCCTAATTGAGAATCCGCCTTCCCTCAACAGCAAGCTGAAAGAAGCCATCAAGCACCACCAGGCTTTTTTTAGTGAAGCGAATTGAACTTCTCAGCAAAAGCCATGATCGAAATGGGTTTGAGTGTGGAGAACTCGCCTTAAACGTATTTTTACAGCGCACGGCACGGCAACACATTCAAAAAGGTCTATCTCGCACCTTTGTTTTGATAGATGATGCACAACCATCCATAATTATTGGCTTTTTAACCTTGTCCTTATGTGACTGGAGTTTAGACAAATAGTGTTGAAAGAGCGATCGCTATGAGCTTGGCTGAGCCAAGGCTAAGAAAGTAGATCGCTCAATAGGCTCCTGAGAGAGAACTACCCAACTCAGGAGCCTATGAACAGCTTCACCGATTTACA
>JBGTGK010000394.1:0-9113 GCA_041746795.1 Phormidesmis sp.
GGCTGACGAGACGCTGGCGGGTTGGAGTAAGGACTCCGGCTGGGCTGCTGAGGGGCTGCGTTGAAAACAGGCAGACTTGAAGAAGCAGGTGCCCTATAGCCAGTAGTGCCCGGCGGCGGCGACATATCGGATGTCGTCCGAATAAAGGGTACAGAAATGCCGCTATTTGAAGGCTGTGCGGCGGGACGAAACGCACCACTGCTGCTAGAAGCTCTAGGGCTCTGTGAAGCGCTCTGTGAGGCACTGCCAGCAGTATTCTGTCTGGCTTGATCAGCAGCCGTTCGGCTATCCTGCTGTCGGCCTAATGCCTCTGAGAGCGCACCGCCAGCTGGCAGTGATGAGCTATTGCTAGAACCATTGCTAGAACCAAAATTACCGCTGCCAGTAGCGCCATCTGCGGGGCGTACCGCAGGCGAGGCAGCCGGTAGAGCGGGGGCTGGTGTGCTGGTGCCGCTATTTGAGCCAGGGAACTTGTATTGCTCCTCATAGGCGGCGAAGGGATTTGTGCGATCTGCAAGCTTATTGGTAGAGGCCGGATCTTGTGCCGCTGAAGTATTTTCGTTGCCTAAGCCAGTAGCTCCAGAGGTAGGATTACCGTTACTATCATTAGGACTATTACTACCTTTAAGACTATTTAGCAAGACGTCAACGGTATCTACATCAGCGAGGCGGGCTTGCTCTTCTGGTGTGAGACCCGACGCAGACGAAGTTGTGTCGGCCTGAGGACGGGCGAACCAATCGGGATTTTGATAGTACTCCCACATAAAAATACTCGCTAGCGCAAAAACCGTTAGGGGAGCCCACACAGCTGGAGAACTCAGGGGCTTAAGGCGAGCTGGAAAATATTTCAGGAAGGTGCGATTAGCCATGATAGTAAAACCAGCCGGGCTGGACGGGGAATTGTTTGCAATGTTGTTAAATTGGTCAGAGCATCCCTTGTACCTATAAGATACCCTGTAAAGCTATATTGTTTGGCTAGTCTTTACATCTTGCTAGCGGACGAATAGTCAATATTTACAGTATATGTAGTTTCGCTACTATCAGTAGTTGTATCGTCATGGGTCTTTCGTCTTCCCAGGCTGGTTGCTCTTTCACTTACGCGAACAGCGTTACATCAAAGAGTTTAGAGCGGATAGTGCTGCCGCCGCTGAAGCCTGAGGTGTTTGTTAGCCAAAGGCATGAAGTAAATCCAGCGATCGCGCTCAGCTTACTCAAAGACATTCAAACGACGATTGGCGTGTGGCAAGAAGCACAGCGGCAGATTATCCGGGCACTCCAGATCCTCTATGCTCAGGGGCCGATGGTAGATGGTTGGTTACAGTCATCTCGGCCTGCGAGCCCAGCCCAGCCGGAGCCAGAGAACAGTGCTGGCACGACTATTTTTCGCCATGGCGATACTGACGCGCTCATGCAGTACGTAGAAGCGCTAGAGAATGGCTATAAGGAAGGAAGTACACCTGAGTCATGCGCTGCAAGCGGTCATCCACCGAGCGATTCGCCAACCTACCACCGGCTATGCTCTTTAAAGGAAGACGGTAGCGTGCAATCACAGGTTTGCCCGCCTGAGCAGCTGGCTCTCGTGAGTGCAGCGATCGCCCGTCATCAAAAGTTTAAGCAGCTATTAAGTCAAAAGCAGCTAATCGAAAGCAATCTTCAGCAGGTAGTGGACTCGCTAACAGGACTTCGCAATGGTCTACAGCCAGATTAGCAGCTCTTTTAAATTCTTCTAATCCCTTCTAATCCCTTCTGCTCTCCCCATATATAACGACCTCTACTCGCCTCTACTCGTTTGAGCGCCAGCGCCGAATAGCCTGCTGAGTTGGCTCATAAGCAGTTGTCCCTGCTGGTACCAAAACCGCTGCTTGAATAGCAGCACTTTCTCTGTTTTGCGCAGCGCGAGCCTGCGCGATGCTAAAAATACTCTCGCTCCACTGGTCGGCCAGTCTTTGGGCTGTTTCGTACTCTGGATGCTCGATAGGCACCTCTCTGAGCTTAACAATGCCCTGTTGATAGGAGCTGGCCTCTCCTAGCTTCGGAATTTTCTGAGCGTCGGCAATGATCTGACGGCTCTGCTGGCGCTGCTGCCAAAAGGTAATTCTGTCCTGGGCTTTTTGATGGTATTGAGCATTGGCGTAAGGCATCACGCTAGCAGCGGCGATCGCGCCCGCTAAGTTACCACTTGTCGCTCGTCCTTCAGCGATATCTAAAATAACCTGACTCCAGCTGCGAATATCCTGCTGAGCCGCCTCATAGTAAGGCTCACCGGGCTGAATAAGTTTGGCTTTGGCGATCGCCTTAGTAAATTGAGAGGCCGAAATCGGCTGAATAGAGGTTCGAGCTTCCGTTAGCACAGAAGCATTCGTTTGCTGAGCTTTTGCGGCTCCAGCGCGGGCCTGGACCAGCACAGACGAAAACTGTTCGTCGCGCTGGGATTTGGGCACTTGCTGTAGGGCAATCAGCGCTTCTGAGTATTGCTTTTTGTCTAGAGCAGCCTTTGCCTGACTCATCAGAGTTTGGGCAGAAGCCTTTTCTGTTTCAGTCGCAGCAGAGCTATTAGCAGTCGATTGGCCAGGTGGCTGATCAGCTAGCGGAACAGCTGGCTTTTGTCCAGCAGTCTCAGCTCCAGAATTCAAGGCCTGTGCGCTTGGGGCTGCGGCGGCTGTCGCTATCTCTTCAGGCGCTGAGCCTTCAGCAGCTATGCTTGGCGTGCTAGTGCCTACCGTGTCGTCGGTAGATATAGCGGGATCTTTTGGATCAGAAGGTTTACTAGCGGTCGCGGTTTCGTTTTTTTCAGTCAGCCTATCCCAAGCTTCCTTTACGAAGGGCTGCTTGAGCAGCACAAGACCCATCAGAATGGCTAAGGCAAGCAATCCCCAATTGCGAAGTTTGGCTCCACTAACGGCTGAAGCCTCTTCCATTTCATCGCTTTCGCGGCTGCGATAGTTTTCTGTAAAGCTGGGTTTTTCGGTATGGGGCGGCTGAACAACTAGAGGAGGTTTTAGAGACAGCGTGGGCCTGTCTTTAATGCTTGTAGGTTTAATGTCTGTAGTTTTAGTGCCTGTAGTGATGGTATTTGCAGTCGAGGCCGCTGCTGGGCCTCCCGTAACAATCGCGGCGGCTGTCGCTACGCTGCCGGTAGCGATCGCTTTTTGAGCCCCCGCTACCGATTTGTCGCTTGAGCGATCGCTCAAATTGGCGGTTGAGTCATCAGCCAATAGCGTATGGCTCAGCTCAGGCACAACCTCTGCTGCCAGCTGCTGATCCGAAAGGATACTGACCGGGTTTTGAATGGGCCTCCAATGATGTTCACAAAGCTCAGGCAGACGCTGGTTAAGATAGTCACTAATTTGGCCAGCGGTTTTACAATTCTGCCGTAGAGCCTCCAGCAGGGCCGCTGTAAATAGGCCATGACGTACGCCTAAGGTTTCGTGCGAGTACTGCTCTGGCTGACACGATAGCAGAGTAGCCACCTGCCTCTTCTGAGCCAGTTCAATAATTTGAGTACCGATGGTCTGTCCGGCCAGTGCCCCCTGTGAGCGGTTGATATCTAAAATAAGTAAGGCTTTATCCGTAGGTAAGTCGGCGAGCGTATCTATGAGGTCAGCAACGGCAATGCCTGTGCTCTCAATTTTCCCTGGATCACCGTCGATAGGCATGAGATAGTCTATGCTCTGGCCTTCTTTTTGGCCATTTTGGCCATTTGTGTGGCTGTTCAAATCGTTGGCCTGAGCGCCGTAGCCACTAAAGAAAAACCACAGGACATCGTCCGCTGTGGCCTGATGTGCGATGGTTTGTACCCAGGCTGCGATCGCTGGCTTATCGGGATATACCGCTTGCTCGCCTACAGAGGTTGCCAAATCGCTGATCAAAACGCAGCGATCAGCGGGAATACCTGCTTCTTCTGTGAAAAAACGATGGATAGAGCGGGCGTCGTTTTGCGCCTGCATCAGCGGCTGAAGGTGCCGATATTGGTTGATGCCGATGGTGATGACCCAGTAATTAGCCATTGATTTTTAAATTGTCCCCGAAGACTATAGCTATAGTTATTTTGCTAAACGATACAAGGCGTTGCTACAGGTATCGCGCTGCGTAGCAAAGTGACACACCCATAAGAGTGGTCACCTTTAAGAACCTGCCTAACTGACCTCACTACCAAAAGAAATTCCAGATAAGCTATGTATGCCGTTGAAAATATCACAAACTCAGCGCTTCGTGTAGCTGACTTTTTAAAAAGTGTAGCGAGATCTCCTAAACTGGGAAACTTGATAGGTAATTCAAGCTCTCCTGATTCTCATTCGACTTCCTTCTTCTTCAATATTTAATCGCATGTGGCCAATTCGCTATCCAGTCAGCCGCCTTGGGCGTGTTCAACCGTTTTCCAGTGCGCAACTATCAGGAGCTAGCACACTGTCGCACCCCAATTTTTCACTTCGCGCTGGTGTTAAATCTAGCGCTAGATCTGGCCTTCGATCCAGAAGAAAAGCTCGCAGCTGGCAGCGCTCGATTTTGTCAGCGGGTTTGGCGGCGCTATTGGGCGGCACAGGCATTTGGCTAACAGAAGCGCTGATCGCACCGCAGGCGTCTCAGGCCTACACCTCGCGTCTAGATCTTTTCCTCACGAAAGAAGCCGGAGAAACCTACAATACGCTGCTGCGACGAGGAGAGATGGCGGCTAGAGCAGGCGCTCAGCGAACGTTTGATCAGGATTTGCTCATTACCGATGTATCGGTCAACGTGGTCGTAGAAGGTGAGGGCATTAGCGTGCCTATTTTATCACTACGGGTAGACCGCGATCAGTGGCGGGCTCGGCCTGAAACTTACTATTGGGCCACCTACTATCGCACAGCAGAAGCGTTGCTCAACTCGCCGTCTGGCTCTGTTGGCCTTTAGGGCTGGGCTTTTAATTAGGCTTTTAATTGAGCAGACACCTTTTTATGCGGTGAGTGCTCCAAAGCGTCCTGAGTTTTTCGGGACGCTTTGTTTTTCTTAACAAAAAGGAACAAGCGATCTGCCGGTGTGCGGATGCGGGTGATCGCGATTCCCTGTCAAAGTCGCCGTGAACGTTCGCAAGGAATATCAACTGTAAATGCCATCATCAAGCCAGTGATTAAGTAGCTGAAAGTCGAGGTAGGCTACCAGAAGCAGTCGAATAAATCAGCGTCGGCTTCCGGCTGATTCTGTCTATACAACAAGGCATTCCTCAAATACATGGTTGATTTTCGTCAATATGCTCCAGCTACTGAGCGCAATCGTCAGCCAATTTTAGATGTTTTGGCACAGGTGCTACCTGAAAAAGGAACTGTACTGGAGATTTCTAGCGGAACAGGGGAGCATATTACCTTTTTTGCGCCGAGACTGAGCCATCTGCGTTGGTTACCCAGCGAGCCCCAGGCTTTGGCACGTCAGAGTATTCAGGCATGGGGCGAAGCGTTGCCTGCGGATAATTTGCTGCTGCCACCGCTGGACTTGAACGTAAGCACCCAGCCGTGGCCTGGATTAGAAGCGGTCTTAGAAGATATCAGCGCCATTGTCAATATCAATATGATCCATATTGCTCCCTGGGAGATGTGCGGGTACCTGCTAGCGGGCGCTGAGCGAGTTTTGCCCCTGGGCGGAGTGCTGTATTTATACGGGCCTTATAAGCGCGAAGGCAGGCACACTGCGCCCAGTAATGAGGCATTTGATATGATGCTGCGTAATCGCGATTCGAGCTGGGGAATTAGAGACCTAGAAACGGTAGTTAAAACCGCTGAGCAGCACAGCTTTAAGCTACAGGAAGTGATTGAGATGCCCGCTAATAACTTCTCTGTGGTGTTTCGGCGGGCTGAGCGCAGACGTAACGCCTAAGGGCGTGGCAAGGCCAAGGCGAAGCCTCTGCGTAGCAGATCGCCCTTTTCACCCGCAGCTATAGCTTTACGGCAGTTCCAGTCGCTGTAATTAGCATTAGCACGCCGTGCTCATCAACGTTGATAGTGTCTGTTTTTACCTGTATGCCCACTACCGCATCTGCGCCTAGCCGTTGAGCCCTGCCCTCTAACTCCTTAAGGGCGTCCTGCTGCCCTTTTTCAAACACTCGCTCGTAAGCGCCCGTGCGCCCGCCCAAAACGTCCCGAATTCCAGCAAAAAAGTCACGTAGGGCATTACTGCCATAAACAACTTCTGCGGTGACGATACCGAGATAGTTTTGAATATTTTCTCCTTGAATAAAGTCAGTTGTTGATAGAATCATGAGCTGAACCCGGTGCAGTTGACTTGTATTATTTCGTTTCTATAGCCTCTGTCGAGTTGCTTAGGACACTTGTGCCGCTGGAAACCGTTGGAAAACAACGGGCAACTCGACTAGCAGATGTCCTAATGCATCAGGACATCTGCTATATCTTTGCTTACTTTGAGTTTTTTTGGAGATTAGTCTGTGGGCTACCTATTCAAGTATTCGCTTTTACTAGCTGTAGCTGGGCTAGCAGGCACTCGACTGTTAGCAGCTGAGGCGGCTAGCGCGGCGGAAGTGACGGCATCTTCCCAGCAGGCCGTCTCTTTAATTAGCTCTCAGAGCCTGTTTCAGGGCGTACATCAGGACGTACTGATCGCACAAAGCAGCGATGATCATTTAAGCGACGATCAAAAGAAGCGCCTTTCTGACCTACTGGGTGAGGCTCAAAAAAAGATTGATTCGGGAGATTACGCGGGGGCGATCGCACTCTATCAGCAGGCCCTCCAGGTAGACCATGACAACACCCGCATCTACTCTGGCATTGCTTACCTGCAAGGCAAGCAGGGCAACTTCGAGGCCGCTGCCGAATACTATCGCCAGGCGCTAGATCGCGATCCGCGCAACCTGCCCTTTAGCTATGGCTTGGCCCACAGCCTGTTTATGGATAAACGCTACCAGCAGGCCGCCGATGCCTACCGCAATCTGATTGCTATAGCGCCGCGCGCCACCGATGCTTTTGTCGGACTAGGCGGCTCGCTCCTGCGGCTAGAAGACTACCAGGGCGCTCGCGGGGCCTACGAACAAGCGGCCAGCCTTGAGCCCAACAACGCCCAAGCGTACGAAGCAATCGGAATGCTTTACCTGGCCCAAAATGACTACAATTCGGCAATTGCTCCGCTACAGCGGGCGATCGCACTAGATCCCAACCGAGGCAGCGCCTATGCGAATCTAGCCAAGATTTGGCTTAAGCAGGGCAACGAAGCTCGTGCTTTTGACGCTTTGCAGGGTGCGGTTCGCTTGGAGCCTAAAAACGCAGAGGCACAATACTCTCTAGGCAAAATTTTGCTTGAACGGGGAGACGAAAATGGGGCGCTTGGCCACCTTGAACAGGCCGTAAACGAAAATCCAGATTTAATGCCTGCCCAAGCGGCAATCGGTGAACTATTCCTGTCGCAGAAAAAGTATCTTAGGGCCGTGCTCGCTTATCGTCGGCTTAGCAGCGCCTTTCCCGATGATCCTGGCGTTCGTTACAACCTGGGGTTAGCGCTGTGGGGCCAGGGCAACGGCGGCGCAGCGGTAGAAACCCTAGAGCAAGCGCTGCGGCTCTACGAAAATCAAAAAGATGCTTCGGGCACCCAAAGGGCGACTGCTTTGCTACAGATCTGGCGGAATAGTCAGACCTGAGTGCCTTTTACAGCCGTCACGCGCCAGCTGAGCTTTACGTTAATCCAGAAGTTCCAGATGGCCACGAATCCAATCGCAATCAGGTTGGCGATATATTTCAAGCTGTCGCCAAAAACGAGGTGATAAAACAGCTTCAGTAGGACAACGTCTAAAATTAGGCCGACTGCGCAGATGATGTTGAATTTTAGCAGGCGCTTTAGCCGAGGTCGCCAGCCTTTTTGACGCTGCGTTATGTCAGCAAATGTCCAGGCGTCGTTCCACAAAAAGTTGCTGGCAATAGCAATTTCAGCAGCGACGACTTTGCTGAAGATCAGGCCTAAGCCTGCGATTTCAGTCAGCAGATAGAAAAGAGCCATATCGACAAATATGCCGCTAACGCCAATCAAGCCATAGCGAATAAGTCGCTGGGTCGGAAAGGCTCGTTTGCTCTGACGGTTCTGATGGCGGTTCTGATGACGGTTCTGGCGGCTTGAGCGCAGCCTGATCAGGTGCCCTAAGTAGTCTATATACTGCTTCCAGGTAACTTTGCTCTCGCCCGAGTCACGCTCCTGAAAAACATAGCCTGCTTCAGCAATTTTACCAATGCTGCCTCGGCCAATCACCTCTAGCAAAATTTTGTAGCCCAGTGGATTGAGCTTGGGGCCTGCGATCGCACTCCGTCGCACCATAAAGTAGCCACTCATTGGGTCGCTCACTCGTCCCACCACGGCTGGACACAGCACTAACCCTAGTAGCTGCGCGCCTCGGGATAAAAAGCGCCGCACGATGCTCCAATCGCTGACGCCACCACCCTCTATATGTCGGCTTGCCACCGCCAAATCAGCGCCATCTAGCGTCGCTTTGAGCAGCTCAATCAAAACTTCTGGCGGATGCTGAAGGTCGGCATCAATCACGCTCAAAATTTCACCTCTAGCCACCTGCCAGCCCCGAATGACCGCCGAGGAAAGTCCTCGCTCAGTTTGCCGTCGCATCACGCGGAGCAAAGGGTATTTCGCAGTTAGCTTTTGAGCAACCTGCCAAGTCAGGTCTGGGCTATCGTCATCTACCAGAATAAGCTCATAGTTCTCTGGAATAAAGTTGTCTAAAAGCTGAGTGAGCTGAGCAACGATTTTGGCGACGTTGCTGCTTTCGTTGTAGGTAGGAATAATGAGAGAAAGCAAAACCCCGGCTGACTGAGGCGGTGTAGTTGTTACCTGCAAAAAGCCTTCAGGGGGGGAAAGCAGCGGATTAGTCATAGTTAAAGCGGCTATCCCACATTGAGCTACGAGTGATGACGGCAGATCGAACTACTATAGGTTAAACAGCAGCTTACTCAGCCAATCAGAGGTAGGCGCATTTGCTTAGAGCAACTGCCGTATCAGCAATTCCAAATTCCAGACTACGTACGCTCAAACCCCTTGATTTCTCGTTCGTCTCAAGTCATGGTCAAATCTGACTTACCTCTTTGAATGGCTGAAACCTAGCAAACTCGTTCCAAGTTGAGATAAAAATCACGTCT
>JBGTGK010000395.1:0-4204 GCA_041746795.1 Phormidesmis sp.
TCGGCTAGCGGCAGCATGATTCGGCTGAGCGTGCGACCGTCGTCTATTTGTGAGAGCGTAAACTCGCCGCCGAGCTGCTGCATCAGCAATTGGCACACCCAAAGGGCGCTATTGGACGGCTGCTGTAGGGTAGAAGGTGAGAGCAAATCAGCGGGCTCTCCCTGCGCAAGCTCTTGCAGCACTAGCGGTTCGACAGCCCCTTCGTCGGTAATAGAAACTTCTAGCCAGTGCTGGTCAGCCGCGCGACACCAAACGTCAATGCGATCGCCCACCGGAGAGCGATCGCAGGCCTCTCTCACCAGCTCATACAGCACAAACTCAATTTTAGAGATGTCCCCAGCAATCATCAAATTGCTCTCACAGTGAACCTTTGTCCACAGCTGCCGCTCCTGCACCAGCGCATGAGCCCGCGCCATGGCTCGCTTTAACAGGCTAATCAGCGGCGTATTTTGACGCTGAATTTCGAGCGCCCATTTTTCATTTTGGCTGACATAGTCAAGCCGCTCAGCCAGGGTATTCATTTGCTGTAAAAGCATCTTTTGGCGGGCGTCGGTAGCGCTACGCTGTATGCCCAGCTGCTTTAGACAGCTCTTAAAGCCCTGATTGAGATCATCGATTTGATGATGCTTGTACCAGTTGAGCTGGGTTAGCCGCTGCTGGTTGGTAAGCATGATGCCGGTCAGCTTTAAATGGCGGCGGCACCAGGCCAGCTGATTCACCATCACGGCCAGCAGGCTGGCCTGCTCATCAGACCACTCTCGGCCAGCGATATCCGATAGCACAATCACAGCGTTGGGTTCGTGCTCAGGTGCCGTCCGCAGCGCCATGATCAGGAGCTGAGCGCCTGCCGGGCCTGAAATCCACTGATTGCCGTCATTCGGTAAGTCTTCTAGCTTTAAAGTTAGTAGGCCTTCTGTAGAAGTCGCCCAGTTGAGCACGGCATCTGTCTCTACTGAGATTTGGCGGCTTTCGTCTATTTGAAAGCTGTTGCTTTGGGTGAGGGCGTTACTCACCTGGGCAAAAGTACTGCCGTTTTCCCAGGCGACAATGGCGACGAGCGGCGCGTGCAAAATGTGAGAAACATGGCGAGTGGCGGACTGATCGAGCGCCTTAATGTCAGAAAGCCGCTGCAAGCTACGCATTCCCCACTGAAAGCTTTCGTGCAGGTGAGCCTGCTGATCGGTCTGCCTTTGCAGCTGCCACTGATACAAAATTAGGCCGATCTGAGCGCTAAGCGTCTGCACAAGCTGCCGCTCAGCCTGACTCCAGCGGCGCTCTATTTTATCAACGACAACGATTACGCCTTCGGGCAGGTGACCCGGCAAAGTATTGCTCACCAGCAGAGACTTTGCGCCCATAGTTTGAAGCTGCGATCGCCAGGGTAAAAACTTCAGCGCGTCCTCCAGGCTCTCTATGCTTACCGGCGAATGCGCCCGCTTCAGCATTTTTGCGTCAACTGTGTCTAGCGGCGGCCAGTGTTCCGATCTGCCCAGGCCCACGCCCGTCCGGTAGCAAAGATCAAAACCACCGCGCTCGGCATTAGCACTTAGCACAATCAGCTGATCGGTACCGATGCGAGCTGCGAGCTGTTCTACGCACAGCCCCAGTACGTGCTGCCAGTCGCGATCGCTATAGATACTGCGAGTCACACCCGCACTTAACAAGTGATCAGACTTGATCTGACTGAGGGCGGCATCCATTTCGGAGGTCGGCATCGCCAGCCCAATCAGCTGAGCAACCCCTCTCAGGTAGTCTTTTTCAACCGTGCTCCAAATTCGTGGGCTAGCGCCTTCTACCGTAATAAAGCCTTGCAGCTCATCCTGATAAATAATCGGCGTAGCCATCAGCGATTGAATCTTTAAGTGTTGCATGAGCCGACTAGCTACGCTGGCCTTTAAAGATCCTTCCACCTCACCAAGCACAATCATTTCATTGGCGCAAAGGCTCTGATACAGGCTAGGCAACTCGCTGACGGGCAGCTGGCTCTCGGCTTTGCCTTTGGCTTGGCCCACACGACACCAAAAATGGCGACCTCGCGGCTCCAGCCAGTACAGGCTCACAGGCGCAGCGACAAACTTCTGAGTTTCCTCGGCAATGGCTTCTAATCTGGCATCTAGCCCCGGCAGCGTACTGAGTGAGCCTAGTAGCGACAGCAGCGGCTTAGCAGGCTGTTTGGTTTGCTGCCTCTGCACCTCAAGCGCGTTTTGGTGAATGGCTTCAGCCAGGGCATTGTTAATCGCTAGCAGGGAGGAGTTTTCTAAAATACCCGGCTCTACGCCCCAGCGCCGCGAGCCCAAAATCATCAGGCCAAAGCAAATTCCCTTGCGCTGAATGGGCAGTATCACCGTGCCCTGCTGCTCAAATGTTTTGCCAATCTGCTCCCAGGCTCCGGCCCGAGAGTCTTCCCGGATATCGGCAATAATGCTGGGTCGCTGTTGCACAATCGCCTGCTCAAGCACATCGCCTGGATACAGCGATAATGACGTATGAGAAAACCGGCGTGGCCCGCTGGTAATGACGCCACGGGTTATAAGCTTGTGGCTGCTGTGATCGTACAGACCCGCCCACAGCAACGTGTAGCCAAACTCGGCGCGAATGGCTTCTAGGGCTGCTTGAATCGCTTCCTCAATGGTTTCGGCTTCCCAAATCGCGGGCAGCACCTGAGAGAGAGCTTGCTTGCTTAAGTCTCTGGTGGTGCGGCGATCAGTGCTTTTAGAGCTTTGGCCAGAGGGTCGATCGGGCTGATGGAGCTTGGGCTTAACCATATTGAAGTAGCGCCGCCCGTAAAAGTACGGGATAAGATTGAGCTATTTATCGTGTCTTCATGACCGTATAGTTCCCTTTATTTTTAGGAGTATTTCTTTTGCGACAGCTTTACAGGTTAGGTCTACGTCCGCTTTTGTTTAACGTATTCAAGGCCGATCCTGAGACGACCCATCGCCAAACGATTGATACCTTAGCCTGGTTAGCAACGCAGCCCCACCAAGGCGCAATGGTTCATCAGCCGACTCGCTTAGCAGCTCAAGCGGCGATGGCTGGAGGGTTTGGGGTGCGATCGCCCCGGCTCAATCAGTCTCTATGGAACTGCGCTTTTGACAATCCTCTGGGCCTTGCCGCCGGTTTTGATAAAGACGGCATCGCCGCTCGGGCATGGCCTTTAATGGGCTTTGGCTTTGCTGAGCTAGGCACCGTGACCTACCATCCTCAACCGGGCAATCCTCAGCCCAGGATGTTTCGCCTGCCTGCCGACCGGGCCGCGCTGAATCGTATGGGCTTCAACAATCAAGGCGCAGCGGCGCTTTCGGCTCGGCTCGCCTCACTGTGGCCTGAGAATAACTATCCTGTGCCAATAGGCATCAACTTGGGCAAGTCAAAAATTACGCCTTTGGATGAGGCCGCTGAAGACTACCGCAAGAGTTTTGAGCTGCTGAAAACGCAGGGCAGCTATTTTGTGGTGAATGTGTCTTCGCCGAATACGCCGGGGCTGCGATCGCTCCAAGCCAAAGAACAGCTCGCCCCCATTTTAGAAACCCTGCAAATCGCCAATACTGAAAACAAACCCCTGCTGGTAAAAATCTCACCCGATTTGGCCACCGCAGACATTCACGAGATTGTGCAGCTCGCCCAGGACTGCGCGCTAGCAGGCATTATTGCCACGAACACAACAATCAATCGCGACAGTTTGACCACACGGACAGTTGCGGCAACCGGCAGATCGGTAGCAGAAGAAGCAGGCGGCATCAGCGGTGCCCCGGTCGCGCAGCGCTCAACAGAAGTCATTCGGTTAATCTATGAACAAACCCAAGGCTCTCTACCGATCATCGGCGTCGGCGGCATTTTCAACGCTGATGACGCTTGGGCCAAAATCACGGCAGGTGCTTCACTGCTGCAAACCTACACGGGTTGGGCGTACGAAGGGCCAACCATGGTTCGCGCAGTCTTAGAGGGGCTATTGAAAAAGCTTGATAGCCACGGTTTAAAGACTATCTCCGATGCAGTAGGGCTATTCTCAACGAGAAAGGCTTCATCCGACCAGCCATTTCAGAGTTGATTAGGATCTACGCCAGCAATTCCAAATTCCAGACTACGTACGCCCAAACCCCTTGATTTCTCGTTCGCCTCAAGTCATGGTCAAATCTGACTTACCTCTTTGAATGGCTGAAACCTAGCAAACTCGTTCCAAGTTGAGGTAAAAATCACGTCT
>JBGTGK010000396.1:0-4187 GCA_041746795.1 Phormidesmis sp.
GAGCAGCAACTGCCCGAGCGCAGGCCAGCCAAGCTAGAAGCGGTGTTAGCGGCTTGTCCTGGGTTGACATTTCTAATCGACGGCACGGAGCGACCGATCAATCGGCCCAAGGATCAGGAGAAACAGAAGACTTACTACAGCGGGAAAAAGAAAAAGCACACGGTGAAGAACAACGTCATCACCAGCCGAGGGGGCAATATCGTGTACTTGAGTGGCACCTATGAAGGGAAGAAGAGCGATAAAAAGATAGCGGTGCGACCCCGCGTCGCTTTGCGGCGCTAGGGAACGCGCACCAAGACAGCCGATGAGGAAGGTTATCGTTTCCCAGTCGGGAGTAAGGGATGTGCGTTTAAATAAAGTACCAGTCCATCCGGCCTTCGACTACGCTCAGGCCTCGGTTTCAGATTTGCATATTTGGTACTTTATTTATGAGCGACTCCCTAAGCTCTTGCAAGATACGGGGTTTCAAGGCTATAAGCCGGAGGGCGTGACCATCCTTCAACCGAAAAAGAAGCCACGCAACGGCGAACTGACACCGGACGAAAAGGTGTTCAATCGAGCCGTATCGAGTGTGAGAGTCGAAGTAGAACACCAGATTGGGGGCGCTAAACGCTGTCAGATTTTGGTGCAGAAATTCCGCAATCGGGTGGAGGATTTCGTGGACGATGTGATGGAAACCGCCTGTGGCTTACACAACTTTCGGATGAGTCACCGTAGAGGACAGGTCGGGAAGCGGGAAGCGATCGCATAGAACAACAGCAAAGCTCAGGGTAGGAAGTGTCTCTTACGGTTGCTCATACTATTTCCGATAAAGTCTAATGGCCAACTGCGGGTCATCCGCTAGCCCTTGGTCTTTGATCTTTAACATCAGAGCTTTCCAACTCAATTCGGATTCTCGATAGCCTGCCGCCATGCCTAACAACTCCTTGTGACCCGTATCGGTGACGCCAATCATCACCATAATGCACTGTCGCTCATCTTCTCGAATGTTGAAATAGATGCCATCTGCCCACACATATACATATCGCTTTGAGCGCAAAGAACGCCCTTGCCAGTCCTGATGCTCCTGCTGCCACTTTGCTTTCAGCCGACTGATGGTGCCTGCCGATAAACCCTTCGCCTCTGGCCCTAGCAACGCCGATAGGGCTTCGCCAAAGTCGCCGGTCGAAATGCTTTTGAGATAGAGCTATGGCAACACTTCTTCTACGCTGCGACTGCGTTTGAGATACGGCGGTAACAGCAGTGAGTTGAACTTGATGCCACTGCCACTGCGGTCTCTGACCTTCGGCACATCTTTCAATTTTCTGGGCTATGAAACGTTCATTCGCTTGGTTAGCACTACCATCACCCCATGCTGTCGGTCGGTTGCAATCGGCTTGCTCCAGTCATTCGGCTCCGCGTAGCCGAGCTTGTGCAACTGCTTAATGGTGGAGCGCACCGCGACTAACGTGCCAAATACCAAATGGCGAATGTTTTCGGGCTGAGGTGATCGCCCCCACCCATCATCAGGCGGCGTTGGCCCAGAAAATGACTGAGCAGCAAAATCAGTGGACGCCGCAGCGCCCGCAAAAAAATCTATAAGCATGAGATCTAGTCTCCAAAAGACGAGTTTTTGAGCAGGAAACCAGAACTCAAAATCCTCAGCCACTCCGCAAAACGTAGTGCAAATCGGGGTGGCTGAGGTAAAGTGGCCTCAGCTTCCAGACTGGCTAGCTCAGTTTGGGAGTTAGCCGTCGGTAGGTGGTTGTGACACCTATCGATGGCGCTAAGTCAAATGAGTTCTGAAGAAACAACTGTGATAGGCATCACAGCCTTGACTACTGAGGTTAGGGCTATTTTCGCTTTGAGTCAAGCGCAAAAGGTCTGCATATCATCACCATTGGGTCTTACTGGTGGGTCTTACTGGGCAGCTCTTTTAAATTACTGTCAGCCGTGGGAGTACCGAGCTGATCAGATAGCGGTGGCATGAAGAGTGCTTTTGCTGTGAGCGATAGGTCACCTATGCTAATCAACAACCGATATCAAGTGATCCGCACGCTAGGAGAGGGCGGCTTTGGTCAGGCCTATCTGGCGATCGACCAGCAAATGCCTTCTCAGAGAAAGTGCGCGATTAAGCAGCTCAAGCCGATTACCAACAGCCCGCAGACGTATCAGCTCGTGCAGGCGCGCTTCCAGCGAGAGGCCGCAATTTTAGAAAAGCTAGGGGAAGACCACCCGCAAATTCCTCGCTTGTATGCCTACTTCAGCGAAAATCTTCAGTTCTATCTGGTGCAAGAATGGATAGACGGCATCACGCTAGAGTCGCTGGTTGCTCAGCAAGGGCCGCAGTCGGAAGCGACAACTCGCTCAATTTTAGCGGCGCTGCTGCCCGTGCTGGGATTTATTCACGGCCAGGGGATTATCCACCGAGATATCAAGCCTGACAACATTATTTTGCGGATGGATACGCAGCAGCCCGTACTGATCGACTTTGGCGCGGTGCGAGAAACGATGACGACGGTGATGGATAGCCAAAAAATCCCCAAAAGCTCTATCTCAATTGGCACACCCGGCTTCATGCCGCCCGAACAAGCCGCAGGCCGACCCATTCTCTCTAGCGATTTGTACAGCCTGGGACTGGTCGCCATCTATTTGCTGACGGGCCAGCTGCCTCAGTCATTCGAGACGGATGTGCAGACGGGGGAGATTATTTGGCAGGCGGCGGTGCAGCACATCAGCGCCGGGTTTGTCGCTTTGTTAGATAGGGCAGTGCGATCGCATCCACGCGATCGCTACAGCAGCGCCCCAGACATGCTCTCGGCCCTGCTCGCCTTACCAGAAATTGCCGCAGCTCAGCTAACTATACCAGCCAGCATACATACGCCTGCCCACTCTCCTGCTGTTCCTCAGCAATACCATCCGCTCGCCGCTGACAGTAGCTTAAAAACAGTTGCCGTTGTCCCTGCTCAGCCAACCAGCGGAACCAGCCGACAGTCTTCGTTTGATTTGCCAGAAAATTTGCCAGAGGAGAATTTGGAAAAGACGGTGATGGGTAACGTCCCCCGCGATCGCCCCGATAACAGCACAAGCTATCAGAGCGGCAGCGCTGAGGGTAGGCGACCTACGAAACGATTGATGCCGCTGGTGATCGGGCTGTCAGTGGTGGTTGTGGGGAGTGCGATCGCCGCAGGACTACGCCTGAGCCAATCTCCTAACGAAACGGCTCCCTCACAAGCCTCAGCCTTAGATTCTACGGAGAACACTTCAGATCAAGCTTTAGCTAAGGCGACTGAAGAGGCGCAAGCCAAAGCAAAGCGCGAAGCAACAGATAGCGCTGCTGAAGAGGCAACCGCACCTGAAGAAGAAACAACAAAACCCGCCACAGAAGAATCTAGTCCGCAGACAGAAACAGCGGCATCTGGAGAGCAAGTGACGCTGGGTAGCTCTTCAGGCAAGCCAATCCCGATATACGACAGTCCTTCTTTTGCTGCCCAATCCTCCCAATCTGGCTCAAGTGGAGATCGAGTGACCGTTTTGCAGCAGGCTCAGGGGAATGACGGCAGCACCTGGTATCTTGCTCGCTTTAGCTCCGGTGCTGAAGGCTGGATAGCTCAAGCCTACGCCGACCCTTCAAGCTACGCGCCCGACTCCAAACCGGCACCCGCGCCTTCAACAACAGTGCCTGCCCCTGAAGCGAGCCCTCAGGCTGCGCCGTCATCGCCACCGTCATCGCCCAAGGCATCATCTGCTCAGATAGCTGGCGGCTCTGGCACTCAGGTGAATGTGTATGCGGCACCATCGAGTGATTCTAATTCGCCGCACTATGGGCTGGGGGGCGATCGCATCACTATTCTCGACAGCACCCAAGGAAAAGATGGCCGCACCTGGTATCAAGTACGGTTCGCCTCAGGCGCAAGCGGCTGGGTCAGGGGCGACTCGGTGCAGACACCCTAAAGCCCTGCACCAAGACCCTTAAAGCAGACCTTTAAAGCACCTGCTTGAGCGCAGCCAGGCACTTATCCACGTTCTCAGTCGTGGCGTTGTAACCCATCAGGCCCACGCGCCACACCTTGCCCGCTAGGTCACCCAAGCCGCCCCCTATTTCCATATTGTGATCGTCAATCAGCTTGGCCGTCACCGCTTTACCGTCAACGCCTTCAGGAATGCAAACGGTGGTCAGCGTGTGCAGGCGATATTCGCGCGGCACA
>JBGTGK010000397.1:0-3708 GCA_041746795.1 Phormidesmis sp.
GTGCGCTTCGGCCATAGCTAAGCCCACAGCATTGCAGACGCCTTGACCCAGCGGGCCAGTGGTTACTTCAACACCGGGCGTTTCAAAGTTCTCGGGGTGCCCAGGAGTAGCAGAGCCCCACTGACGAAACTGCTTGATGTCGTCAATGCTAACGCTGTCGTAGCCAGTGAGATACAGCATGGCGTACTGCAACATGCAGCCGTGGCCCGCTGAAAGGACGAATCGGTCACGGTTGAACCACTTTGGGTTCTTAGGATTATGCCGAATGAACTTGTCCCACAGCACAAAGGACATGGGCGCAGCGCCCATCGGCAGGCCAGGGTGCCCCGACTTTGACTTGTTAACGGCGTCAATAGCCAAAAAACGAATGGAATTGATACACAGGGTTTCAAGTGATTGAGTTGCGACAGCCATGGCCTTTCTTTTTTAAGTGTGTGAACAAATGGGGCAATATTCGGATCATAAGCCCAAAGATTGATGGATATGCATCCTCTTGACAATGAGAAGTAATCCTAAATAAAAGCTTAAATATTCCAGTTAGGTCATTATATCCGTGAACCTGTAACCTCTGTGGGTGATGTGGCGATCGCAAATATCTCGAAAGCTTGATGTCACCAGTTAATTGCTAGAGCCACCGATAACCAAAATCCCAGGCTTCGAAGCTGCGCTGTATAGCGCAGAAGCATTCACTGAACTTTCCTATTCAAACTTTTTGAAGGCCAGCGTCACGTTGTGCCCCCCAAAACCAAATGAGTTAGACAAAGCTACCGTGACCGTTTGCTCGCGGCTCTCGTTAGCAACATAGTCCAAATCACAAGCGGGGTCAGGGTTCATCAGATTAATCGTCGGCGGCACTCTGTCGTTAGCTATAGCCATAACAGCAGCGACCCCCTCGATGCCACCAGAGCCACCTAGCAGGTGCCCGGTCATGCTTTTGGTGGAGCTAACGGTAATTTTATAGGCGTGGTCACCCAGGACGGTTTTGATGGCGGCGGTTTCATTGGGGTCGTTTACCGGCGTGCTAGTGCCATGGGCGTTAACGTAGCTCACGTCAGTCGCCTTCAGCCCGCCGTCTTTGAGCGCCATTCGAATGGCCCGAGTTGCGCCTTCTCCACCAGGGGCAATGCCGGTCATATGGTAGGCGTCGCAGCTCATACCATATCCCACCATTTCGGCGTAAATGCGCGCTCCTCGGCTGAGGGCGTGTTCTAGCTCTTCTAGGATCAAAATGCCAGCGCCTTCACCCAGCACAAAGCCATCGCGGTCTTTATCGAACGGGCGACTAGCGTGGGTAGGGTCATCATTGCGAGTAGACATCGCCCGCATCGCCGAAAATCCGCCGAATGTCAGTGGCGTCACGGCTGACTCACTGCCGCCGCAAATCATGGCTTGAGCGTAGCCGTTTTGTACCAAGCGAAAGGCGTCGCCAATCGCGTTAGAGCCCGCCGCACAGGCTGTTACCGGACAAGAATTTGGCCCCTTAGCGCCGGTTTGAATCGCGGTTAGGCCAGCGGCCATATTGGCAATCATCATTGGAATCATGAACGGGCTACAGCGGCTAGGGCCACGTTCTAAATAGATCTCCTGCTGATCTTCCATGACTTTGATGCCGCCAACGCCAGTGCCGATCATGACGCCAATTTGCTCGGCGTTGAGGTCGGTGATGGCTAGCTTGGCGTCGGCTAGGGCCATTTGGCTGGTGGCGATCGCAAAGTGGGCAAACCGAGCCGCTCGCTTCACGTCCTTACGATCCATAAAGTCAGTTGGGTCAAAGCCTTTGACTTCACCCGCAATTTGACTGCCGTGCTGCGACGCGTCAAAGGCAGTGACCGCGCCGATGCCGTTTTTACCGCTCATTAGCCCCTGCCAATAGGCTTCCAGGGTGTTGCCAATGGGCGTAATAGCACCCATGCCGGTAATGACAACACGCTTTTTCTCTAAATTAGACATAGTTCGTAAAAGACAACCAAAAACCAGGCTCGACGCTGCGCTAAGCCGCTTTCGCTTTGATGAAATCTACCGCTGATTGCACGGTACTAATACTCTCAGCCGACTCATCAGGAATTTCAATGTCAAATTCTTCTTCTAGAGCCATGACCAACTCAACGGTGTCGAGAGAGTCAGCGCCTAAGTCATTAGCAAAGTTAGCCTCTGGCTTAACGTCAGCTTCGTCTACACCTAACTGCTCAGAAACGATTTTCTGAACTTTTACTAAAATGTCGTCACTCATTACTGTAATTACCTTCAAACAGCGGCAAAAAGCGCAAAAAAACACCCTCAACTAGTCTATCAACTCAGCGAATGCTGTCAGTCAGTAGCATCTAATTTAGGTTTAATCATCTTATAGGAAAGCGTGACTTCTGTTGGAGGCGGCTATGCCTTTCGCTATCAGTACTAGCTGATAAGCTTCAGAGAACAAAAGCGAACAAGCATCATCACTGATATGCCCTAAATCACCGATATGGTGCAATTGGGCTCATTAATATTACATTCCATAAATTTTTATCCGCCCCCTTGTAGTATCTCTCATGCCCGCGAGATAAACTGCTACTGGGTTGGAGAACCCTGTGCTTGCGGTTAGCCCCTGGTTGGCTGTTTTGGCGATTGGCACTCGTTGCAATAATATTTTTTGGAGTCTATACTTCATGTCTCATTCAGTAAAGATTTACGACACCTGCATCGGCTGCACGCAGTGCGTCCGCGCTTGCCCTACGGACGTTTTGGAAATGGTGCCCTGGGATGGCTGCCGTGCCGGACAGATTGCTTCTTCCCCTCGGACTGAAGACTGTGTTGGCTGCAAGCGCTGCGAAACGGCTTGCCCTACCGATTTCTTAAGCATCCGCGTTTACTTAGGCGCTGAAACGACTCGCAGCATGGGCTTAGCTTACTAGGCATACCTGCTTGTCAGTTTTATTTTAAATTCGATCAAAAATCCCTCGTCGGATCTGTGTAGTGGCAGATGCTGGCGAGGGATTTTTTATTAGGCAGACACCTTTTTAACGGCGAGGACGCTGCCCACTAAGCCAATGCCGGTGCCTAAGCCTAGCAGCGCCGCAGGGAGCAAAAATCCCTGCTGAGGCGTGAGCTGTAGTCCATTGATTAAAAATTCAACAAAGGCGGGCTGTTGAGTGGCCGATAGCGACTTCAGGCCTTTTTGGATCGCTAGCAGCAGGCCCCATGAGCCGCCTGCGCCGACAATGCCGAAAATAACGCCTTGAAAAAGGAAAGGCAGATAAATCCAGCTGCGGGTGGCACCGACAAGCTGCATAACTTCGATTTCGTGACGGCGGGCGATCGCAATCAATCGAATTGTCGTCGTCACCACCGCGATCGCCGTCAGACTCAACAGGCCCACCACCGTTCCACTCACCCAGCGCAGCCCCTGATTCAGCTCTCGCAGTTGCTGAATCACTTCACTCACGTAGAGCACATCGGCAACGCCGCCCATTTCTTTGAGCGTCCGCGCTAGCTGAGGCACCTGTTCAGCTTCCCTGGCCTTTACCTTCAGCTCATCTACCAGCGGATTTCCCCTCAGCTGAGAAGACGCATTAGAGACATCCGTCAGGTCCAGATCGTCGGTAAGCTGCGCCCAAGCCTGTTCTTTGCTGACCGCTTCGACGCTAACTACCCCCGGCAGCCGTCTCACCTGAGCCGTCAGGCTGCTAGCATCAACGCCGCTATCCAAGTAAGTAGAAATCACCAGCTGCG
>JBGTGK010000398.1:0-7645 GCA_041746795.1 Phormidesmis sp.
CAAACCAGCAAGGGTTTCACAGTAGAAGCAAAACGGTGGGTTACGGAGCGGACTTGGGCATGGCTAGACAATGGGAGAAATTTAACCCGAGACTATGAACGGCTGCCAGAGAATCATGGGGGCATGTTTATACCGTGACGATTCGGTTGATATTAAGGCGATCCAGGTGATGCCTTTTATATTATTCTCTGTGGATCAGTGGGCTATACGCTTCAGGCAACTGAGGAAACAACAATCTTAAAGGCAGGGCAGTTTGTCGGTGAGTTTTCTCGGATGCTAGGCGTGCCTCGCACGGTGACAATCCAAGCCTTTGAAGACACAAAGCTTTTTGTAATTAGCCCTCAAGAGTTTAAAAAGCTGCTGCGCGATCAGCTCCAGCTGTACAATCTCATCATTGCAGAAATGGGGCGTCACGAAGAAGAACTCTCGCAGCAGGGCCGTCAGCTTAGGGAGCTAGGGCTAACTAACTCAGAGGAGTATAATCGGAACCCGATTGATTGGATTCGCAAGCATTTAGAACGGTTATTTAGCTCATAGTCATCTATGGCTGTGGATTCACATGCTATCTGGCAATCCACTAAGGAACAAGGATTAAATAATTTGGCCAGATGCTTGCTTATCAGAGCCCTCACCTCAGCCCTCTCCCAAAGGGAGAGGGAGTTTGATCTGGACCCCTTCTCCCCTCAGGAGAAGGGTTAGGGATAAGGGCTCGGGAATTGCGCATCTTGTTAAGTCCTTGATCCTAAGGCCAGTTTTACGCCATCTTAGAGGCATTAATAGTCGCTGTCGTAACGCCCAGTTTTGCCGCAATTTGATTAGCGATTTGTGCGCCTAACCAAACGCCGCCGGTTTTACCTAATGCACTAGGCGTACTAGGAACGCCAAATTCATCGTCTGTGCCTGCCGAATTACGGGTTGTAATGCCGTCAAATTGCCAGTGAACGCCCAGATAGACGCGGCTCACCGAATTATCGATGATTGCCTGCCACAAACTGCTCAAACTCAGCGTTAAATGCTCACGTGGCTGCTTAGTTTTAGGGTCTTTATTGCGACCGTTAAACTCATCCGAAACAAAGTCAAAGCTCACATCATCAACGCCATTGGCATCAAAGGTAGCCACGCCCTTTTCTACTAAAAAGAGCCGCAGTAGCTGAAATGCAGAGGCTCCAAAGGTTGCATGGCCAGAGGGATAAGCCGGAAAATCCGGGGTTAGCCCAAGTCCCGATCCGTTCGTATCAGGGCGACCCAGCGGGAGCCAGTTAGGATCGGCGACGCCATTGCCCGGTACCGCCTCGCGAATGCCAACAGCCGGACGCCACATCATATGCTCAGGGCTGTATTTGTAGAACCAGGCATCAATGCCTGCATCTGCCATCGCAATACCAACACCTGCAACGATTGTCAGCTCATCAGCGGGCGTTAGCTTCCCAGGCATTCGCGCCTCAATGGCATCTAGCACCGTTAGCACAACCTGCATATACAGCCGAGGCGGTGTTCCTATCTCTGACGGGCCATCGTAACCCCAGGCAATGCCAACAACTTCTTCAGGCAGGGTGCGAACGTCTGGACAACCGGGCGTTCGATTGATGTCGCCTTTGGCCGCAACTTTGGCATAGTCATCAGCATAGTGCTGGCTAGGTTCGACGACGGTTGCAGAGATGCGTCCCGGCGGCGATGGAAAATCGGCGACTCGCGTGGCCAGCAGTGGTACGGATTGCCCCCACGTCGCCCCTGCATAGCTTTGCATCTGTTTTGGCGGTGCTTTGTGCGTATATGGCGCGTTCGTAGGCGTGTACTGATCGGCGGCGGCGTTGGCCGGATCGTTGACTCCTTTTTTGTGAATTGAGGTGCCAAACGCGCGACCTGCCATTTCAGCGGGACTACCGGTTGGCCCTAAGTCAAAGAATTCGAGCCAGTGAAGCCAAGCGGGTTCTAACAGTTGCGCTTGGTTTGGGTATCGTAGTCTGAGCACTTGGGCACAAGCTGCAGCGCCCGCAATATCTGGGTCTGCACCGACTAACCCTTTCGCTACGGGTGTGTTCAAAAGCGGTGTACGGTTGGCGGCATAGGCATGGGCATCGTTGAGAGCAGCGATCGCCATACCCAAAGCGCGGGCGGTTAAAAATGGGCCTGTTTGGTCACCAGGGCTGAGTGCCACGGTATGGTCACGGCGCACACATTCCATGGCCATGTCAATCCAAAAGCGCAGTTTTGAGGTAGCTGTTGTCATGAGAGGGTATCTCCATAGAAACGTCCATTCGCAATAGGACGAAGAGTATTTGAAAAGACTTCACTTTTAGTGGGTCTCCTGCAAATATATGAGCAACAATCTCAGTTGGAAATTACCCTCGAGGGTACTATTGAGCGATTTGAACTATTTCAAAGCTGCCGTTCGTTCAAAATTTCGATGCGGCTGTCAGGCACAGCGCTGCGTGTGATGGGGACTCGCCCAGTGCGCAGGCAGATCCAGGCGTGTCGCAACAGCAGGCCCGGATCGCCTGTGCGGGGGTCGTCTAAAAAGTAAGTGTGGCCCAACGGATCGTCGTAAGTATTGTTGAAGTCGTCGCAGTCGATAGCAAAAACGTTTCTAGGCACTTTGTTCATGTTTTCTGGCCCGGTGTGGCCTAGCCGACGAGAGGCCGACGAGGTTCCTACATTAGCGACTTTGCTCGCTCGCAGGGCCAGGTCGTCAGCGGCATAGTACACCACTACGTTACGGCTCATCGGCGGAATCATGCCGCCTTCTTGCCCAGGTTCTAAGCTTTCGTTAACAACATCGGCAGCGGCCATGAAGACGTTTCTAAAGAGCAGTCCCAGGCTATTTTGGGGATAGTACCTGGCCGACAGATGAAGGGCGCTGCGCAATACACGGTTGCCCATTGAGTAAGCAAGAATGTTGACTCGTTTGAGGCAGGGATTGTCTAAGGTGCTGTTTTCTTCGCGCCAGGCTAAGAACTTTTGCAAAAAGCGCATGTAGGCGGTGCCGCTGGCATCGGCGGACTTTTGGTCGTCAAAGTAGTCTTTTACTTTGCCAAGGTCGTTATCGCAGGGCCACACCAGCGGAATTACAGCGATTTTTGGGTTTCTAATGGAGTCCGGTGGGGTGCTCTCTTGCAGCGTATCTAACAAATTCTGAAGCCGTTCGGCCTGTTCGAAAACTTGCTCAGGGAGCATTGAAAAGCCGTGAATTAAAAACAGCAGCTGGTCGGCTTTGAGGCTTTTGAGTTCGTCGAACAGGTTGGTGCTGCCGATTTCGGTGTGGTCGAAGAGGCCAGTGCGGCGGCAGCAGTAAAAAGACTGTTCGGCCTGGTTGTTGTCTAAAACAAAGTTGACGGAGCGATCCAGCCGAAATTCTGAGCCTTCTTTAGGTAAAGGGGTGAGGCCTTGTTCTAGGACGCGGTTAGTGATGAAAAGCATGGTCAGAGGGCAACCGCGAGAGGACGCCCCGACAGGATGGCGATGTTTTGCGGGCTAGAGGAGAGTGTCTATGATGACGGCGGCGACGGCGGCGATCGCAGTAATCCCCAATCCCTCTAAAGGGCTTTGTCCCTGGCTAACAGCAAAGGAGGTGATCACACCGGCCCCTAGTCCTGCTACTACCAACGAACCGACCCAGTCTCTGCTTGAGTTGTTGTACATAAAGACGATGCCTTTAGCCGCTTTTCGCTGCCTGAATTCCTGTGAGTAACTCTACGCTACCACCCTATGTCGGCAGGCATAGATAAGGCACTTCTTTTTTGTAACCAACCGTTGAAATGGGATAGCTTTCTTTACAATGCTCTCATTTTTTTAGCGCCCACTATTGTCTAGTGATGTAGCCGCTGCTGATCCAGCCTTCTGTACCGTCGCTGAGCCGGACTTTGAGCCAGCTACTGTCTTCTTCTAGCACGGTAATATTTTCATCTACGCCGACGCCGCCAACAGTGTCGTAGCTAGTGCCTGGGCCTGAGCGCAGGTTTAAGTTTGTGGTTGCGTAAGCTTGATAGGCGTTGGCATCAGTTGCTGTTGGCTCGGGCTTAGGTGCAGGCTTAGGCCCAGGGGCAACGGCGTCTTCGCCTTCTGTCGATGCCGGTGATTCGGCGGATTTGCCTGTAGGTTTTTGGCCTTCTGGAAGGTCGTTTTCATAGGTGGGGCGGGCGGGCTGCTCTACCATGCGCGTCATGAAGTAGCGCGCCATTGAGAGGCCCGCTAGCGACATAATCAGCATGGCCAAAATAATGCCGAGGACAAACTTACTGAGACCTATTAAAAAGTTTTTCATCACCATGGTGCAACGCAAAAGATGCAAGAGCCCTATGGTTATAGCGTGAAGAGCGCAACAGGTAAAGCCTGCTGGTGTTCTTTTGTGAAAGGCATACGCACTGGATACTCAAGAGTTGGTTTTGCGCTGCTGTTCGATGCGATCAGAAAGGGTGCTTTGGCGAGAGGCCAGTCGGGCTTTGCCAGCAGCGGCCCAGGCCTGGAGGGCTTCTATTTGCGGCTGGGCGGTGCGGGCTAGCGGGATGATTTGGCTGACGGCTTCTAAAACATCTTGGTGGGTGAAGTCGCGGTTTTGGCTAAAGCCGATGTGCATGGCTTCGATTAAGGCCTGCTCAATTTCTGCGCCGGAAAAGTCGGGGGTTTCGTAGGCGAGTCGCTTGAGGTCGTAGGCGGCTAGGTTGTGGGGGCGCAGGCGAGCGAGGTGAACGCTGAAGATGGCTTCGCGCTCTTCCTGGCTGGGCAGGCCGACGAAAAAGATTTCGTCGAAGCGGCCCCGGCGCAGCATTTCAGGAGGCAGTGACTGAATGTTGTTGGCGGTGGCAACCACGAAGACGGGGGAGGTTTTTTCGGCGAGCCAGGTGATAAAGGTGCCGAAGACGCGGCTGGTCGTCCCCGAATCACCGCTGCTGCCGAACCCGGCAAAGGCTTTGTCGATTTCGTCGATCCAAAGGATGCAGGGGGCGAGGGCTTCGGCGAGCTGGATCATCTGGCGAGTGCGGGATTCGGATTCGCCCACTAGGCCGCCGAAGAGTCTGCCGACGTCTAACCGCAGCAGGGGAAGATGCCAGTGATGGGCGATCGCCTTGGCCGTCAAAGACTTACCTGTGCCCTGAATCCCGGCTAGCATGAGGCCGCGTGGGTGAGGCAGGCCATACTGACGGGCGCGTTCAGAGAAGGCACCGCCGCGCTTTAGCAGCCAGTCTTTGAGGTTGTCGAGTCCGCCGATGTCAGAGATTTTTTCGCTGGCTGGATAGAACTCTAGAATCTGAGTTTGGCGAATAGTCTGCTGTTTTTCTTCTAAAATCAAATCGATGTCGCTGGGCTCGAAGGTGCCGTGGGCGGCGATGCCACGAGCGAGCACCCGGCGAATGCGCTCTAGCGCTAGCCCCTGACAGGAGCGCACTAGCTCATCGGTATCGCCAGGCGATAGGCTGCTGCCGGTTGCGCCGAGTAGCCGCTCAACTTCGGTGCGAATTTCACTGGCATCGGGCAAAGGAAACTCTAAGACGGTAATAATGTTGCTCAGCTCGTCTGGAATGGTGAGCTGGGCGGAGAGAATAATAATGTTTTTGGGCTGGGCCTTAAGTAGGCGCAGCAGGTTGCGCAGCTTGCGGGAGATGGCGATGTCGTCTAAAAAGCGATGGTAGTCGCGTAGCACAAATAGGGCAGCGGCTGAGCTAGGAAGCTTTTCAATCAGCTCCAGGGCTTGCAGCGGATTGCGCCTGCCGAAGCCATTGTCGTTAGGGTTGCCCTGGTAGCCGTCTACGTAGTCCCAGGTGTAAACGGCGCGATCGCCGATTTCTTGGGCGCAATGGGCGATCGCACTCTCAGCCCGCTCTTCTTCTCGGGTAGGAATATAGATTAGGGGGTAGCGCGATCGCACCAACAAACTCAGCTCTTCGCGAAAACTCATCTCATCTACCTATCACCGCCTTCAGTAGTCATGATAAGAGGAATAATCAGCCTCCAGCGAATACTCAACGTAAAGTAGCTAAACGCGAGTATTCAAACCCTGCGAAAAAACGTTATTAGGAAAAGGTAGATACATCCCCGCAGTAGGTAAGGCAACAAGAGGGCAGCAGGCATCAAGTTCATCAGCTTTACAGGGTCGCTAGCTGATGAACTTGGTCGGGGCTGAGGGCATCGTTAAAGATTTTCACCTCATCAACAGCGCCCGATAAGCTGCTATTTTTGCCAGAGCCATAGCCGTCTTTAAATCGGGTAGTGCCGCCAACGTTGCCAATGCCAATCGCACCTTTGTCAGCCAACAGCGTTGCGCCGTTAGCTTGGCCGACTTGTTCACCGTCCAAATAGGCCGTTAGGGTACCCTCTGCCCCAGCCTGAGCATCTAACACCATTGCCGCATGATGCCACTGACCAGCACCGGCTTTATCTGTGCTTGCCCATGAGCCTGCATCCCCCTTTTCAGGGCCGCTCCAATCGCCAAAGTACAGCAAATTTTCTTTCAGGTACATGTTCATCCCCTGCCTGCGGTTGCCTTCTTCAAAGAGAACCTATTCGCGCTCGGCACTGAGGTCGTCGGCATTGAACCACATTGAAACAGTGCGCTGCTCGCAAGGCCCACCCTGGTTAAGTCCTTCTGAGCCTTTAACCCGAATGATGTCGCTTGCGCCATTTAACTTAACCGCACCGCCCGTTTTTTCGTTTGTCCACTCAGCGCCGCCATAAAGCATGGCATCATTGGCTTCGTCCTCAACAGCCGCATCTTTAGCAATTCTGCCAATCGCCTCCTCAAAGCTAATCTGCACGATTGGATCTCCCGAAGCCATTAAAGGCGCGGATGGCGTAGCTGGATCGAGAATGGTTGAATCTAGATCGGGGACGGTTGAGGAAGGATCCGAGAGGGTTGAGGAAGGATCTGAGAGGGTTGAGGAAGGATCCGAGAGGGTCGCAGCAGGATCTGGAAAGGTCGCAGCAGGATCTGGAAAAGTTGGAAAGGGATCTGGAAAAGTTGGAAAGGGATCTGGGAGGGTCGGAGGACTGCCAGTTAAGTTGGCTTTGCCGCTTAGAGACACATCATCGATGGCGACTACATCATTAGCATGTCCAGCGGCTGCCGTGTTGACCTGAAACATTAAATAGTCATAGCCCTGACCCAGGTACACATCCATGCTGATGTTTTTCCAGACAAAGAAGTCAGTGGCTGCGCCTTCTTTTCCACCGTAGACCTGCTTGACCAGCTCAGTGCGCTGCATGGGTAGGGTGCCCGCCTGAGTCGGGCCGGTTTGTTTCCAGGGTTGGTTAGTAAACTGACCATTCACGCCCCATAGGGTAACAACAACTTCGTTTTTCTCCCAATAATTCTTTTCAGGCGCACCCTCAATGTTCTTCATTCGGAAGCTAAGTGTTTGTTCTCCTCGATGCACTCTCTCATTTCGAGCAACCTGACCGACAAAGCCATTTCATCCGCCTGGCTTAGAGAGTTGAGCAACGCCATTCGCAATTTTGGAGTCTCCATGAACATACCAACCTTCGTCAGAATATTCACTTGAGTTTTCCCAGGGCTCCAGGGTCGGCGTGCCATCATTAAAATTGCCATCAGCAAAGGCGTTTCCATAAGCAGAGGGCTGAACGTCAATCGTCTTTTTTACGGTGGTTGCTGCTCCTTGATCGTCCGATACGGTCAGCGAGACTTCTTTGCTCC
>JBGTGK010000399.1:0-7364 GCA_041746795.1 Phormidesmis sp.
TCGGCCCCGTCAATTTCTTCGCGGCGTCCTTTAGCGTCGATTTTACTGTCTCGTCAATCTGTACTGCCACGCGCATATACGAATCTCACAACGCTATTCTTTTTATCATTATAAATGGTACTCTATTTTTAAGCGCCTCCCTAATCTGCCTAGCTCGCGACGAATCATAGATCGGCGCAGCGTAATCAAATGGTCGAGTCGAACAACCGAAGGCTTAATCAAGCCGCTTACAGAGAAGTCAGCACTATTGCTATCTATTCGTATATCTGTTTCTAAAGAAAACTTCTCGACTCGACTGGTAATCAGTGCAAAGATGACGTGCTGATAGGTTCCAATTGGATTAGTCAGGCAATAGGCGGGTCGAACTTTACTAGACGAAAGATCGTCAAACGGAAACTGGATCAGAACGACTTTACCCTTCATGGTTAACGGGTCGTCCATCATTTAGCGTGTAGATGTCTTCTTCTGCGTCTTGTAAAAATGCAAACGATGGATTGGTTGCCGCCGCCTCTCGCCATGCTTGCTCGTCAATATCACTATCAGGTTCAGCAAGCAAAACGATAACGCGAACCCGCTGATCCGTAGCAGTGCTCAGTGGCCGATCTAGCTGAAGATTACCCTGATTATCAACTTTTCCAGTCGCTTCTATCGCTCGCATAATTTCATCTTCAGGATAATGTGCTTCTCTATTTTATGCGAATCTAAAGCAAGCAACGCAACGCTTCCCATCTACAATAGAATCCCTTCTAAAGTGTGGCCCACAGAAACGAGACGAGTCGGCGACCTACGTAAGCTATCAATCCCTTTCGTAATATCAACTCGCGAACTACAGATTTTCCTCTCCATTTCCCATTTGTTGCTCAAAGGCCTGCTGCACCAAGCCCATTACGTAAGGCAGTTCCTCCAAACTCTCTAACCCAACCTCCACATCGCCATTTCCCCACCGCCCCACATTCGTCACGTCTTTGCAAATTTCCTTCGGATCGTAAATATCGGGATAGCGCATATTTAGAGAAAGTCGCAGGCGCTTCGTCTGAAGTACCGCATCCACAAAATTCGTCTCCGCCTTATAAGCTACATACAGTTTCAAAAACTCCTCCGTCACGCAAGGATCGAGCGCCAACACCTGTGAACGAAACGCCTCGAATATCTCGCGTAGAGAACCTTGTGCCAGATTTGGGTGATTCTCAATTGTGTAGGTCTGATTCTGCTGCGGCTTATTTTGATAAGTCGCCAGCAACTCGTCATCTACCTTCGGCCTGTGCCAAACCTCAACTGCCACATTCGCTAGCCGCTCTGCCCTAGACTGTATCGCTGCTTCATTCCAAGCCTCAACCTGTCCTAATCCCTTATTCAGCTTTAACGGACTATATCGAAAACCCTTGTCATCTCCGTCCTTTTCCAAATCGCGCTTCACTGGAAAAGGGCTGTCCTTGTAATTTTGGTTGTAGCCCGTCAGCGTCAAATTTCCTAATGTATGTAACCACATCTGCTGCACCCGCTGCCACTCGGGGCCAAGCACCGCTCGCCATTCCTTCGACAAATTTGGATTCTGCGGCAAAATATGTTCAATCGTATATTCGTTTACCGGCACCCGCTCTCTTCGACCGTAGTTTTTTAACCGACGCAGCCAATAAGATCCGCTGCGAAACTTATACAAATTACGAACCTTAATCTCGCGTTTAAACTCATCGTCACTCGGAAATCGGCGGTAGGATGGCAGCAGCGCAAAGTTCGATTGAATGCTCTCTAAGTATCGGTCTTTTTTGAGCGATCGCCCAAAGAGGGCAAACGTTCGCCTCAGTGAGTTTGTTGGAATCTCACAGACTGTCCGGCGAAAAATATAGCTCTCTGTTAGCCGAGTCGCCGCTAGCAAATCGTCCCGTGACAACAGCCCCTGCTTATAGTCATGGTATAGCTCCATTAAAAATGGATAGGCCACATCTACCTTCAGCTCGCGCAAATCTTGAAACGCCCTTGCTAGTTCCGGATCTGATTCCCTACCCAACGCCATCGCGCAATAGTATCGAGAGAATGCTTGAAGATCTGCAACAACTTTGTCTATGTTGTCATCGGTAAGACCTTGAGATCGCACATGCGCTTTGAACGATTCATATACCGCTCCTCTCTTAGGAATTTCACCGGTTTTCACCGTGAGATAGTAGCGCATAAAATTATCGAAGTAACTGCCGCTATAAGCCTCCTGACCAAAATCTAGCTCCATAGGTCGCCAGTGATCTTTATATAGCTGAGACTGCTGATCTGGCTCCAAACCCATCAATATAAAGTTGCGAATCAAATCTGCCTGACTTAGCTCTCGCCCTGTCGAGTTCATGCTCTCGAAGATTAGCTGCGGATTGTCTTGGCCGCGATCAAGTGCGACATCGACCACCACAAGTTTTGCTAGTCCCTTGCACAACGAAATCAAGTCGCCCTGCTGCGCAGCAATTTGCCTGTTGAAAAACTCAAAATTTTCCTTGACTCGCACTGAGTAGTTCTGCGGTAGCTCCTTCTGACGAACTAATGCGATGAGCGTATCTTTATCAGTCTGCGTGAGTACGAGCTTGAACGCGCGATCGCCATCTTCTAAGGGATCCATCAGATATCGATCGCGTATCTTTCGTGCAGAAAATCCGTCAAACGGCTCAGTGTCTCCAAGATTTCGAGCTAGCGCCTCTAATAGCAAAGAAACCGTTGTCAACCTCTACTGCCCGTCAATTACTAATGAAGGAGACTTATTCACCCTTTGAGCAAGTCTCTGTTCTATATAAACGACCGAACCAATAAAGTGAACTGGTGTACGCTCGTTGTTACCTGCCGATAGAATGTCGTCCCAAAGCTGTTGACATTCCTTCTCTGTCCAAGAATACGTGCGTTGATAGATAGGAATAATTAGCTGTGCACCCTCCTGCAGAAAATCTAGCAGCTTTGCCTCAGTTGCTCTCATGTTGCCTCAGTTCTCCTCATGGTTTCTGCTTCTTATACTGCCGACGCCTAAGATATGAACTAGCCAACCCTGCTACTGCTATGGTTCTGGCCTTTCAAAAGTTCAGTCGTTAACCGTTGAGAGTATATCTGCTAACACCACAACATTGGTGCTGAGCGATTCTACACGATGATCAACACTCCTGACTGTGACGGATTGCTTTATTAGGTGCTATAGCAATCACCGCATTCAGGCAAGACGTCGAAAGAACCGCATAAGTCGTAAGATCCGCACCTTCTGAAGGCAAACGGATGCCACGAGCCACACAAAATAATTTACAATGTTTAACAGTCAGTAGTATTGCTGGATGCACTGACTGATTCATTTTGTAAGCACCATTTGAAACATGGTGTGCCGACAGTTTCCAGATTACCAACTAAAGAATCACCATGAAAGACCTGACCCGCTACCGTAATATCGGTATCTTTGCCCACGTAGATGCGGGCAAAACGACCACCACTGAAAGAATTTTGAAGCTCACTGGTAAAATCCATAAGATCGGTGAAGTTCACGATGGTGCGGCAACGACAGACTTCATGGAGCAAGAGCAAGAGCGCGGCATTACCATTCAGTCTGCGGCGACCACCTGCTTTTGGAACGACCATCAGCTCAACATCATCGACACCCCTGGACACGTAGACTTCACCATTGAGGTGTATCGCTCCTTGAAAGTCCTAGACGGCGGCATCGGCGTATTTTGCGCGTCCGGTGGCGTAGAGCCCCAGTCTGAAACGAACTGGCGCTACGCTAACGACTCCAAAGTTGCTCGTATTATCTACGTCAACAAGCTCGACCGTACCGGCGCTGATTTCTACAGCGTGGTTAAGCAGGTTGATGAAATTCTAGCGGCCAAGCCCTTGGTGATGGTGCTGCCGATTGGAACTGAAGAAAACTTCGTTGGCGTGGTTGACCTCCTCACCGAAAAGGCGTGGGTGTGGGATAACTCTGGTGACCCCATGAACTACGAAGTCACCGATGTCCCCGAAGACATGAAATCCAAGGTGGCTGAGTATCGCGAAATGCTGATCGAAACCGCGATTGAGATGGATGACGAGGTGATGGAGTCCTACCTTGAAGGTAATGAGCCTGATATCGATACGCTCAAGCGCTGTATTCGCAAAGGCACCCGCGAGCTAGCCTTCTTCCCCACCTTCTGTGGTTCGTCCTTTAAAAATAAAGGCGTACAGAACGTGCTGAATGCGGTTGTAGACTACCTGCCCAACCCTACCGAAGTTGCCCCACAGCCTGAAGTTGATCTAGAAGGTAATGAGACTGGCACATTTGCCAAGGTCACTCCCGATGCACCCCTGCGGGCGCTGGCGTTCAAAATCATGGACGACCGCTATGGCGCACTCACCTTTATCCGAATTTACTCCGGTACGCTCAGTAAAGGGGACACCGTGCTCAACACCTTTACCGGAAAAACAGACCGTGTAGGTCGATTAGTGGCTATGCACGCCGATTCCCGTGAGGAAATTGATACCGCCCAAGCCGGTGACATTGTGGCCATCGTCGGGATGAAAAACGTGCAGACGGGTCACACGCTGTGCGATCCGAAGAACCCTGCCACGCTTGAGCCGATGGTCTTCCCTGATCCGGTGATCTCCATTTCTATTGCGCCTTTAGATAAAGGTGGCTCTGAAAAGATGGGTATGGCCTTGAGCAAAATGGTTCAAGAAGATCCTTCCTTCTATGTGGAGACTGACCAGGAAAGCGGCGAAGTCATCATCAAGGGGATGGGTGAGCTTCACTTGGACATCAAGGTAGATATTTTGAAGCGCACTCACGGCGTGGCTGTAGAAGTCGGTAAGCCCCAGGTGGCCTATCGTGAGTCCATCACCAAGGTCATCAACGATACCTACGTTCATAAAAAGCAGTCCGGTGGTTCTGGTCAGTTTGCCAAAATTGACTACACCGTTCAGCCGGGTGAAACGGGCGTAGGCTTTGAGTTTGAATCTAAGGTGACGGGCGGTAACGTGCCGCGTGAATTCTGGCCCGCAGTGGAAAAGGGCTTTGCGAATAGCATGGAGAAAGGGCCTTTGGCTGGATATCCGATGGTGGACGTGAAAGTAACGCTGACAGATGGTGGATACCACGCGGTGGATTCGAGTGCGATTGCCTTCGAAATCGCCGCCAAGTCCGCCTACCGTCAGACCTTCCCCAAAGCTGGCCCGCAGATTCTAGAGCCCATCATGAACGTAGACGTGTTCACCCCCGACGATCACATGGGTGACGTCATCGGTGACCTCAACCGTCGTCGCGGCATGATCAAGTCTCAGAACTCCAACCCGATGGGCGTTCGCATCAAAGCCGACGTGCCTTTGAGTGAAATGTTCGGCTACATCGGCGATTTGCGCACCATGACCTCTGGTCGCGGTCAGTTCTCGATGGAGTTTGGCAACTATTCCCCCTGTCCTAAGAACGTCGCCGAAGAAGTGATCAAAGAAGCTAAAGAGCGCCAGGAAGCGGCTAAAAAGTAAGCCGCTTCTGACACCAGCGGATGACTGATTAACGAGCATCCCCTGATCTTTCGTAGGTTGGGGGATGTCTTGTACACCTGTCCAATATCGCGATCCTTTCAAAATCGCTATCATTCATTTATGGAGTTAAAAGCCCTACCGACTGACATCGTTCTCAGCGACTCTAAAACCGTGCTGGGCCACGTTAAGCTGGATCGCAGCCTGTACCCCGGCACCTATGTAGACATTGACGGCCACACCTATCAAATTCTCGTGCGCCGCCATCAGTACCAGCTCAAGCTAGGCCGCTACCACCTTCACAAAGCCGTCGTTCACGTCAAAGAAACCACCGTGCCCGAAGAACGAACCCTCCTCAACGGCGCTTGGGTTATCGGCGACATCACCTGCACCTACAACGCTCGCTCCGAACTTGTCCGCTGCGCCATCAACCCTAGCGGCCCTTGCGACGACTGCGTTCACTATCAGAACTAAAGTAAAATAGCGATACGCATTCATGGCTACTCGCAATGATGACCCTCACCTTAGAAATGCAGGCTGCTGACCTTCGGCTTAATGAAGCCGAGTTCTATCGCTTGTGTCAGGCCAACCGAGACTTGAGGCTAGAACTTACCGCAGAGGGAAATTTCATCATCATGCCACCAACTGGATGGGACACAGGCCGTCGAAACGCTGATCTGAACTGGTACATAGTCAGCTGGGCAAAGACTGACGGCACCGGAATCGTATTCGATTCATCCACTGGGTTCAAGCTGCCGAGTGGCGCCACGCGATCGCCTGACGTTTCTTGGGTATTGCGATCGCGCTTAGAAGCCCTCTCACCCGACCCCAACAAGTTCCTTCCTCTTTGTCCTGACTTTGCCATAAAGCTACGATCTACCAGCGACAGCCTGTCAGTCCTTCAGGCCAAAATGCAGGAGTATATAGACAACGGCCTCAAGCTAGGCTGGCTAATTAATCCAAAGGGAAAAAGCGTCGAGATTTATCGAGCAGGCCAGACGGTCGAAACAGTCTCCTTCTCAACGATCTTGTCCGGTGAGTCTATCCTGCCAGGACTTCAGATAAACTTGAAGAACGTCTTTTGATAGAGCTTTCACCGTCTAAATTCACGGCGCAGATTTTGCCAGTGGGTTTTTATTATCAGAATCAGCAGCGCTATCTAAACCTTTGGTTTGGGCTTTGGCCTGGGCTACTCTGACGCTGTTCATTGCCTCTGCAAACCGTTGACCAATCACTTTATAGCTATCCACCGTAAAATGAATGCCTTCCATCGGCAAGTCAGCCGTCTCGATCAGAGTGGCGTCAGGAATTTGAATATTTTTTTGCTGCGCCTTTACTAAATCCCAGTTGGGCAGGCCATCTAAGTCTGCGGGCTGGCCTAGCTGTGCGTACACCAAAGGCAAATTAGGTTTGCCTATATCCTGGCGGAAGTTATAGGCGAAAAGGGCGAATTTTTCAGCCCAGGCTTCGGCATCCGGCTGAAGGGTAGGAAACTGCTGCGGATCAATCGTGTCGGCTTCACCCTGAAAGAACAGAATGCCGCTGACTTCACCCATAGAGGAAGCGGCGCGCACGCGCTTAAGGCAAGAGCCGTAAAGCGTTTGATCGCTCAGGTTCTTTTGCCACTCGGTAATCGAAGAGCCGTCTTTGGCACAAGGAATCAGGCCGATGAGCTGGCTGCTGTCTTCGGCGACCAGGGTTTTTGCAAAGGTGAAGGCCGGGCCAAATCCCGACTTAGGATCTTCTGAAACGCTGTCGATCTGGCCTGCTGGGCTATCAACGGGTTCCGTGGCCTTTTCCCAGTGATAGTCGTTGCCAAAGGTGAAAACGTTAGCGCTGGTCTTGATATCATCGGGTATCGCGGCAGCACCGACCATGTTCGACTGCCCGACCAATACATA
>JBGTGK010000400.1:0-8508 GCA_041746795.1 Phormidesmis sp.
GATGGGGGACGCTTTAGGCTGGAGCCCCGGCCAGCAAAACGCCGAGATTGAGAAAGTCCAGCAAAGATTTCAACAGTGGCAAGCCAAACAGCCACCCTTCCAAAAGCCGCGAGTACCAGAGACAGCGGCTGTGTCTTGAAGCGAGCCCGTCTCAACTGGGCAAATTGAAACCAGAGTCACCAGTATTTCTTGCTGAGCCTCAGGACTCTATCCCAATCCTTTCATAGCGAACCCTATAGGCGCTTACGCGCTTCTGAGCACCCTTCTGTCAATGCCTTAAGAATGCCTGTAAATCAGGGCTCCAGCAGTGGAGCATCATTTGGCCAGATCAGGGTCATCTTTACAGACAATTTTTCTCTAAGTAACTCTACCATGTCTCAGACCGAATATTTTTTAGAAACTGCGGATATTGAAACCTCTTCGGCTGCCTATGCTGCCCGGTTTTCGGGGCCAACGGGCAGGTGGCTGCTGCAAGTACAGTCTGAAGCAACCTTGTCTATGATGAAACCTTACCGAACGGCTAAAATTTTGGAGGTAGGTGGGGGGCATGGACAGCTCACCTCTCATCTCATCGCAGCCGGGCACTCGGTTACCGTCTTGGGCAGTGACGAGAGTTGTCAAACCCAAATTCGGCCTTTGATAGAATCGGGCCAGTGTAAGTTTCAAGTCAGTGATGTGCTGGCATTGCCCTACGCCAATGACTCGTTTGATGTGGTGATTAGCTATCGTTTTTTAGCGCATGTCGAGCGGTGGCAAGCCTTCTTTAGCGAGCTAAGCCGGGTGGCATCGCAAGCGGTGCTGGTCGACTACCCAACCCTGTGCAGCATTAACTACGTTACACCGCTCCTGTTTTCCTTCAAAAAGGGCGTCGAAGGCAATACTCGTCCTTATACTTGCTACAACGAAACAGAGCTGTTGACCTACGCGAAAAGTTTAGGGCTGAAGGTGGACGATCGCTATGCTCAATTCTTTTGGCCGATGGTGCTACACCGCATGATGAAGCAGCCCGGTATTTCCACACTGCTAGAAGGAAGCGCTCGTGAGCTAGGTCTTTCGAGGCTGCTGGGCTCTCCCATTATTCTCAAACTTGTTAATCAGGAGGCAACCAAGTCATGACTAATCAGCATCCCGCTAGTTCAAATGAGACCAAGCCAGAGGTTAATCCGGCTACGCTGTTGCCTAAAGGCAGTCGGGTGTTGGTCACAGGCGCGACTGGCTTCACCGGCTCGCTGCTGACTCACAAGCTGGTTGGGCAGGGCGTTGAAGTCGTGGCGATCGCCCGCCCCACATCCAACATTCAGCAGTTCGACGGCCTCCCCATCCAATGGTTCAAAGGCGACGTTTTCGACGCCGATCTCATCGAGCAGGCCATGGCGGGCGTCACCCATATCTTCCACATGGTGACCCCCTTCCGCGAAGCCAAATCACCTGACGTAGGCTATCACAACGTCCACATTCTCAGCACTCAGCTACTCGCCAAAGCCGCCCTCAAGCAACCCAACTTTCAGCGCTTTGTGCATATCTCCACCATCGGCGTTCACGGCCACATCAAAAATCCGCCCGCCAACGAAACCTATCCCACCGAACCCGGCGACATCTATCAGGCCACCAAGCTAGAAGGTGAACAGTGGATCAAGGCTTTTGGCGAGCAAACCGGGTTGCCCGTCGCCATTGTTCGCCCCGCAGGCATTTACGGCCCCGGCGAAAAAAGGCTCCTGAAAATTTACAAAATGGTCAGCAAAGGCTGGGTGCCTGCTATCGGCAACGGCAGTAACCTGCTTCACTTTATCCATGTAGACGACCTGACCGACTGCTTGCTAGTCACGGCAGTGCATCCCAAAGCCGTGGGCGAAACGTTCATTTGCGGCAGTGAAAAGGCCATGACCTTTAAAGAAATGGTTGCGCTCATTAGCGATCTGTACGCTGTGCCGATTAAATTCATTTCGCTGCCTGCGGGGCCGATGTTTGCGATCGCAGACCTTTGTGAACTGATCTTCCGTCCGCTCGGTATCGAACCCCCTATCTACCGCCGCAGACTCGCCTTTTATACCAAGGATCGCTCGTTCGACACCTCAAAGCTCAGAAATCTGCTGGGGTTTACACCCCGCCATTCAGATAAAAAGGGGCTGAAAGAACTGGGTGAATGGTACGTGAAACAACAGTGGGTTTCTCTGCAAACAAATTGATTTATACAACCTATCTATCTCTACTTACAGCGAGCCCACAAACATGGAATCAGGCATGGAATCAGGAAAATTCAAAGTCAGAGAGTTCGGTGAGTCAAAAACGCCCAAATGGCAGCAGTATGCAGCCCTCACCATCGGCAAAACCAGCATCAGCAGCCTGATTCAGTTCGAGCTGATCTCACTGCTATGCAGCAATCTGCCCGGTGCTTTGGGCCTTCTGCTCAGAAGCAAGCTTTACCCTTCCTTGCTAGGTGAAGTTGGTAAAAACGTCGTCTTTGGGCGAGGCGTCACCCTTCGGCATCCTGACAAAATTAAAATTGGCAGCAACGTCATCATTGACGACAACTGCGTGCTCGATGCCAAAGGCGAAAGCAATGCTGGAATCAGCATCGGAGACGGTGTTTTTATCGGGCGCAACACTATCCTCTACTGTAAAAATGGCGATATCGATATACAAGCCAAGGTAAATATTGGCGCGAATTGTGAAGTGTATTCGAAGCGGCGGCTAGTTATTGGCAAAGGAACCCTGATTGCGGCTTATAACTATATTATGAGCGGTGGCCAGTATGACTATCGCTCAGCAGTTCCACTGGCTGAACAAAGTAGCTATTCTAATGGCCCTACCCTGATCGGCGAAAACTGTTGGATCGGCGCAAAGGGCGTTGTTTTAGATGGCGTATCTATTGGGGATAACGCCATTATCGGCGCGGGCGCTATTGTCACCAAAGACGTGCCGATGAATGCGATCGCCATGGGCGTTCCCGCCAAAGTCGTCGATTACAAGAAAGTTCCTGAGGCAGTCCCTTCATAAAAGGATTCCTGGCATCAGCGATCGCAGCCAAATCACGTGCCACTGAAAGACAAAACTACCCTTTTGAGGAAACCCATGAAACGAAATATCCAAGCATTAGCAAACCAAGATTATGATCTCGTCGTCGTTGGCGGCGGCATCAATGGTGCAGCCTGTGCCTGGGATGCCACCCTGCGAGGTCTCAAGGTGGCTCTGCTTGAGCGCAAGGACTTTGGCTGGGCCACATCGTCCAACAGCGCCAAAATTGCCCACAGCGGCTTGCGCTACCTACAGCATATTGACTTCAAGCGGGCGCGCGAATCTATTCGTGAGCGCAACCTTCTCCACGCTAGAGCTCCTCATTTGGTCAACTCTCAGCCCTATCTGCTGCCGATATATGGTCACGGCATCAAAGGCCGCGAAACCATGTCCATCTACATCAAAGCCTACGACCTGTGTAGCCTCGACAGACAGTGGTCTAAAGACCCGGCTCGGAGAATTCCTAACTCCTATATGATCTCTAAAAAAGAGGTCTTAAGAATTGCCCCTGATATTGACAGTGAAAACCTGACGGGCGGCGCGGTTTGGTACGAAGGCCAAATGCATAATACCGAGCGGCTCTTGATCTCCTGCATTCAGTCAGCGGCTGAGCGCGGTGCCCAAATTGCCAACTGCGTTGAGGTCACAGACTTCCTCAAATCTGGTAATACCATTACCGGCGTAGAAGCCAAAGACCTGATCAGTGGCGAAACCTTTTCCATCAACGCCAAAGCTGTTATCAACGCTTCTGGCCCCTGGATTGTCAACACGCTCAAGCTCACTGGCGAACAGCTCAAAAAGCAGCCAGTTCATGCGTCCAAGGCATTTAGCTTACTCACTCGACCGTTCCTTGAAGAAGACTATGCCCTGACCTTCCCCATCAAACCGATGTACGAAGATCGTCAGGCCGTTTTAGATAAAAAAGCTAGCCTGTCATTTGCCATTCCCTGGCGCGGTTACTCTCTAATTGGCTCACTGCACTTATCTTGCAAGGAAGACGACCCTGAGAACATTACTATCACGGAAGAAGAGATTCAAGACTACATCGATATGATCAATGAGGGCTATCCAGCAGCTAAGCTCACCCGCGAAGACGTGCGACATGTTTTGTGGGGAATTGTGCCTGCTGATGGTGAAGGATCAGCGGCTCCACTCAAGCACTACGAAATCGTAGATCATGCTAAAGACGATCAGATTGAACGCCTCGTGAGCGTCGTTGGGGTGAAGTTTACAACCGCTCGTGATGTGGCTGAAAAAACGCTTGACATTATCTGTCAAAAAATTGGCAAGAAGGCTCTCTGCACGACAGCTAAAGTACCGCTGTGGGGCGGCGACATTGAGTATCTTGACAAGCTTAAGCAGCAGGCTATTCAGGCCGAATCAGGGCGCTTTAGCGAAGAAGTTGTTCTACACCTAGTAGAAACCTATGGTTCGCAGTATCAGCGGCCTTTGTCTTACATCAATGAAAACCCTGAATGGGCAGAAGTCATTCCAGGGACGCCTATTGTTAAGGCTGAAGTGATTCACGCTATTCGTGACGAAATGGCAACCACGCTCTCTGACGTTGTGTTAAGACGCACTGATTTAGCTAGCGTAGAATATCCTGGCGAAGACCAGCTGCGAATCTTCGCTGAGCTAATGGCAAAAGAGCTGGGCTGGAGCGAGTCTCACATTCAATCAGAGATCCGAGAAGTGTCTAAGACGTACATCATTATTCCCAGCGACAAAAAGCCCCTTGCGACTCCGGTATAAGGTATGAAGAGAAAGTCAATTCTGAACTTTATTCGTATCGCAGTCACTACAGCGTTACTCGTGTTTGTCTTTCACAAGGCAGATCTTTTAACGCTTCAGGGCTGGCGAAACCTGTTCAGCACATTCTCTAGCGCGAATCTCACTCTGCTGACTGTTTCTGTCCTGCTGGTATTTTTATCTGACTTTATAAGCTCTATCAAGTGGTTCTGCTTGGCACGCGCCTGCAATCTTGAGGTGGGCTTCTGGCGACTGTATGCTTACTACATTGTGGGTCGTTTTTTCAGTATGGTGCTGCCTAGCAGCATTGGCGGCGATGTTGTTCGCATTAATGAGCTAGGACGCTATACCGGACGCTATGCCGATTCTGCGGCGGTTGTTTTTGTTGAGCGCTTTAGCGGCTTGGCAACGCTGGTGGTTTTGGCAGCGATCGCAGTCGTCATCAACCTGCAAACGTTTAACCTGCCTTGGCTGACGATCGCCCTTTCCGTAGGCGTTGTCGGGGTAGCTTTCATCTGCTGGATCATTATCGACGATCGCCCCTTCAACTTTATCAAAAGACGCTTTGGCAATAAGTTTGCCTTAGTGTCTTCTTTTCTAAAGAAGCTCAGCAAGTTTAGGACGGCTGTTTTAGTTTTTAAAGATAAGCCAGGGGCGCTATGGCTTGCCGTTTTCAATTCACTATTGTTTTATTTCTTGTCCATCTGTAACGTGTGGGTGAGCGTTCTGGCCTTCGGTGGCAGCGTTAGCTTCAGCAGCATGCTTGTAGCCGTGCCGATTATTATGTTCATCATGAACCTGCCGTTTTCCATTGGCGGTATTGGAATCACCGAATTCGCCTATAGCTTTACTCTCAATTTATTTGGCGTTAGCCCAGCCGTAGCGCTTTCTACCATCTTGCTCATGCGCATTAAAACCCTGCTGGCGGCAGGTTTAGGCGGTCTCGCTTATCCGCTGGTGAGCGAAGGCATGTCTCCAGATCAGCTATCTAAGTCTATGGAATCAAAATCCGTAAAGCAGCCTCACGACTAGTTAATCCGACTAGCTAAAATAATGAAATACAAGAAGCCCGTAGCACTTTTTCTAGTAGGTATTGTCGCTGTCGTGGCTACTATGTATCTACGCACTGTGCTCTATCCTGTGCCTGACGTTTCGGAGGCGATCGCTGCTCAGTTTAGCGAAAGCTGTCTTTCTCCTACTCAGGCCAGCCGACCGGTCTGGGAATGCTATGAGGTGCCAGTATCCGTTGGCCCTCACCAGCCCGTTAATATTCAGCACGAAAGCGGAGAACAGCAAAAGGTTCTAACCTTTCAGGCCAACGGACAAAATAAGTTTCGCTTCACGCCCACTCAGGTAGGCACCTGGACATTTAGCACGGGAGGCGAGATTACGATCAATGCTGAGCGCCCAACCTACGCGAAAGGATTTGTTACCGCTAAAGGCGATAAATGGGTTCACTCGGCCACTGAAAAAGCGTTCGTGCCGCAGTTCGTGATGTACGATAAACCGGATTTAGCAGCAGGCCTAGACGAGTTCATAGACGGCCATGGCTTCACCGGATTTCACATCACCAACTTGCGAGATTTCATTAAGAATCCTAGCTATTTTGAAGCTGTCGTCCTCAACACCTATCGACATGGCGGCGTGACCCACTTTTGGATCTGGGGAGATGAGTCTAGGGGAGAAACGCCTACTGGCTATAATGTCGATCCCAACCTGCTCTATACAGAAATTGCCGCTAGGCTAGCGCCTATTCCAGGCTGGACGGTAAGCTACGGCTTTGATCTGTTTGAGTGGGCTAGTGCAGCAGAGATTGAAGATTTCAGAGCTAAGCTGCGAGCTGACTGTAGTTACCATCATTTGGTGGGCGGCAGAGGCTATAAAAATGAGTACCGAGAAATCAGCTCAAAGCTGGATTACGCCTCTTGGGAATGGCATCGTCCCAGCTACGAAGACTACAAAAATCACTTAAAAGAGGCTAACCAGCGGCCTGCTTTCTCTGAAGACCGATTCCGTATTCGTACGCCCAGCCGATATCCCAAAAAGGACTATACGCCTGAACTCACGCGCCAGGGGCTTTGGCTATCAGCCATGGCGGGCGGTGTCGCCAACATTTGGGGAAATCAGCCTGAAGGCCAAGCGTTTTCTGCACCTTATCCCAACAAAGCAGCTATCAAAACCTACAGCCGGTTTATAGAGAATGCATTTACTGCCAATATGTCTTCAGACAATACCCTTAGTAGTCAGGGCTATTGCCTACGGGATGGTAGCAAAGCGGCCATCTGTTACTTAGAGCAGCCCAAAGAAGATCCTGGCAGTGTAAAATTCGACCTGTCAACCCTTCAGGAGCCGGTTCAGGCGATCGCAGTGGACGCGCGATCGCCTTACAAAGAAATCAAAATTTCAGTACCCACCGCAAAGTTTAGCTGGCAGCCGCCTGCCCCTTCTGCCTGGGCCTTCTACTTTTCATCGACCAGCCGGTAGTCCATATCCACAACAAATAAGCCGGTGTACAAATGAATTCGTACACCGGCTTTGCTGTATCTATGAAAGGGGACTATTTCTAGCTTTTTCAACCATTGCTATCAGCTCGAAAGAGCGCTAAGCAACGATATTGATTTGGTTGGCTTGCAGATTGAATCCGTTGGTAAAGGTCGCGATCGCCGCAGTGGCAAAACTACCCAAGCCGTCCCGATCAAAGCTCAGCGTATGACTGTCTGTGCTGTAGAGGAAGGCCGACTTACTGCCGCTAGGGCTAGGACTACTGCCCTTGATAAAAAATGAGCTGTCCAGCGTCATACCCGCAAATAGGTCACCCCCAAACCCAGCCGCCGAAATTTTGATACGATCATCGCTGCTGAAGTCCGTAATCTTATCAGCGCCATCACTGATACTTTTATAGCCAAAAACATCAGCGCCGCCGCCACCCGTCAGCTCATCTCGTCCGCCGCCGCCAACTAAAAAGTTGTTGCTGCTATTACCAATCAAGCGATCGTCAAACCTACTGCCTGACAGATCGCTTTTACCGGCTAGAGAGGTAGGATTAAACACTTTGCTGTACCAGGCATCTCCTAGTTTGTCATAGCCAGCGGCAGTCGGATGCAAGCCATCGTCCACATCGTTTGTCAAACTGTTGTCGCCATTGATATCGCCAACACTCAAACTCCCCCCTGCATTCACAAATGACACCCGCTTTCCCTCTAACGCTTTCTTTGCGACCAAAGCTGGAATTAGAGCATTATAGTCAGCCACGCTTTTCGCCTCCGCCGCAGTCCCTCGGGGTGCGTCTAACGGTGTGATAGAAGATACATATAAATAGGTGTTGGGAGCTGCCGCAGTAATAGCGTTAATTAGGGTGTTGAGCCGATCTCGCATTTGACTGCCAGAGGCATAGTTATTCGCGTCGTTAGTACCAATGCCTAACAAAATCGCATCCGTTGGATATTTAGCCAGGTTACCACTGGTGACCCAGTTTGTTATGTCCGCGATCTTCCGGCCAGGAAATCCTGCATGGTCGCGATCGCCCAAGCTGGTAGGGCCATTCTGCTCGCTCCCGACAAAATTAACCGAAAGGCCATCAGCCACCGACCGATCCCAAAATTCACGACGATACGCACCCGGATACGCACCGCTAGTGTGCTCTCCAGCAGTGATCGAATCACCCAAAGGCATCAAACGAGGTGTGCCCAAGGCTCCAAATAAAGGCGCTAGACCGACACCGGTATTAAGATTCAAAATCAGGCC
>JBGTGK010000401.1:0-6074 GCA_041746795.1 Phormidesmis sp.
AACAGCATCATTCAACTCCGTTAAAGTGTGCAGCAGCTCAATTAATTCAGCAGGCTTACCTTCCTCAAAGCTGTCGTTAGGATTGCCTGAATGAGACTGCTGATTGCGATGGCGTAGCCTCTCCTTTGGAGAATCGCTTAAAAACTGTCTGCCGCTTTCTGTAATCGTGTAAACCCGCTTGTCATCGACTTCCTCACTGGTCAGATAGCCACCTTCTTCCAGCATCTGAAGCGTAGGATAAACAGAACCTGGGCTCAGGCTGCGAAAGCCTCCACAACGGTTCTCTTGCGCTTGAATCAATTCATAACCATGCTGGGGACGCTTGGATAGAAGCTCTAGCAGAATGAATTTTACGTTCCCCCGGCGGGTGCGAGGTTTTTCACCCCAGCCACCCCCAAACGGGCCTCCGTGTCCATGCCTATGTCCATGCCGTTCGCTCATAAAGAACGGATTGCCAGGGCCTTCTCCTGCCCAGGCTGGCCCGCCAAATTGGGCGCGAAATTGGTTGAACATACTTTGTCTTTCGTGATTCATCATCATGTTTTGTCTTTTGTGAATGGTAAGTTTTGGGGTATTACGATATATCGTTAACTACCTTGATAAATAATATGTCGCGATATATTGGAATCGACAACAAAAAAGTTTGTAGATCTATTCAGAGGGCGATCAATCGACGTTCAAATTCTGATTCATCAGTGGATGCTCTTTTTGCAGCAAACCGTCTTTTACATGGATGGTTCGGTGAGTTTGGGCGGCGATGTCAGGCTCGTGGGTAACAATCACGACGGTGATGCCCTGAGCGTTGAGTTCGGTTAGTAGCTGCATTCGCCGCTGCGCCCGCGTCGCCCCGGCATAAACCATCGGCAGCATGACATTTTCGAGTGCGGTAATTCGAGGCAGCAGATTAAACTGTTGGAATACAAGACCGATGCGCTGGTTGCGAATGTAGGCCAGCCCTGCGTTATCCAGCGTAGTGAGGTTGCGCCCTTCGAGTACATACTGGCCGGTAGAAGGGCGATCCAAGCAGCCGATAATGTTCATCAGGGTAGATTCTCCTGACCCTGATGCCCCCATAATTGCCACATAGTCTCCCTCTTCAATCGTCAGATCGATGCCCTTAAGCACGGGCACATCGACCTCTCCTAATCGGTAGGTTTTGTGAATATCTTCTAACCAAATCATGGCGGTCATAACAGAATCTCCGAGAGATGGCTAATCACTTCTTAAGGCAATAATTGGGTCTAGCCTAGCGGCGCTGCGAGCCGGGGCCACACCTGCCACAATGCCGATGATAAAAGACAGGCCAACGCCTAGCGCGATCGCCCACAGCGAAATTACAAACGGAAACTTAAACGCGGTAGCAGCGATCCGAGCGATCGCCGCCCCCAGCAAAACGCCCAGCACGCCGCCTGCGGCTGAAATCGCGATCACCTCCGCCAAAAACTGACTTAAGATCGCCTGATTAGTCGCGCCTACGGCCTTGCGAATGCCGATCTCGCGGGTGTGCTCTACCACTGAGACCAGCATAATATTGGCGATGCCGATGCCGACGACGATTAGTGAAATGGCCGCGATCGCCATCGCCAAAATTTCCGCCACCGTCACCGAAGGTAAACGGTTGCTACCCACCGGGATTACCTCCACCACCGCGATTGCCCCCGCCAGCACCGCTACCGCTGGAACCCCCACCGCCGTGATTGCCACTGCCAGCACCGCTGCCACCGGAACCCCCGCCGCCACCGAGCCCAGGAATCGGTGAACTTCGGCCCGCTCCAATATTCCGCATGTTCTCAGGGAGTCCCTGAGCGGCGCTTAGAACAATCTTCTCATCGCCCGTGAGCCCAGACACCACCTGCGTTTTATCATTAACGGTCAGTCCTGTTTTAACCGGCTTAAACTGAGGCTTATTGTTCGCGCCCAGCACCATTACGCCCTCTCCTTGCGCCTGCCGCGCGATCGCAACGGTAGGCACCACCCTGACATTTTTCAGCTCACCGGCCTGGAATTCTACATCGGTATTCATCCCTGGTCGGAGCTGGGCCTGAGCGGCTTCAGGCAGATTGACATGTACCTCAAAGCTGGTCACATTCGAAGTCACGGTTGCCTGCTCAGCGATCTGAGCAACGGTTCCTTCAAACTGCTGGCTCGGGTAGGCGTCGGCCTTGATAATAGCCGTTTGCCCCAGTTTGATTTTGGCAATGTCCGTCTCTGCTACATTAGCAATCACCTGATAGTTAGAGGCCAAAGACAAAACAGAGGAGGAAGAGGAAGAAGAGGTCTCACTCGCTGCTGTGGTCGGCGCTACAAAGTCTCCGGGATCGGCGTAGCGAGCCGTCACCGTGCCGCTAAAAGGAGCCCGAATTACCGTATCGTCGATCTGCGTTTGGGCCGTCGTCAACGCGCCCTGCGCCTGAACAACTTGCGCTTTGGCTTGGGCGATATCTTCCTGACGGCTGCCAGTTTGGCTAAGGTCTAGCGCCTGCTGAGCGCTATTTACATTAGCCTGCGCCGTGGCTTGCGCTACCTGATAGGTGTTGAGATCCGCAGCCGCGACTGCGCCTTGACTGTAAAGGCTCTGATAGCGACGCAGGTCTTGTGTGGCTTTGTTGAGCTGAGCTTTGTCGGTAGCCAGGGTCGCCTCGGTCTGAGAAATCTCTTGGGGCAGGTTGCCCGCCAATAGCTTGTTCAGGTTAGCCTGAGCCGCTGCTAGCTGTCCTTTCGCCTGGATCAGCTGCCCTTTGAGATCAGAGTCGTCCATGTAGGCTAAGATTTGCCCCGTTTCTACAACTGCACCTTCATCGACACTCACTTGCCGCAGTCGCCCTGAGCTTTTAGGGCTAACGTTGGTTTGTTGCTCAGGCTTAATCGTCCCGTTCGCAGAGACGGTAATCGGCAGCGTTGCGGTTTCTACACTGACCGTCTTGGTCTGGGCAGCCACTGTCTGCTGGGGCAGAATGACAAACTGCCGGTAGAGCAAATAGCTACCCCCTGCCAACAGGCTTAAAATGGAGTAGGGCAGCAAAACCTTTGGCCGGAAATCGTCTCGCTAAAGGTTTCACTGAAGGCTTCGAAACGGTCTTTGCTGGAAAGTCTGGTGGAGGCAGATAGTCCTGCTCAGGCGATGGGGGTAGCTGCAAACTCATAGTTGGATTCTATTTGGTTAGGCCGTCTGTAGCCTAGTAGAGAAGAGAAGAGAACGGTACATCTACGAATACTGAGAGCTAATCAAAAAATCGTCACTGTCCGTACTTTAGTAGCGTTTTAGTCATCATTATTAGCTGATCGAGCAAGAAGTTTCTTTATCCCGGCGGAGGAAACTGAAGATTATATGACTGCAAGTGCTGGGCCATAAGTGAATTGCCGTAGTCGTCGACATTAGGCATATGAACTATTGAGTGGATTTAAGCCATTTGTAGACCGAATAGGGGTGCAGAGTCCTGCGCCCCTATTACAGAAATCTACTGAGCGTGTCTACTGAGCGGCTGGGGGCTGGCCTTGGCGATCGCCCCGCTCTTGATGCATTTGGTCTAGCTGCTGGCGCTGCTCGGCAGTGAGCACCGCGTCAATTTTGGTCTTAGAGGCCTCACGAATGGCCTGCATTTGGCTACGCTGTGCGTCGCTAAGATCGAGCTGTCGACGTGCCCCCCGCTGAGCGCCACTGCCTTCTACCGCAGTCCGCTGTTCAGGGGTAAGAACGGCCTGCATTTGACTGCGCGTATCGGTGCGAATAGCCTCAATTTGAGAAGACTGATCTGCTGTGAGATTAAGTTTGTCTAGACCGTGGCCTGGGCCTCCTCTGCCACCTGCATGTTCAGCAGCCTCGGCGGTGGCGAGCTGCTGGCGCTGCTCGGCAGTCAGCACGGCGTCAATCTTCGCTTTAGAGGCCTTGTGGATAGACTGCATTTGGCTGCGCTGCGCGTCGGTGAGGTTGAGCTGTCGCCAACCGTGACCGCCATCTGCTGCCGCTGCTGTTTGCTGCTCAGGTGTTAGCACTGCCTGCATCTGGCTCTTAGCGTCAGCGCGAATAGTCGCAATTTGAGACGTTTGCTCAGCAGACAAATTAAGCTGCTCAAGCGCGTGGCCCCCGCGAGGGCCGCCCGTGCCATCTGCGCGTGCAGGTAGATGAGTCATCGCAGCTATTAGCGTTAGCGCAGTCAGACCGCCGAAAGCAATTGTTTTAAGGTTTTTCATGGATTTTTCTAGGTGAGATTGAGTCATTGAACAAGTTCCTAGCACTGCTTAGCTTCAGAGCCCAGGTTGCTGGGAACACATCTAGATTAGGCAATGCCGCCTGATGTGAGAGGCGGCAAAGGTCATGATCGCACCCATGACTTTGGTCACGATCTGCCTGAACAGCCTGGTCATCACTCGCTAAATTGGGTGATAGTTTTGTTAGAGCTAGCGTCGAATGCACTCGCACGTTAGTGAGCCACTTAGCTCTATATGCATCAACGGTTTAACTCACTAAAAATGTCCAGAGCTAAGTGGCCAAAGCTCCAGAGCTAAGTAGCCAAAGCTATAGAGCGATCGCCCTTCTACTCCACGCTTCCTACCTATACTTATGGGCCGAGCCATTCAGCTAAGCAATCATCCCTTTCGCTTTTTGCTTTTTTTAGAGTGGGGCTTGCTGGCGGTTGCTTTTATCAGCGTGCTAAACGGCCCACCCTTACCACCCGGCAGCCGTCACGGCGGGCCGCCCCCTAGCTGGGAGCACAGTCCGCTGATAGCCGTTATTACCCTCACCCTTTTTGGCCTGATGGGGCTCTATCTGCCGCTCGGTAAGCTGCCGCGCTTGGGCCATACGCTAGGACAAATACTGCTCATACTGCTGACGCTGGCCACATCGGTCACGATGTTTAATGATGGCCGAATTGTCCCCGTTGTCTATTTGGTATTGGTCATTCGTGGCTGTTTGATGTTTGGGCTAGCCGGACGAATTACCCTGACGGGCCTTGCCTTCCTCTTATTTTGGGTAGGATTACATCTACGGCTACAGGCGCTTTCTAAAATCGGTCGCCGCCTGCCGCCTGAGGGGCAGCGCCGCCTGCACGGGTTGATTATGAGTTTTCAGCTCAATTTTATTGTGCTCTTTGGCCTGTCGCTGCTGCTGGTAGTGCTATTAATTAATGCCCTGTTAACGGAGCGTCAGAGTCAGCAGCGGCTACAGCGGGCTAACCAAAATCTGCGCGAATCAGCTCAAGCGATTGAAAAGCTGGCGATGGATCAAGAGCGTAGCCGGATTGCTCGCGACATTCATGATTCGCTGGGTCATTCGCTGACTGCCTTGAACATTCAGCTTGAGAGCGCGCTGAAGCTGTGGGAAAAAGATCCGGCGCGATCGCAAAAATTCTTAGGCGAAGCCAAACGCCTCGGCAGTCAGTCTTTACAAGAAGTGCGTCAGTCGGTGGCGGCGCTACGACCCGATCCGCTGGCAGGCGAAACGTTAGCCGGTGCGATCGCCCGCCTGCTTGCCGACACCCAAAACAGTCAGGCCGATCCGACGGGTCTTAAAATCACTCAAGACATTCAGCTCAACCGCCCGCTCCCGGCAAATCTCAACGTGATTCTTTACCGCATCGTCCAAGAAGGCCTGACCAATATCGTTAAGCACGCCCACGCCAGCCATATTCACCTGCACCTAGTCCGCTCTCAGACGATCGCCACGCTCACGCTAGAAGATGATGGCGTTGGCTTTGACCCCAGCTCAGCTAGAACGGGTTTTGGCTTGCAGAGTATGCGCGATCGCGCCCAAGCAACCGGCGGCACTTTTGCCATCAACAGCCCTATCGCCCAACAAGAGGCCCCACAAAAGGGCCAGCAACAAGGCACCCGTCTTCAGGTCACTCTCCCTATCCCCGTCCCTTGAAAGATGCTTAAAATTCTCATCGTCGAAGATCAAAGACTGATTCGCGAAGGACTCGTCGCGCTGCTCTCTTTAGAAGAAGACCTGACGATTTGGGGCGAGGCTGACAATGGCCAGCGTGCTTTAGCACTTTTAGCTCAGCAGCCTAAGGGGAACCTTCCTGAGGTGGCTTTGCTCGACATGCGAATGCCGGTGATGGATGGGGTGGCGA